>JBBSEZ010000231.1:0-15538 GCA_038239195.1 Gemmatales bacterium
AACTACGACAAATTCCACACCGCTATCCAGCAGTGCCTCAACGATCTCCCTTCCAAGCACAAGGCCGCTATGGACACCCTTCTCACCCACAACTTCCAGACCTTTGAGAATGTGTCACTCATCGCCGCGTGAAGTATACAAACGTATTTGCAGCAACTCGTCGGCCAGCCGTTTCTCCATTTCCGCTTCTCCCACGGGGATGAGCTCTCTCTTCATTTTGGCCAACCTCGTCCTTACTCCACCCAGAAGTTGAAGCACCTTGTCAAGGGCTCGTACATCCTGGGCACTCGGGCCTCCCGTTGGTTCCTTCGGTCGGAGCTCCCCCCTGCCGTGGTTCTCGGGGCCAAGGACGCCGAGTTGGACAATTCCTCAGGGCTCGAGCTTCTGTCCAAGGAAGCATTGGAAAAATCCGAGGTCGTTCGGCGCGGTGCGCGAATCGTCGCAGCTAGCACCGTTCCGTTCGGTTTCCCGCTGCCCGGAGCCTCTCCTGGCGCCCCCGTATTCGGGCATGGGCTTTCGCTTTATCTCTCGGATGGTTCGTCGATCCTGATTGCCCCAGAATCGGTGGACGCACTCATCCTTGAAGAGAACGGGATTGCCGACTGGGAATTGTTTACGCCCTACGAGAGGTATCTGCGCGTGGGGCCCGGTGCGTGGTGGTCGTATTTGCCTTCTCGCCAGCCAGTTTCATCGTAGCACTCCAGCGCGACGCCCCTCTCCCTCTACTCGGGGAGAGGGGGTGGGGTGAGGGGCTTTCGCGGTTTCGCATGCTAAACGCGGCCATCCCAGCCGCCCCTCAACCCCTCTCCCCGGAGTACAGGGGCGAGGGGAGGAAAACAGGCTGTCCTTTCGCAACCTGCCTAACCAGCTACTGTCCTGGCCAACCTCGACCGCTGGCTTGCCCAGGTTCGTCACGCCTTGGACGTCCTCGCTGGAACCGGCCGAGGCCGCTCCCTCTTCGTTGGCGTATAATGTTGCTCGACTGCTCCGGCAACGGAGCAGGCCCTTCGACCTTGTGAGGTCGAGGTCAATGAGCGGCGGCCATCCCCTGTTTCCCGAGGTGCCCCATGGCGTCTGCCGGCGACGAGCCCGACCTCCTTGGCCCCGCACTCCCGTTCCTCCTGGCCGCCGTCGAACTGGGCGACCGGGCGGCCGCAGGCGACCCCGCCGGCGCCCACGACCTCTACGCCTGTGCCGCCCGGCTGGCCCGCAGGGTGCGCGGCCTCAGCGAGGTCGCCGACTTCCGTCTGGAGCGCGCCCTCGACGAGGCCGAGGCCCGGTCCGATCCCGCCGACCGCGCCGCCGTTCTGCGCGAGGCGTTCGACTCCCTGCTCCCCGACGGCGAGCCCGCGCCGCTCCCGGACGGCCCGCTGGCGGTCGCCCAGCGGTTCATCGAGATGGCCATCTCCATTGGCGCGCCGGCGTACAACCTCGGCGACCGCCAGGGCTGTTACGACGTCTACTCCTGCACGGCCCGGATGATCCTGGCGGCCCTGCCCGCGCCGGGCCCCGCCCAGACGCGCCTGCGCGAGGCCCTCGACGAGTGCGCGACGCTCGCGGGCCCCGACAAGAAGGCGTGGGCGATGCGGCATGGCTTCGACGCCGTCCTGGGAATCGGCGGAGCGTCCGGGCCTCCGCTGGCTCTGGGTGAGGTCCGGCAGCTATTGGCCATGGCCATTCAGATCGGGGCCCCTGCCTTCAACCTGGGGGATAGCCGCGGGTGTTACGAGGTCTACGCCTGCACGGCCCGCCTCCTCGTCCACAGCGCCACCGTCCCCAACGAGGTCAAAGACCGTCTCCGCAAGGCCCTGGAGGAGGCCTCGGTCATCCCGGACGTGGCGCGCCAGGCGTGGGTGATGCGGCATGCGTTCGACGCCATCCTCGGCGGAACGTCGGAAGAGGAAGACGAAGAGGAGGGGCCCGACGAGGCCGGGGACGAGACGGAGGACTGATCCCCCCGTCCGGAAAACCGAAGGGCACGCGGCTCGGCTCGGGTCGGGGTGCAAGAACTCGAACGAATGGATGCAGTTGACCGGACCGAGGTTCTGGCTTCGGGCGTTTCCTGTCGCTCCAGACGGCCCGGCAACGGATTCGAGCGTTTGCCGTCCAGAAGACGTTGGTTCGTCTATGGTCATTATCGCGCCAGAATTCGTCGATCGTGTGCTGGAGTCGGGCCCGTTGACGGAGGCCCGGATTCGCACACAGAACGGCTCGGCACGGCCGCAAAACAAGGCGCACTGGGAGAAGTGCTCTTCGTGGGCGCTCATTTGCGAGGAGGTTCTCGATACCCAGCATGCCACCGACTGGTATGACGACGTCGTTGCGGAGCTCGGGCGCCGTGGCTTCCGCTTCGAGCAGATTGACGCGATGCGGCGCTTTGCGTGGAGGACCGCGGGCTGGTTGAATTACGACAAGATGATGTGGGAGTGGTGCAGTCTTGACGAGAACGACGTCCGACGGGCGCTGGATTGGCAACTCCGCGAAGAAATCATCACCCGGAAGCAGTACGACGAAGGGCTGTTGTTCATCGAGCATCCGGCGGGCATCCCGTTGTAGCCCCTGGCGAGCGAAGGAACTGGCTACCGAAAAGCGGTAGCAGACTGAGCCTCCATTCGTGTGAGGACAATTGCCATGACCTCCCTTCGGCTCTCGATCCTGGCCATCCTGGGCATCGGCACGACAGGCGCCGCGCTTTCCGTCGAGAAAGAACCGGGCAAGCCCGCCGCGGACAGGCCGCGCGGGACCATCGCCTTTGCCTCCCAGGCGCCGCGCGGCTGGGACGTCTACGTCGCCGACGTGAAGATTCGCAAGGCCACGAAGTTGACCGACCACCCCGCGCTCGACTTCAACGCGGCCGTTTCTCCCGATGGGAAACGCGTCGCCTTCGTCTCGGAACGCGACGGCAACGTGGAGATCTACTCCATGAGCCCGGACGGTTCCGATCAGAAACGGCTGACGAACCATTTCGCGCTGAACGATCGCCCGAGCTGGTCTCCCAATGGCAAGCAGTTGGTGTTCACGAGCACCCGTCAGCCGTCCGGCAAGCCCGGGCAGAGCTGGAACGCCCTCTACCTCATGAACGCGGATGGTTCGGGGGTGAAGCGGCTCTCGCCTCCCGGAGTGACCGACTATTCGCCGGCCTGGTCGCCGCGCAACGACCACATCGCCTTCGTGTCGCCTGGCCAGGGGGTCTGCGTCATGAAGCCGGATGGTTCCGCTCGGCGGGCCGTCGTCAAGGACGGGGGCTGGCCTGCCTTCAACGGCAGCCGGGAATGGCTCTACTTCCACAAACACCACAACGGGCATTGGGGGACGTGGCAAGTTCGCCTCGACGGCAGCGGCCTGAAACGGCTCACGCCTCCCGACCTCGACGTCTGCACTCCCGCAGGCTCGGCCGTGCCCGATCGGCTGGCCGTCGCGGTGTTCCGCCCGAACGGCAGGCAAGTCGAGCTGCTCGACCTGGCAACCGGGAAGCTCAGCCCGGTCACCGAGGACAAGACCGATCACTGGGGCCCGTCGCTGTCGCCGGATGGCGCCCCCGTGTTCTATCACAAGGTCACGCCTGGCCTGGCTGGCCGCAGAACGGAGTCGTGGGGGGCACCGCCAGGCACCGATTTGCAGATGCTCCGCATCGTCGATGGGATGTTTCCGGCGTTCTCTCCCGACGGCAAGCGCATCGCGTTCATCGATGGCATCTTCGACGCCGGCCGTCGCTCGATTGCGATCGTGAACCGCGACGGCACCGGCCACAAGCGGGCCTGGTCCGGCAAGACCGACCTTTTCAGTCTGTCGTGGGCGCCCTCGGGAGACGTCCTCGCGTTTTCGCGCGGCGGCTATTTCCGCGGCCCGAAAACCAAGATCGACGTTGCGACGATCCGGCCCGACGGTTCGGGGCTGAAAACCCTCATCGCCGACAGCAGCAACAACGGCTGGGTGTCTTTCGCGCCCGATGGCAAACGGTTCGTCTTTCGCTCCGGAAGGAGCGGATCGAAGAACTTGTACGTCGCCAATCGAGACGGCAGCGGCATCCGACGCTTGACCGAGGGGAAATGGACCGACACCATGGGGGACTGGTCGCCGGTCGGCGACTGGATCGTTTTCGCCAGCAACCGCGACGGGCAATTCCACCTCTGGCTCATCAAGCCGGACGGGTCCGGGCTTCGGAAGCTCTTCGGCGGGGCCCAGCACAATCATCCGCATTTCTCCCCGGACGGAAAATGGGTGGTGTTCGCCAGCGGCTACGCGGGCACGTCCGCCGAGGCCGTCTCGCTGCCTCGAACCGATGAGCCGTTCGGGGAACTGTTCGCCATTCGCGTGGACGGGACCGGCCTGGTCCGTCTGACGCATAACGGCTCCTCGGACGGCACGCCCGCGTGGGGGCCTGGGTTGAAGATCGGCTTGCCGGGGCAGAAATGAAGCTCGCCCACCCGAGCAAGCGAGACGTTCCTCACCCTCGCGACGAGCTCGTGGCCTCCGGCGCAGGCGGCTGTCGCCTCGGCGTCGGGGGCGGGGCCCTCTCCCGAAATTCATTTGCCGCTGGCAGCGCCCGGGAGGATGATGAGGGCCGTCTTCGTCCCACAACTGGAGGTGGCCATGCGTCCCGTTCCTGGCTGGGCCCCCCGCCGCCTCGCCCGCGGCGCGCTCGCGGCGCTGCTCCTGTCCGGCACTTTCGCGGCGGGGCTATGGGCCGCCGCCGGCCCGGCCGATCCGGGCGAGGTGGGCAAGTTGATCGAGCAGCTCGGCGACGAAGACCTCGCCAAGCGCCGGGCGGCGATGAAGCGGCTGGAGGCCCACGGCGAGCCCGCCCTCCCTTCCCTGCACAGGGCGGTCAAGTCGGCCACCGACCCCGACGTGCGGCTTCGTGCCGTGGTCGTCGCGGCCGCCATCGACAAGAAACTTCACGGCGAGGTGCGCCGTTTCGTGGGGCACACGGCCCTCGTCTGGTCCGTGGCGGTCTCCGCCAATGGAGGTCGTGCCGTGACCGGGAGCGAAGATCGCTCGGCGCGGCTCTGGGACGTGGCGACGGGCAAGGAACTGCGCGCCTTCCCCGGGGCCCTGGTCGGCGTTCATGCGGTAGCGATCTCCCCGGACGGCCGCCTCCTGCTGACTTCCGACGGGGCCGTGGTGCGCGTGTGGGACGCCGACACCGGCAAGCAGTTGAGGTCGTTCGTCGGGCACACCCAGAACGTCTCGCGGCTGGCCATCTCGGCGGACGGCAAACAGGCGCTATCGGGGAGCTGGGACGGCACCGTGCGCCTGTGGGACGTTGCCACCGGCAAGCACCTCAAGTTCTTCAGTGGCCACGCGGCGGTGATCGGCGGCGTTGCGTTCGGCCCGAAGGGGAAGACCGTCCTGTCGTGCAGCCACGACGCGTCGCTGCGCCTGTGGGACCTGGCGACGGGGCGGGAAGTGCGCCGCTTCACCGGACATGGGGGGGCCGTGGACATGGTGGCTCGTTCGCCCGACGGCAAGCTCGCCCTGTCCGCCAGTTGGGACAAGACGATCCGCCTGTGGGACGTGGCGACCGCCAAAGAGGTGAAGCGCTTCGAAGGGCACAACGAGCCGGTCGTGGGCGTGGCCTTCTCGCCCGATGGCCGTACTTTCGTGTCGGGCAGCCACGATAAGACGGTGCGGCTGTGGGACGTCGAGAGCGGCAAGGAACTTCGCCGCTTCGAGGGACACGAACAGGCGGTCTGGAAAGTGGCCTTCTTGCCGGACGGCAAGCACGTGCTGTCCGCGAGCGCCGACGGCAGCATGCGCCTGTGGAGAGTGTCCCCCATCGCGGGGCGTTGACGAGGTTGGTTCTGGAGGTTGTCATGCCTGCTGTCCGTCGTGCTTGCGGTGCGCTGTGTCTCGCCCTGGTCGCCTGCCTCGCCCTGCGGCCCCCGCTCGGGCGAACCGACGAGGGGCGCGCCGGCGAGGTGGAGAAGCTGATCGAGCAGCTCGGCGACGACGACCTGGCGAAGCGCAAGGCGGCGATGAAGCAGCTGGAGGCCCTCGGCGAGGAAGTGCTGCCCGCGCTGCGCAACCTGATCGCGTCGGGCGCCGACGTGGACGTGCGCCTGCGGGCGATGGTGGTGGCCGGGGCCATCGACGGGAAAGCGTGGGGGCTGGTGCGGGCGATGGGGCTCGGGGCCGAGCTCAAGGTGGCGCCGCCCTGGGGCGGGTACTGGCTCAACCGCGTGGCGTTTACGCGCGACGGGAAGTACGCGGTCGCCGCGGGTGGGGCGCTGATCCTCTACGATTTGGAGACGGGCAAGGAGGTGCGCCGGGTCATGGAGGTGGGCGGCGCCCGGCCGGGGCTGGACCTGTCGCGCGACGGGAAGCATTGCCTGACGGGGCACGCCAACGACGCGGTCGTTCATCTGGTCGAGGTGCCGTCGTTCAAGACCGTGCAGACGTTCCGCGGGCACAAGTTCGGCGTCCATGGGGTGGCCCTCTCTCCCGACGGCACGCGCGCCGCCTCGACCGGGCTGGACCGAACCGTGCGGCTGTGGGACGTCAAGGACGGCAAGGAGCTCAAGCAGTTCACCGGCTTCGCCGGCAACCCGCGCTGCGTGGCGTTCTCGCCCGACGGCAAGCGCCTGCTGGTCGGCCATCACGGCGCGCCCGCCGACTTCGTGGCCCGGGTGTGGGACGTGAAGACCGGCCGCGAGCTCCTCGCGCTCGAGGGGCACACCAACGCCGTCATGGCGGTCGCTTTCGTCTCGGGCGGCGACGTCCTCCTGACGGCGAGCCTCGACGGCACGCTGCGGCTGTGGGACGGCAAGAGCGGCAAGGAGGTGCGCAAGATGAACCACGGCAGCGCGGTCAACGACGCGGCCGTGTCGCCCGACGGCAAACGGGCCCTGTCGGCGGGGCTGAACGACTTCAAGGTGCGCCTGTGGGACCTGACGACGGGGCGCGCGATGCGCTCGTTCGACGGGCACGTACGTTCGGTGCTGGGGGTGGCGTTCTCGGCGGACGGGCGGCGGGCGCTGTCTTGCGACTCGGTTTGCACGGTGCGGTTGTGGAAGCTGGGGAAATGACCTCGTGGGACAGGCTTTCCAGCCTGTCCTTTGGGAAGAGGACAGGCTGGAAAGCCTGTCCCACGAAGAGTTGGAGGTCGTCAATGTTCGTGTTCGACAAGGCCCCGTTCCCGTCCTGCCACGCCGCCACGCTGGTGGAGCTGGCGCCGGGGAAGCTGCTGGCTGCGTGGTTTGGCGGGCGCGCCGAGGGGGCGCGCGACGTCAAGATCTGGGCGGCGTCGTTCGACGGTAAGGCGTGGTCGGCGCCCGCCGTGGTGGCGCAGGAGCCGAACCAGCCGTGCTGGAACCCCGTGCTGTTTCGCAGCCGCAAACGCACGCTCTTCCTCTTCTACAAGGCCGGGCCCAGCCCCATGACCTGGAGCGGCTTCGTGCGCCGGTCCACCGACGACGGCAAGACCTGGTCGGCGGCGGAGATCATGCCGGCTGGGCTCCTCGGCCCGATCAAGAACAAGCCGATCGAGTTGCCCGGCGGGGCCATCCTCGCCGGCACCTCCGTCGAGAGCTATCGGACGTGGTGCGCCTGGGTGGAGCGCTCGACCGACGACGGCAAGACCTGGCGCCGCTTCGGGCCCATCGCCGTGCCCGGCAGGCCGCACGGGCTGATTCAGCCGACGCTGCTGCTGACGCGGCGGGGCACCGTGCTGGCGCTGTGCCGGTCGCGCGGCATCGGCTTCATCTGCCAGGCGGAGTCGGCCGACGGTGGGCAGACGTGGTCGGCAGCGAAGCTCACCAGCCTGCCCCACCCCGGCAGCGGCATCGATGCCGTGCGCGCCGCCGACGGCGATTTCTACCTGATCTACAACCACTCCCGAGCGGGCCGCTCGCCGCTCAACCTGGCGCGGTCGAAGGACGACGGCAAGACGTGGAAGACCGTGGCGACGCCGGAGGACGCGCTGGGCGAGTTCTCGTACCCGGCCATCATCCAGGCGGGCGACGGCAAGTTGCACGTCGCCTACACCTGGAACCGCAGGCACATCAAGCACCTCGTTTACGAGCTGGCGAAGTTGAAGTGACGCCGTGGGACAGGCTTTTCAGCCTGTCCTCTTCCCAAAGGATAGGCTGGAAAGCCTGTCCCACGAGACATTCCCATGATCTGTCCCCGCCGCCTCGCCCTGTTCGGCTGCCTCGTCGGGCTGCCCTTCGCGCCTGCCGCCGCGCCCCCGTTGCCGCTCTTCCCGACCGTCGGCGAGGCCCTCACGCCCACCTTGCAGACGTTGCGGCCCGCCGGCGAGCACGCCGCGTTTCCCGGCCGGCCCGTCGATCTCGTCGTCTCCCCCGACGGCAAACGACTTTACATCAAGGACAATCGCGGCCTCGTCGTCATCGACCGTGCCACCTGGAAGGTGGTGCAGGAGCTGCGCTTCCCCGGCAAGACGGGCGGGTCGATGACCGGCATCGCCGTCACGGGCGATGGCAAAACGCTCTATTTGAGCACCGCCCACAACCACCTTCACGAGGCGAGCGTCGGCGCCGACGGCAAGGTGGAGTGGTCGCGTGCCATCGCCCTGCCCGGGCCCGGCGGCAAGGGCGCTGCCCACGCGGCAGGCATCGCCCTGTCGCCCGACGAGAAAACGGTCTACGTCTGCCTGTCGCGCAACAACTCCCTCGGCGTCGTGGATCGCAAGGCCGGCAAGCTGGTGCGCCAGCTCCCCGTTAGCGTGGCGCCCTACGGCGTGCTCGTGTCGAGCGACGGCAAGTTCGCGTACGTCTCCAACTGGGGCGGGCGCCATCCGAAGAAGGGCGAGAAGACGGCGCCCTCGTCCGGCACGCCGGCGCTGATCGACGAGCGGGGCGTGGCGAAGAGCGGGACCGTCGGCAAGGTCGATCTGGCCGCGGGCAAGCAGGCGATCGAGGTCGCCACCGGCCTGCACCCCGCCGGCCTCGCCCTCCACCGGGCCAGCAATCGCCTCTTCGTCGCCAACGGCAACTCCGACACCGTCACCGTCCTCGACGCCGGCACCATGAAGGAACTGGACAGCGTGTCGGTGCGCCCCGACGCTTCCCTGCCGTTCGGCAGCACGTGCGAGGCGCTGGCCGTCTCCGCCGACGGGCGCACGCTCTACGTCGCCAACGGCGGGAACAACGCCGTCGCCGTGGTCGATCTCCCGGCGAAGGGGCGCCCGCGCGTGGCTGGCTTCGTGCCGGCGGCGTGGTGCCCGGGGGCGGTGGCGCTCTACGGCGACGAACTGTTCGTGGCCAACATCAAGGGCCTCGGCTCGCGGGCCGGGGCGCCCGGCAACAAGGGCTGGTCGGTCTTCGCGTTTCTGGGCGTCGTCTCGAAAGTGAAGCGGCCCGCGCCTGCGCAACTGGCGCGCTACACGGAACAGGTGCGCACCGACGCCCGCGTGCCGCAGATGTTGCGCGCCTGGGAGAAGGGGCGGAGCGGGAAGAAGGCCGTGCCGGTGCCGGCGCGCCTCGGGGAGCCGTCGGTCTTCGAGCACGTGGTCTACGTCATCAAGGAGAATCGGACCTACGACCAGGTCTTCGGCGACGTCAAGGAGGGCAAGGGCGAGCCGAAGCTCTGCATTTTCGGCGAGAAGGTCACTCCCAATCATCATGCCCTGGCGCGCCGGTTCGGGCTCCTGGACAACTTCTACTGCAACGGCGTCGTCTCGGCCGACGGGCATGCCTGGGCCACCGAGGGCCACGTGACGGGATACCTCGAGCGCTCCTTCGGCGGGTTCACGCGCTCCTACACCTTTGGCGACGACCCGCTGTCGTACTCCGCGACGGGCTTCGTGTGGGACCACGTTCTCCTGCACGGGCTATCGTTCCGCAACTACGGCGAGCTCGACGACGCCGAGCTGGTGCCGGCCAAGGCGACCTTCAAGGACGTCTACGACGACTACCAGAAGAAGACGGGGAAGCTGCGCTTTACTCAGAAGATCGGCATCGAGCCGCTGCGGCGCTACACCTGCCCGGACTATCCCGGCTGGAACATGAAGGTGCCCGACGTGCTGCGTGCCGACGCGTTCCTGCGCGAGCTGCGCGGCTTCGAGAAGAAGGGCACCTTGCCCAACTTCGTCGTCCTCGTCTTGCCGCAGGACCACACCTCGGGCACTTCGCCAGGCATGCCGACGCCCGAGGCGCACGTGGCCGACAACGACCTCGCGCTGGGGCTTGTCGTCGAGGGCCTCTCGCGCAGCCGGTTCTGGCCCAAAACGTGTATCTTCGTCATCGAGGACGACCCGCAGAACGGCTTCGACCACGTCGATGGCCACCGCTCGCCTTGCCTGGTCATCAGCCCCTACGCGAAGGGCGGGACGGTGAGACAGCCCTACAACCAGACGGCGGTGCTGCACACGATGCTGCGCATCCTCGGCTGCCCGCCGATGAACCAGGGCGTGGCGGCCGCCCCGCTCATGACGGCCTGTTTCACGGACAAGCCGGACCTGAAACCGTACAAAGCACTGCCGGCCAACGTGCCGCTCGACCGGCTCAACGCGCCGAAGAAGGCGCTGAAAGGCCGGGCCCTCTTCTGGGCGGAGAAGAGCGCCGCTCTGGACTGGTCGGGGCCGGACCGCGCCGACGAGGAGGCGCTCAACCGCATCCTGTGGTTCGCGGCGCGCGGCAGCGACGAGGGCTATCCGGCGCACCTGACCGGGCCGCACGGGCGGGGATTGAAGGCGCTGCGGCTGCGCCACGAACGAAGCGGGAAGTAGCACGCGAGGGCGAGGCGATGTCCATCTCGAACACCGAGGGGAACTTCACGAACGGCCCTCCAACGGAGGCCCTGCCCAGCGACCGCACCGTGGGCGCCGATTTAGGGGTGAGCCTGGCGCCGGAGAGCGTCCCGCCGCTCTCGTCGAGGCCGGTGTGCGTGCCGGGCTACGAGGTGTTGGACGAGGTGGGCCGCGGCGCCATGGGCGTGGTGTACAAGGCGCGCCAGCTCAGCCTCAACCGCATCGTCGCCTTGAAGATGATCCTGGCAGGCGGGCACGCCTCGCCGGGCGAACTGGCGCGCTTCCGCGCCGAGGCCGAGGCTGTCGGGCAGCTACAGCACCCGAACATCGTGCAGATATTCGAGGTCGGCCAGCAGGACGGCTTGCCGTTCTTCGCGATGGAGTACGTCGAGGGCGGCACCCTCGCCCAGCACCTGGGCGGGAAACCGCAGCAGCCGCGCGGCTCGGCCCAGCTCCTCGAAGCGCTGGCGCGGGCGATGGCCTGCGCGCACGAGAAGGGCGTCATCCACCGCGACCTGAAGCCGGGCAACGTCATGCTCGCCGATTTAGCCGCCGAGCTCGGCTCGGCGCGGGACGGCGCAACGCCGCGCGCCGACGCGCCGAACGGAGCTCGGCGGCTCAATGAGTTGGCCCCCAAGATCGCCGACTTCGGGCTCGCCAAGCGCCAGGAGGGCACCAGTCATCTCACGCAGACCGGGGCCATCGTCGGCACCCCCTCGTACATGGCACCCGAGCAAGCGCAAGGCAAAAAGGACGTCGGCCCGGCGGCCGACGTCTACGCGCTGGGCGCCATCCTCTACGAGTGCCTCACCGGCCGGCCCCCCTTCCAGGGCCCCACGGCGCTCGACACGGTGCTTCAGGTCACCTCGCAAGAGCCGGTGCCGGTGCGCAGGCCTCAGCCGTCTTGCCCGCGCGATCTGGAGACCATTGTCCTCAAATGTCTCCACAAGGGCCCGGAGCGCCGCTACGCCAGCGCCACCGACCTGGCCGACGACCTTGCCAACTTCCTCGCCGACCGTCCGATCGCGGCGCGGCCGGTGGGCCGACTGGAGCGGGGCTGGCGGCTGTGCCGGCGCAACCCGGTCGTGGCGGCCATGACCGCGAGCGTGGCGGTGTTGCTGCTGGCCCTCGCCGCGGGCGCCTCGGTGGCGGCGCTCTGGCTGGGTCGCGAGCGCGACCTCGCCCAGAACAGCGAAGCGGAGGCCCGCGCGCAGCAGGGGCGCGCCGAAGGCGCGGAGTCGCAGCTCACCGATCAACTCGCCAAAACGCAGCAGGCCGAGCGCGACAAGACCGAGAAACTGTGGCAGTCGCACCTCGACCGCGCCCGGGCGGGGCGATTCAGCCAGCGCCCCGGCCAGCGCTTCGATAGCCTCGCGGCGCTTGCCGAGGCGGTCAAAATTCGGTTGGGCCCTCGACTGCGCGACGAGGCCATCGCCTGCCTCGCCCTGCCCGACGTCCACGTGGCCGAGGAGTGGAACGTTCCGCCGGGGGCCCGGGGGATGGGCTTCGACGACGAGCGTAAACTGATGATCTTCTGGGACGACAAGGGGGCCGTGCGCGTGCGCCGTCTGGCCGGCGGCGCCGAGATCGCTCACCTGCGCGGCCCGGCCCGGCCTGCCGTCCGCGCCGTCGCCAGCCCGGACGGCGCCTTCCTCCTGGCGGACTGGGGCGCCGGGCGGGCGGGGCTGTGGAAGCTGGGCCGCGATCGACCGATCCGGCGTCTTGACGGGCCCGCGATCGAGGACTTGCACTTCAGCGCCGACAGCCGGCGGCTCGTGGTGCGGATCGCCGGGGGCGTCACCAGCCTCTACGAACTGCCGACCGGCCGGCGCCTGCGGCAGCTTCGCGGGCTGCCGATCAACGGCCCGTGGGCCCTGCACCCGCGCGGTACGCACCTCGCCGTCACCGGCGCCGGGTCCATCCACGTGCTCGATTGGGAGAAGGGCGCCTGGGGGGCCAACGTCCCCTTCACCGGAAGCATCGCGCGGCTGGCGTGGTCCTCCGAAGGCGATTCGCTGCTCGTCACTATGTTCGGCGGGCGGGGGATTTACCGCTACGACGCGACGACGGGCCGGCAGCTGCAGTGGATCGACACCATCGTCAGCGGCCACCTGGCGTTCGAGGTGGGGCGGACGGGCGACGTCCTGGCCTGCACCGAGCTCTGGGCGGGGGGCATCAAGCTCTGGCACCCGCGCACCGGCCGGCACCTGCTGAGCATGCCCGCCCCCTACGTGGCGTTCTCGCGCGCCACGGCAGACGGCCGCGTGTGGGCGGAGGAGCGCGTGAACCAGCGCGTGCGCGTCTGGGAGGTCGTCCCCGGGCGCGAGTATCGCACTCTGCTGCGCCGCCCTCAGGCGGGGCCGACGGGCTACCGCAGCCTGGCCATCAGCCCGAATGGGAAGTGGCTCGCGGCGGGGACCACCGCGGGCGTCGGACTGTGGCACCTCGCGAGCGGGGAGGAAGTTGGCTTTCTGACGCTGGGCTCGACTTCCTCGGTGCACTTCGACCGCGCCACAGGGGCCCTGCTCGCTTACACGCTGAGCGGGCTCTCGCGCTGGCGCTTTCAGGAGGGGCCAGCCGGCCTGCGCGTTTCACTGGACGAGGTGCTCGACGGCGCCGGGGCCGATGGTCCCTTCGACCTCAGTGCGGACGGGCGCGTGGTGGCCCTCGCCGCGTTTACGCAAGTGCGGGCCCACCACGCCGCGAGGCCGGGGCGGCCCGTCCTGATCCAGGGGCTCAACAACGTGCGCGCGATCGCGGTCAGCGTCGATGGCCGTTACGTTGCCACGGGCTGCCACGGGGAAGGCGGCGCCCACGTGTGGGACGCGCTCACCGGGGCGCTCGTCAAGGCGATCCCGGCGAGCGCGGCGTGTTACGTCGCCTTCAGCCCCGACGGGAAATGGCTGGCGACCGGCGGCAACAGCGCGCGCTTGTGGGAGGTGGGCACCTGGAAAGCCGGCGCTTCGCTGGGGGGATGTTCTTCTACGGCGGCGGCTTCTCGCCCGACGGCTCGATCGTGGCGCTGGAGACCGGGCACGGCGCGATTCGGCTCGTGGAGGCGGCGACGGGCGCGGAACTGGCGCGGCTCGCCGCGCCCGACCAGGACCGAGTTACCACGGGAGCGACCAACGTGCTGGTGTTCAGCCCCGACGGCAGCCAGCTTGCCTTCGCCGGCATGGATCATCAGGCGCTGCACGTCTGGGACTTGCGCGCCATCCGCGCACAACTGGCGCCGCTCGGCCTCGACTGGAAAGCGAAGCCCTACCTCGCCGCGCCCGCCGCTGGGGCTGTCGTCCCGCCACGCGCGACGATCGACTACGGGGGCGCCGAGCGCGTGCTGCCGGTCGTCCGCTTACCGGCCGGGCCTCGGCGCATCGTCCCGCCCGCCCAGATCGCGCAGTGGATCGACGAACTGAGCGGGGCCGGCCACGAGGGGGCGGCGCGCGGCCTGGAGTCGGCGGGGCCCGCGGCACTGCCGGCCCTGGCCAGGGCAGCGCGCGGCCAGCGCCGAACGGCGCCCGCGCATTCGCGCGGTGAGGGAGCGCATCGAGGTGGCCGAGGCGGTCGAGCCGCGCCGCGTGCGCTTGAAGTTGAAGAACGCGCCGGTGGCGGAGGCCCTCGCCGCGCTGCGCAAGCAGTCGGCGCTGCCGGTGCAGTACGCTCCGCCGACCGGCCCTGGCGCGACGCCTCCCAGGCCGGTGAGCCTCGAACTGGACGGCGTGCCGGCGTGGGAGGCGCTGGATCGGTTTTGTCGCTCGGCGGGCCTGGTATACACTGCGAGCCCGGGGGGGCGCGTGCTCCGCGCGGGCAAGTTGCCGCAGCCGGGGGCGGTGTCCTACGCCGGGCCGTTCCGGCTCGAGGCGCAGAGTTGGTCCTATTCGCGCGGCCTGACGCTGGGGCCCGGGGCCGTGCCGCAGGAATCGCTGTCGTTGAGCGTGGCCCTGCTGGCCGAGCCCGGCACGGACGTTCTGGCGATCTCTTCGCCGAGGGCGCTCGAAGCGCGCGACGACAAGGGCGCCGCGCTGACCGCACGGCCCACGCCTCCCGCGTTTGCGCGGTGGAGGGGCGACTGACCCGGCCAGACGCGACTCGTCGTCCTGACGGCGCCGGCCGGGCGAGGCGGATCGCTGAAGTCTCTCAAAGGCGTGCTGCCGGTCGAAGTGCTGGTCCGCCGACAAGACCTCGTGGTGGTGCCGGGCCCGGTGCGCGCCTCGGGCAAGCGCTTCCTGCTGTCCGACGGCAGCCAACTTCGCCTGACGCACGTCTCGCGTAGGGGCCGCTGGCTGACGGTCGGGGTGGAGCTGACCTCGAGCGCGGCCGTTCCCTTCGACCGCGAGCGCCACGTGTTCGAGCTGGTCGTGCAAGGGCGGCGCCGGCGGCCCTACTTCGAAGGAGGGCTCTTTCGCACGGGATCGAGGCCGGCCTGGGGCCCGGAAGGGCTGCTGTTGGCGGGCGGGCCGCCGGGCGGTGGCTTGCCGGGGGCGCTGCCGTGGGCGGGCCTGGCGCTCAACCCGCCGGCCGGTCGGACGGTGTGGGCCGGCAGCTTGCAGTTCGAGACGGGGGAGGCGACAGCGGGCCTGAAGCTGGCGCTCGTCCATTTCGAGAGGCGGCGCACGGAGCTGCCGTTCGAGTTTCGCGACCTGCCGTTGCCGTGAGCGGCGAATCGAGTTGTTGACCAACTTCTCTTACCCGGAGCGCATCGTGAGTGCCCCGAACGAACCGTCTCCGCTGGTCCCGACCGTCCGCATCGGCGCGGGCTCGATCGTGCTGTTCGGGCTGGCGGCCGCCCTCGTCGGCGCCTTGACCAGCGCGGCGGGGGCCGTCGTC
>JBBSEZ010000232.1:0-15450 GCA_038239195.1 Gemmatales bacterium
CTGAACCTCGGTGGGAGCGTTGGGAGCGCGGCGACGGCGGCGAAGTTGGGGGACTTCTTCCAGTACGCGATCGACAAGCCGGTGAGCCTGCCTCGGCAGAAGTCGGCACTCTTGCCGATCGTGGGGAAGGACGTGCAGGGCACGCGGGTGAGCATCTACAACGAACGCACCCAGGCCAAGTTCCCCCTGCTGGGCCTGCGCTTCAAGAACACCAGCGGGCTGCACCTGATGCAGGGGCCCATCACCGTCTTCGAGGGCTCCAACTACGCCGGCGACGCCCGCATCCTCGACTTGCAGCCCAACGAGGAACGCCTCCTCTCCTACGCGGTGGACCTCGGCACGGAGGTCAACCCCGTGCCGGCCAACAACTCGGGTCGCATCACCCACGTGCGCGTGGTCCGCGGGGTGGTGCACACGACGAACAAGCAGCGGCAGGGCAAGACCTACACGCTGAAGAACCGCAACGACGCCACCCGCACCGTCCTCGTCGAGCACCCGGTGAACAACGCCTTCGCCCTGATCGAGACGGCCAAGCCGGTGGAGACCGCCAGCGACGTCTACCGCTTCGAGCTCAAGGTGCCCGCCGGCGAGACCAAGGCTCTGACGGTGACGGAGGAGAGGACGTTCGGCGAGACGATCTCCATCAACTCGCGGGACGACGGCGGCATCCGCTTCTTCATGTCCCAGCCCAGCGCCAGCCAGGCCGTCAAGGCGGGCCTGCAGAAGGCGATGGACCTGCGCAACGCGACGGCGAAGACGACGCGCGAGATCCAGGAACTGCAGCGGCAGTTGAACGTCATCACGACGGACCAGGCGCGGTTGCGGGCGAACATTCGGGAGGTGCCGATGAACTCACCGCCGTACAAGCGTTACCTGGTCAAGTTCGAGCAGCAGGAGACGCAGATCGAGAAGTATCAGGCCGACGTCAAGAGGCTCCAGGGCGTCGAGCACACCCAGCAGAAGGCGTTCGACGACTTCCTCGCCGGCTTCTCCGCCGAGTGAGGCTGAGAGCGCCGGGGGTTTTCGTTCCAGGGGCTAACGCCCCTTGCTATTGAATGCCGCCCCTTCGGGGCTGGGCTGGGGATGATCGCGTCGTTCCCTCCAGGGGTTGACACCCCTGGAGGGGATTTCCCGGACAGGCGCCCATCCGCTCTCCTCGAACTGCTCGGCCGCGCGTTCTTGCGCGGCCGCTCTGGCAACGCCGTTTGCAAGCAACACGCCGGCATGTTGACGGACCACCGATAGGTCCGCGCTGCGCCCTTCGAGGAGGGGCCGCGCCTCGAGCCTCAAAGTTGGAGACGTCGTCCGCGAGCAGCCCGCCGACCCGGTCGGCCCGCTCGAAGACGGTGACGAAGTGCCTCGCCCGGTTCCGCTAGGCCGCGCTGGGCGGCGCTCGGCGGACGAGAACGTTGCGGCGAAGGTCGGGCGCAACGGGCAGGCGGTGCGGAGCGTGCGGACGAGGTGGGGCATTCCAACCCTGTGGGACGGGCGGAAGGGCATGGGGGAAGTTGCCGGGACGGGAAATGATGCAGGCCCCGACGCCACCTTCGGGGCCTGCGCGTTTCGCCTGGCGCCGGGGCCAAATCGATGGCTTCGGTGGGAGTTGCTCCCCCCTTCACGATCGCCATGAAGGTGGCCACGGCCTCGCGCATCTCTTCCCGCAGGGCACGGCGCTGCGCTTCCAGTTTGTGGGCGGTGTCGGTGTCGGGTGGCCTGGGCCGGTCGCTCATCGGGGGCCCCCTTCATCGATTCGTCGGCAGGTCAACCAAGTACAAGTTCAAGGCTACCCGCCGACCCAGCTCCAAGGCCAGGGTTGCGTCAAGCGAAGCAAGATCAACCGGAGCGAGCTCTTCGGCGGGGGGCTGTGGCCGGGCCCTGGGCCTGAAATTGTCCTGCCTGCCCCTGTAATGGCGTACCGTGAACTTCCTCGAAGAGGAGCTGACAGATCGCCATGCCCTTGCGCAACTCGATCCTCAGCGGGCCGACGTTCCAGATCTCCAGCCGGATGGGCGAACCGCGCCGCCTTGCTCTGGGCTTGCCGTCGCCAAAGCCCGGGTGAATCACCGGCGCCGTGACGTGGACGCCCAGCCCGATGCGCGCGAGGCTGCTCTTCCCTTCGACGCGGGCTGCGACGCGAGAGCGATACGGTAGGCAAAGCCGCTCCACGGTCCAGCCAAGCACAAGTTTGCCGGGCTCGAGCAGGTAACCGCCGGAGCAGTTATTCGGCTTGGCGTGTTCGGCGATGATCCGATCGACGTTGAAGTTCTTGCTGGCTGGCTTGATGGTCGTCTCGGCACCGCCGTTACCGAGGGGCTCCCAGGAGGTGATTTCAGCATCGAGCGTCAGATCGACGGTGGTGGCCGACCAGCGCTTGTCGTTTTCGGGTGGGCAAGGGTCAAGGCCAATGCGCTCCTGGGCGATGAGCGCCTGGGCTTCCCTGTCGGAGCGCGCTCGGGGCCTTGATGTCTTTCCAAGCCAAAGGGAGCGAAGCGAATCCGCTGACGAAAGAGAAAGCCATTCGCGTCCTGAAGAAGGATTCCTACATCGAGGTTATGCCCGACGCCTAACCGCGGGGCTACAGCCAACCGATTGTCTGTTGGCCTCCGGTGGGCTTTGCCGCCGCCTGATCTCGCCCGCCGAGAGGGCGCTCAAGGCAGATCGCTCGCCCCCATCAAATACCGATCGCACTCCCGCGCCGCCCCGCGCCCCTCGTTGATCGCCCACACGATCAAGCTCTGCCCCCGCCTCATGTCCCCCGCCGCGAACACGCCCGGCACGTTCGTGGCGTACTTCCCGTGCTCCGCCTTCGCGTTGCTCCGCCCGTCCTTCTCCACGCCTAACTGGTCGAGCACCGGGCTTTCCGGCCCGCCGAAGCCCAGGGCGAACAGCACCAACTGCGCGGGGAAGACCTGTTCCGTCCCCGGGATGGCCCGCGCCAGCGCTCGCCCGTTGTCCTTGACCCACTCGACGCGGGTCGTGTGAAGCTCCCGCACCCAACCCCTCTCATCCCCCCCAAACCGGGTCGTCTGCACGGCGTAGCGGCGCGGGTCGGCCCCGAACAGCGCGCTCGCCTCCTCCTGGCCGTAGTCGAGGCGGTAGACCTTGGGCCACTGCGGCCAGGGGTTGTCCGGCGCCCTCGACAGCGGCGGCAGTGGGACGATCTCGAGCTGGAGGATGCTCTTGCAGCCGTGCCGCAGCGCCGTGCCGACGCAATCCGTCCCCGTGTCCCCGCCCCCGAGGACCACCACGTCTTTTCCCTTCGCCGAGATATAGCGCCCGTCGGCGTGGTTGCTGTCGAGCAGGCTCTTGGTGTTGGCGTGCAAAAACTCCATCGCGAAGTGGATGCCGTGAAGCTCCCGGCCCTCGGTGCGAGCGAAGAAGTCGTTGGGCCGCGTCGCTCCACCGCACAGGACGACGGCGTCGTGCTCGGAGCGCAACTTCGCCGCCGGATAGTCCTTGCCCACCTCGCAGTTGGTGAGGAAGGCGATGCCCTCGGCGGCCAGCAGGTCCACGCGGCGCTGGACGATCCGCTTGTCGAGCTTCATGTTGGGGATGCCGTACGTCAGCAGCCCGCCCACCCGGTCGGCCCGCTCGAAGACCGTGACGAAGTGCCCCGCTCGGTTGAGCTGGGCCGCGCACGCCAGGCCCGCCGGGCCCGAGCCCACCACCGCCACCTTCTTGCCGGTGCGCACCAGCGGCGGCTGGGGGACTACCCAGCCCTCGTCGAACCCGCGGTCGATGATGGCCTGTTCGATGTTCTTGATGGTGACGGGGGGCTCGCTGATGCCCAGGACGCACGAGCCCTCGCACGGGGCGGGGCAGACTCGCCCGGTGAACTCGGGGAAGTTGTTGGTCTTGTGCAGCCGCTCCAGCGCCTCTCTCCACAGCCCCCGGTAAACGAGGTCGTTCCACTCCGGAATGAGGTTGTTGATCGGACAGCCCGACGCCATGCCCTCGATGAGCGTACCGGTGTGGCAGAACGGCACGCCGCAGTCCATGCAGCGGGCGCCCTGGTTGGCCAGCAGCGCGTCGTCGCCGTGGCCGTGGAACTCCTCCCACGAAGCGACGCGCTCGGCGGGGGCGCGGACCAGCGGCAACTCCCGCGGGAACTCCATGAAACCGGTCGGCTTGCCCATCGCTCAGCCCTCTTCGAGCCCGTTCAGCCCACTGTAGGACGGCTCTCCCGAGCCGTCCTACAAGCATGCCCTTTCCTGTAGCTGGCCTCAACGGAACGTCACTTCCCGCCCGCCCGCGCCAGGTCGTGCGCGTTCTCCTCGAACGCCGCCATCACCGCCTCGCCGTCCGACAGGCCCTGGCTCTTGTAGCGCTTCTGCGTCTCCAGAACGCGCCGGTAGTCGTTGGGGTAGACCTTCACGAACAGCGGGCGGTACTCGTCCCAGCGCTGGAGCATCCGCAACGGCCGGTCGCTGCCGGTGTGGTCGTAGAACGCCTGCAGGAGAGATTTCACCTCGGCCACGTCCTCCTCGTCCTCCAGCGCGTAGAGCCCCACCATCTCGCGGTTGCAGTTCCGCGCGAACGTGCGGTCCTCGTCGTAGACGTAGGCGATCCCACCCGACATGCCGGCGGCGAAGTTCTTGCCCGTCGGCCCCAGCACGACCACCCGGCCGCCCGTCATGTACTCGCAGCCGTGGTCCCCCACCGCCAGGACGACGGCGTTCGCTCCGCTGTTGCGGACGGCGAAGCGCTCGCCCGCCATGCCGCGGACGTAGGCCTCCCCGCTCGTTGCCCCATACAGTGCCACGTTCCCGATGATGACGTTGTCGATCGCCCGGAACGTCGAGGCGGCCGGGGGGTACACGATGATCTTCCCCCCCGAGAGCCCCTTGCCGACGTAGTCGTTGGCGTCGCCCTCCAGCTCGAGCGTGATGCCCCGCGGCACGAATGCGCCGAAGCTCTGCCCCGCCGAGCCCTCGAACTTCAGGCGGATCGTGTCGTCGGGCAGCCCGGCCGCCCCGTAGCGGCGCGTCAGCTCGCTGCCGAGCATCGTGCCGACGACGCGGTTGATGTTGCGGATCGGCAAGGTCGCCGTTACGAGCTCGCCCTTCTCCAGGGCGGGTTGGCACAGGGGGATCAGCGTGGTGCGGTCGAGGGCGGCGTCCAGGCCGTGGTCCTGGGCCTGGGAGCAGTAGCGCCCGACGGTCGGCGCCACGCGCGGCTGGTGGAAGATGGGCGAGAAGTCGAGGCCGCGCGCCTTGTAGTGATCGACGGCCTCCTTCACCTCCAGCCGCTCGCTGTGGCCGATCATCTCCTCGAAGGTGCGATAGCCCAGCTGGGCCATGATCTCGCGAACCTCCCGGGCCACGAAGCGCATGAAGTTGGCGGCGTGTTCGGGATCTCCCGTGAACTTCTTGCGGAGCTCGGGGTCCTGCGTCGCCACGCCGACCGGGCAGGTGTTGAGGTGGCAGACGCGCATCATCACGCAGCCCAGCGCCACCAGGGGCGCGGTGGCGAAGCCGAACTCCTCGGCCCCGAGCAGCGCGCCGATGACCACGTCGCGGCCGGTCTTCAACTGGCCGTCCACCTCGACGACGATGCGGCTGCGAAGGTCGTTGAGCAGCAGCGTCTGCTGCGTCTCGGCCAGGCCCAGCTCCCACGGGGCGCCCGCGTGTTTGATGCTCGTCTGGGGCGAGGCGCCGGTCCCGCCGTCGTGGCCGCTGATGAGCACCACGTCCGCGTGGGCCTTGGACACGCCCGCGGCGATGGTGCCCACGCCGACCTCCGCCACGAGCTTCACGCTGATGCGCGCCTGCGGGTTGGCGTTCTTCAGGTCGTGAATCAGCTCGGCGAGGTCCTCGATGCTGTAGATGTCGTGGTGCGGCGGCGGGGAGATCAGCCCCACGCCGGGCGTCGAATAGCGCACCTTCGCGATCCACGGATAAACCTTGCTGCCGGGGAGCTGACCCCCCTCGCCCGGTTTGGCCCCCTGGGCCATCTTGATCTGGATCTCCTTGGCGCTGATCAGATAGTCGCTCGTCACGCCAAAGCGCCCCGAGGCCACCTGCTTGATGGCGCTGTTCTTCGAGTCGCCGCGCTCGTTGGTCCAGGCGTAGCGCGCCGGGTCCTCCCCGCCCTCGCCGGTGTTGCTCTTCCCGCCGATGCGGTTCATGGCGATGGCCAGCGTCTCGTGCGCCTCCTGGCTGATCGAGCCGTACGACATGGCGCCGGACTTGAAGCGCCGCGTTATCGCCTCGACCGATTCCACTTCGTCGATCGGGACCGGCTGGGCGGCGAGCTTGAGGGCGAACAGCCCGCGCAGGGTGCAGAGCCGCTTGGCCTGGTTATCGACGAGGGCGCTGTACTCCTTGAACGCCTGGTAGTTGCCGGTGCGGCAGGCGTACTGGAGCTTGTGGATCGTCTCGGGGTTGAACAGGTGGTACTCGCCCTCGCGGCGGTACTGATACTGTCCGCCTACTTCGAGCACGTGGCCGTTGAGCGGGCGCTCGGGGAACGCCTGCCGGTGCCGGGCGGTCGCCTCGGCGGCGATGCCGTCGAGCCCGACGCCCGAGAGCCGCGACGAGGTCCGCGCGAAGTAGCGGTCGATCACGTCCTCGTTCAGGCCGACGGCCTCGAAGATCTGGGCCCCGCAGTAGCTCTGGGCGGTGGAAATGCCCATCTTGGACATCACCTTCATGACGCCCTTGCCGACCGCCTTGACGTAGTTGCCGACGGCCTTCTTGTGATCGACGTTGCGCAGCATCCCCTGGCGGATCATGTCGTCGAGCGTCTCGAAGGCGAGGAAGGGGTTGATCGCCCCCGCGCCGTAGCCGATCAGCAGGGCGAAGTGATGCACCTCGCGCGGCTCGCCGCTCTCCAGCACCAGCCCGACCTTGGTGCGCGTTCCCTCGCGGATCAGGTGATGATGCACGCCGGCGACGGCGAGGAGGGCCGGGATCGGGGCGAAGTTGGGGGTCGGCCCGCGGTCGGAGAGGATGATGAAGTCGTGGTCGTCCGCCACCGCCTCGCTGGCCCGGCGGAACAGGTCGCCGAGGGCCCACTCGAGGCCGGCGACGCCCTCCTTGACGGGATAGAGCGTCGCCAGGGTGATCGATTTGAACTGGTGCGGCCCCAGACCGTCGAGCCGGCGCAGCTGCTCCAGCTCCTCGTTCTTGAGGATGGGCGAGGGCAGCTTGATCTGCCGGGCCGAGCGCGGCGTGGGCTCGAGCAGGTTGTACTCGGAGCCGATGGTGGTCTCCATCGACATGATGATCTCTTCGCGGATGCAGTCCACCGGGGGGTTGGTCACCTGCGCGAAGAGTTGTTTGAAATAGCCGTACAGCAACTGGGGCCTGTCGGAGAGGACCGCCAGGGCGGCGTCGTTGCCCATCGACCCGATCGCCTCGTTGCCGTCGAGCGCCATCGGCGCCAGCAACAGCTTGAGGTCTTCGGTGGTGTAGCCGAAGGCGCGCTGGCGGAGCAGGACGTTGTCGTGATCCGGCTCGTGAACAATGGGCCCGGGGGGAAGTTGGTCGAGGGAGACGAGGTTGTCGCGCAGCCAGTCGGCGTAGGGGTGGGCGGCGGCGATCCCATCCTTGAGTTCGTCGTCCACGATGATGCGGCGCTGCTGGAGATCGACGAGGAACATGCGCCCCGGCTGGAGCCGGCCCTTGAGGAGGACGCGCTCGGGGGGCACGTCGAGGACGCCGGCCTCCGAGGCCATGATGACGAGGTCGTCCTTGGTGACGTAGTAGCGCGAGGGGCGCAGGCCGTTGCGGTCGAGGACGGCGCCGATGCAGTTGCCGTCGGTGAAGGCGATGGAGGCGGGCCCGTCCCAGGGCTCCATCAGGCACGAGTGAAACTCGTAGAAGGCCTTCTTGGCGGGGCTCATGCTGCTGTCGCCGCTCCAAGGCTCGGGGATCATCATCATGACGGCGTGGGGCAACGAGCGGCCGGCGAGGACGAGCAGTTCGAGGGCGTTGTCGAACATGCCCGAGTCGCTGCCGCTCTCGTCGATGATCGGCAGCACCTTCTTGAGGTCGTCGCCGAACAGGTCCGAGCGGAACATCTTTTCGCGGGCGCGCATCCAGTTGACGTTGCCGCGGAGGGTGTTGATCTCGCCGTTGTGGCAGACGTAGCGGTAGGGATGGGCCCGCGCCCAGGTGGGAAACGTGTTGGTGCTGAATCGCGAGTGGACCAGCGCCAGGGCCGACTCGAACTCCTCGTCCAAAAGGTCCGGGAAGTAGGGCCCGAGTTGGGGCGAGTTGAGCATGCCCTTGTAGATCAGGGTCTTGTACGACAGGCTCGGGACGTAGAACATTCCGCGCTGCGGCAGGCCGGACGCGCGCACCGCGTGGGTGACGCGCCGGCGCACGACGTACAGCTTGCGCTCGAACGCCAGGTCGTCTTCCCCGAGGCCGCGGAGGCAGGAAGCCGGCCTGCCGATGAAGATCTGCCGCATGACCGGTTCGGAGGCGCGCGCGGTGGGGCCGATCGAGCTGTTGTCGGTCGGCACGGTGCGCCACCCGAGGAAGGCCTGCCCCTCCTCGCGAACGATCCGCTCGAAGAGCTCCTCGCAGTCGCGCCGGTCGCCCGGGTCGGTCGGCAGGAAGACCATGCCGACCCCGTACTCCCCCGGGCCGGGCAGCGCGACGTTCAGGGCCGCGCACTCTTTGGCGAGGAACCGATGTGGCATCTGGACGATGATGCCGGCCCCGTCGCCGGTGTTCTTCTCGCAGCCACACGCTCCGCGGTGCTCGAGGTTGACGAGGACCTCGATCGCCTGCCGGACGATGGCGTGCGACTTCCGCCCCTTGAAGTCGACGACGAACCCGACGCCGCAGCTGTCGTGCTCGAAAAGGGGGTCGTACAGCCCTTGCTTGAGGGGCGGCTCGGTCCGGCTCATGTTCCCGTCCTCTCAACGTGGGGGTTGATTGCGCGCGCCTTGGGCTCGCCCGGGCGCCGGCGGGGCTTTTGGGGGCGGGGCGCCTCGCCATTCAAGCGCGGGCCGGAGTCGTGAGCGCGCAGCATGGCGATGAAGCCCTTGGTGGCAGCGCCGAGCCGGTGTTGCCGGCGGTGGATGATGCCGAGCGGGCGCATCAGGTGGCACCCTTCCAGAATGGGGGCCACCAGCGTGCCTGCCGCCTTCTCTTTGCGGATCATCGGCTCGGGGAGCAGGGCCAGGCCCGCCCCGATCTCGATGCCTTTTTTGATGTTCTCGATGTTGTCGAACTCGAGCACCACGTTTACCGACACCCCGTGTTCGCGGAGAAACCGATCCACCTCGCGGCGGATGCTCAACGTCTTCTCGAACGCCACGTACTTCTCCCCGTCCAGGCGAGCCGGCGGAACGGCAGGCAAGCCCGCGAGCGGGTGCCCAGGCGCGCAGGCGACGACCATTTCCTCTTCGCGCCACGGCAAGACGGTCAGTTCCTTGCAACGGCGGGGGAAGGAGACCAGCCCGAGGTCGGCGGTGCCGTCGAGGGCCCGTTCGTAAACCTGGTCGGGGTGGAGGTAGTCAATGTGGACCTTTGCATGGGGGTTTTCCTCCTCGAAGCGGGTCACGTACCGGCCCATGTCCCAGAGGCCGACGGAATAGATGGCGGCCACCCGGACCGTGAGGGCCACCTCCGCGGGGCCACGGCGAAGCGCCGCCTCCAGTTCCACGTATTGCTCCAGAAGCCCCTTGCAGCCCTCGTAATAGGCCTGGCCCAGCGCGGTCAACTGAAGAGGCCGCTTGGAGCGGTCGATCAGTTGCCCTCCCAGACGAGCCTCGAGCCGGTGGATCAGCCGGCTCACCGTCGGCTGGGAGACCCGGTTGGACTCCGCCGTCTTCGAGAAGTTGCGAGAGGCGGCAAGGTCGCAGAACATCTTGAGCGTTTCGAGTGGCATGGAGTGATGCTACTATTCTTTTTATGAATAACAATCCCAGCTTGGAAAAACATTGTGAATACTTCGTGAGGCGGAGGAAGGTGGGGCGGTCGTCCGGGAAGGGGCATGCTCGGCGGGCCCGGGGAGGTGGGAAGATGGGCCAGCGCCCACCGGCTGCCGAGTTGCTGGGCAGAGGGCCGGGTGCGATAAGGCTTTCGAGAGCGCTGCTCGTTCCCGGGCCGGGGTTGGGCGCAGCGGTTCACCCTCTGCGGTCCTTTCCCCGGGTTGGGCCGGGAGAGTGGTGCCGGTCGGGATCGTGCTCCCCGGGTGCCGCCCACGAGCTCCCGGGAAGTACGCGGTCACCGCAGGGCTGCACCCGGGGCTCAGCCCTTCCGAGACAGCGCACTCCCAGGGCGGTCGCGGTCGGCATCCGGGGAACTTCACCCATCCTCCACCGCGAAGGTCGCATCCTCGACGGCTTCGTCGAAATCGTGCGCCCGCACCCACGCGCTTTGACCGAGGCGGAAGCCGTCCTCGTCGGGCCCGAGCTGGCACCACGGCACCTCGAGCGGCAGCAGCACGAGTTGGGCGTCGAAGTCGAGCTCCGGCCCGACGTAGCTGCGCGCCATCTCCACCAGGGCTGGGCGATCGACGCCACCCGGCAGCAGGCGCCGGAACTGTTCGTAGGTGAGCGGCCCCAGCCGCAACCGCACCTTGCTCTGCACGTCCCAGGTGCGCTGGCCGACCACGACGTCGAGGCCGAGCTGGTTGTTTTGGCCCAGCCCGTCTGGCCCCAGCCTCGTGCGGTCGTCCTCCTCCAGGTAGAGCCACTGGCCCTCGAACTGCTCCACGCGGACCGGAAACTCGAAGTGGTCCGCCAGCAGTTGCTGAAGGCCGATGGCCGAGCGGGGAAAGTGGGCGAAGAGCCCGCTGTAGTAGAGGAACGCCTCGGGCGGCGCCTGCAGCCGGTCGCGCAGCCCGCCGGTGCCCAGGCCGACGAGGCCGTAGAGGCACTGCGCGAACAGGTCCGGCTCGCCCGGGGGGCCGTCGAGGCGGGCCCGCTCGAAGCCGAGCGGGAAGCGGTACTTCTCCCAGGCCCGGTAGAAGAGAGAGATCGTCCGGTGGTTGAAGAGGTCGAGGAAGTCGCGAAGGGAGTGGTCGCGCAGGCGCAGCCTCTGGAGGAGGAGCGTCGTGTAGTGCGCGGGCAGCACCCCGGAGGGGCCGGTCAGCCCCAGGAACGTCACCACCATCTCAGCGGGCCCGTCTCCTTCGGTGGCGGGGCGCAATTGGCCGATGGCCCCGGCCGGGAAGCTCAGGGCGGGGAGCGCCCGGAAGCGGACGACCTCCTGCCCCGGGGCGCGGTCCTGCCCGACCGGGGAGCGGCGCGCGCCGCCCGCGCCACGCGCCCGCTCGATCTGTTCGAGCAGGCGGACGGCCTGGAAGAAGTCGAAGCGGAACGGCTCGCGGAAGAGCCGTTCGCTCACAGGAGCACTTTCGTGCCCGCTCGGGGGGGCCATCGCTTCAGCTCTCCCTCGCGTCGGGTGGTGGTCAGGACCAGTTTCGAGAAGGAATTGATGGAGCAGTAGAGCCCGAGGAAGCGCTCGAGGACGCTGGCGAACAGGTAGAGGCCGCTGCCGGTGAAGCGGTCCTCGTCGAGCTGGAGCGAAACCTCGACGCCCTTGCAGAAGCCGACGCCCTCGCGGCCGCCGCGCACCCGGCCGACGACGCGCCGGCTATTGACCTGCACCACGCCCTCGATCATCGCGCGCGTCTCGGCCGAGTCGTTGAAGTCGTACAGCGCCAGGATCTCGCGCAGGCCCTCGCCGCCCTCCAACGACAGGTGGTTGAGCACGAGGTGCGAAACAAGTCGCCAGCGGGCCCCGTGCTTCATGGGCGGCCGGCGCGTCCGCGTGGGCGGGGTCAGGCACGCCAGGGGGGCCAGGGGCGCCCCGCCCTCGCTCAACTGGAGGCGCGGCTGATCGCCGCCGAAGGGGAGCCGGTGCGGCAGGTCGCGGTTGAGACAGGTCGTCTCCACGTCGAGCACCCCGTCGGACGGGGCCAGCGGCTGGAAGTCGAGATCGACCAGCGACAGGAAGACCTCGGTGCCCGCATCGACCTGGCCGTGGGGGCGCTCGGCCGGGCGCCGGGCCGCCGACCAGAAGGCCCGCCCGCCGTGGCGCGTGGAATAGAAGGGCAGGTACTCGACCGCGCCGCCGTCGGCCGTGGAGGCGGTGACGCGATCGACGCTGTAGACCTCCAGGGCCAGGGGCCGGCGCACGTCGGGCACCACGCGCACCTCGGGGTCGCGATGGGTCAGCGGGATCGGCTCGGCGCGCTGGCGGAACAGGTTGACCATCGGCGTACAGCCGAGGCGGAAGGTGTCGGCCGTGAGGTTCTGCTCCAAATCGCCCGAGGAGCGGTTGAGGTAGAGATAGACGTCGAGCCGGTTGCCCATCCGGGCGAGGGAGCGCGGGGGGAGGGCCAGGTCGAGGAACAGGAACTTCTCGGGAAACGCGAAAAACTCCGTCAGCAGCCGGTAGCCGGGGAACGACCGCGCCGGGTAGGGCAACAGCCCCTCGTCCAGCTCCAGGCCCACGGGGCGCAAAACGTCCTTGTCGAGCACCACGACGGGGGCCTTCGGGTCGGGCCCCGCCAGGGCGACCTCGATGGTGTTGTTGCAAATCAGCTCGTAGAGGGCGTAGGCGTGCTGGGGCTGGCCCTTGAGGAAGAAGCGGAGCGCGGGGATCGGCAGATTGGCGAAGGAGACGCCGGGGGCCCGGCAGCGCATGGAGAGGCGCAGTACGGCGACCGCCTGGGCGGAGCGCGGGGTGGTGGGGGCGGTGAAGGGCGGGCCGGACAGCCTGGCCGACTCCATCTCGATGGGCCAGACCGTGACCGGGTAGCAGGTGCGGAAGCGGCACGGCTCGCCCTGGATCGGCTCGGTCTCGACCGCGGTGCCTGGGGGGACGCTGTAGCCGGCGGTCAGCTCGGCCTGGTCGGCGGCGAGGGCGAACTGGAGGATGGCCATCGACGGGACGGGGTGGAGGTAGTGCGGGTAGAGCACGCCGAGGAGGGCGTCGGTGATCTCGGGGAAGTCGTCTTCGAGCTTGAAGCGGGTGCGGGCGTTGAGGTAGGCGAACGCTTCGAGGAGGCGCGAGACGTGGGGGTCTTCGCTGGAATCGGGGCCGAGGCGGAGCCGGCCGGCGATCTTGGGGTGGGCCTGGGCAAACTCGGCGCCGAGGCGGCGGAGGAAGGCGAGCTCGCGGTTGTAGTAGGGCAACAACTCGTCGCTCATGCGTGTTCTCCGACGCGGCCTGGCGAGCGGCGTGGCGCGAGCCTGCCGGTGGGGCGCCGCGCCGCTCGCCTCAGGCGATGAGGACGGTGGGGCAGCCCAGGATGATGGTCCCTCCGTGCCCCGTCAGGTCTCCGAGGCGCGCGGCCGGCTGGCCCTTGATGAGGACGGTGAAACTGCCCAGGGCGATGGTATCCGGCGGGCCGACGCACGTACAGAGGTCGCCCACGCGGGCGGCCGGCAGCCCGCCGATGAGGACGGGGATGCCGCCGGGTGGCAGGATCGGCCCGCCGACGTGAGGGACGAGGACGGTCAACATCGGGCAGACGTGCATGTCGCTGACGCGGGCGGCGGGCATCGGCATGGGACGGCCTCCGGGGAATCGGGCGCCTTGCAGGAAGCGAGCGGCGAGTTGGCCGGGCGAGCTCGATGCCCGTCGCCTGGGTCGCCACGCTGGGCAGGCGGTCCGTGTCGCTGACGGACCAGGACAAAGCGGCGCTCTGAATGAGCCCGAGAGAGTCGCAGACCGTGACGGCGGAGGAGAGGGAGGCGCTTGCGCCCGCGGAGGTGTTGGCGTAGCCGAGCACGCCGCTGAGCAGCCCCGTGCTGGCGTTGACGGCCAGGCCCTGCGGCAGGCCGCTGGCGCTGTAGGTGAGGCTGTTCGTCCCCGTGTTGTCCGTCCCGTGCTCGTCCAGCGAGACGCTCTGCCCTTCCGAGTTGCTCAGGAAGGTGGAACTGGGCAGGCGGTTGGTGTCGCTCACCGCCCAGGCGAAAGACCCCGAGACGAGGTGGAGCCCGTCGCTGACGAACAGGGTGGGAAGCAGGCTCGCCCCGAAGCTGGTGCTCGCGTTGGCGTAGCCGACCACCCCGCCGATGATGCCGGTGCTGGCGTTGATGCTCAGGCCCTGCGGCAGCCCGCTGGCGCTGTAGGTCAGGGCGTTGGTCCCCGCGTTGTCCGTCCCGTGCAGGTCCAGCGAGACGGTCTGCCCTTCCGCGTTGGACTGGAAGGAGGCGCTGGGCAGCCGGTCCGTGTCGCCCACGGACCAGGACAGGGCGGCGCTCTGGAGAATGCCCAGGGAGTCTCCGACCGTGACGGAGGACGTGAGGGAGGCGGTCGCGCCCGCCGAGGCGTTGGCGTAGCCGAGCACGCCGCTGATGAGGCCCGTGCTCGCGTTGATGCTCAGGCCCCCTGGCAGCCCGCTGGCGCTGTAGGTCAGCCCGTTCGTGCCCGTGTGGTCCTTCCCCGCGTACAGCGAAACGGTGCTGCCTTCCGCCCCCGAAGCGGAGGTCAGCGACAGCGGCGGGGAGTCGCTCACCGACCAGGACAGGGCGCGCGTGTCGGTCCCGCCGTGGCCGTCCGTCAGCGTCACCGTGGGCGCGAACGATGCGAAGAGGGTGGCGCTGTTGGCGTTGCGGTAGCTCAGCGCCCCCGCGACCAGGCCCGTGCTGGCGTTGATGCTCAGCCCGGCGGGCAGCCCGCTGGCGCTGTAAGTGAGGGAGTTGGTGCCCGTGTTGTCCGTCCCGTGCAGGTCCAGCGAGACGGTCTGCCCCTCCGAGTTGGACTGGAAGGAGACGCTCGGGAGCCGGTCCGTGTCGCCCACGAGGAAGTTGACCGAGGCCGTGGTGAGCAGCCCCGTGGAGTTACCCACCGACAGCGTCGCCGTGAGGGACGCGCTCAGCCCCGCGGAGGCGTTGGCGTAGCCGACCACCCCGCCGATCAGCCCCGTGCTGGCGTTGATGCTCAGCCCCGCCGGCAGCCCCGCGGCGCTGAAGGTCAAGCCGTCGGTGCCCGTGTGGTCCGCCCCGGCGAACAGCGAGACACTATTGCCCTCGCTGCCGAACCAGGAACTCAGCGAGATCAGCGGCGTGTCGCTCACCGACCACGGGAAGGCGCGCGTGTCCGTCCCGCCGTGCCCGTCCGACAGGGTCACCGTGGGCGTGAGACCGGCCGTCCCCCCCGCGCTGGCGTTGCCGTAGCCCACCACGCCCGCGATCAGCCCGGTGCTGGCGTTGATGCCCAGGCCTTGCGGCAGGCCGCTGGCGCTGTAAGTGAGGGAGTTGGTGCCCGTGTTGTCCGTCCCGTGTACGTCCAGCGAGACGGTCTGCCCCTCCGCGTTGGACTGGAAGGAGACGCTCGGCAGCCGGTCCGTGTCGCCGACGGACCAGCTAAAAGTCCCCGAGACGGTGTGGGCCCCGTCGCTGACGAACAGGGTGGGCAGCAGGCTCGTGCCGAAGTTACTGCTCGCGTTGGCGTAGCCGACGATCCCGGCGATGAGGCCCGTGCCGGCGTTGATGCTCAGGCCGCCGGGCAGCCCCACCGCGCTGAAGGTCAG
>JBBSEZ010000233.1:0-15368 GCA_038239195.1 Gemmatales bacterium
AGACAAGAGCAAGTAGTTGGAGGGCCGGATCGTCCGGCTTTCATCAGGTGTACCCTTGAACCCTGGTGGTCCCGTTTTCCTCGCCGATGTGGGCCCCTTTTGCATGCCGATTACCACGTGAGACAGCAGCCAGTCGTGGTCGATCCGGTCAAAGCATGACTTGATGTCCCCTTCAAGGACCCAGGCAGCCGCCTTGGGGTGCATCAGCACCACGCGGCAGTGCTCCAAGGCGTCGGCGCAACAACGCTCGCGGCGGAAGCCGTAGGAGTTGGTGTCCGCACGCCATTCGGCGATCGGATCGAGGCCGAGCAGGTAGAGGGCCTGCATGGCCCGGTCGGTCATCGTCGGGATCCCTAAAGGTCGCTTCTTACCGTTGCTCTTGGGGACGTACACACGCCGTAGTGGTTGCGGCTGGTAGCCGCGCGAAGTGAGCGTGTGCAAAGCAGCAGTCTTCAACTCCGGGGTGTCCCAGAGGACGCCATCCGTGCCCGGAGTTGTCGCACCTCGATTGGAGATAACTCGCAGGACGGCTAACGCACGGCCGGCAAACGAGTGGGTGAGCAGGTAGACCAGGGCCTTGACTTTGCCCCACCTGCCCTCCCGAAGTGCCTTCACGATACGCACCTGGAGCCGACGAACCGTCCGCCAGACGGCCTTCCAGTCAATGGAGTGCCATTCGGTAGGACAGCCGGGAACCGCACCAGAAGGTTGTGACACCTCTGACATAGCTGCTTTGTTCCCCGAATCGGTTGGCCAAGGTTCTCTCGTGCGGAGACACCACGGGGAAGTCAGCCCGCTTTCGCGTGGGATGATGTCGCCTGGTGGCTCAACCCCTATCCGGCCGATTACAGGCCGGCGTTCGCTTGCTCCCCGATCCTCTACCCGCCGCCCCATCGGCTCGCCTTGCGGCGAGCGTTCCCCTTGCGGGGAGGGCGACGGGCTTACCACGTTCCGAGTCTGTACCCAGGTGAGGGGGGCCGAACCTATCCGCCGGTGGCGCTTCATCTGCGGCAGGCGAAAACGGAGGCGCCTGCACCTGGCCACGTACCTTTTGGTCCAAGCCTGACAGCATCTTTGGCTTGTTCGTCATCACGGCGGTTACGATTCTTCACGTGTGTTGGCCCGTTCACCCGCTCCCAGGCCCCGACCGCCTTGATGCTGGCAGTCGTCGAGGTCGGCTCGCGCCTCCCTCGACCAGCCCGATGGCTGAGGATACATTGTCCACAGGCTTCGCACCCCGCCATTGCTGGCGAAGCACGCTGTGGATGGAGACTTCTGGCAGAACAGAAGGTTACGTCCCTCCTTTCCTCGAATGTGTAACAGCTACAGACTCAGCATCGTGTCGCACCCGTTGGGTGACGGCCGGCGGGGCCTCGACAATGTCGAGGGCCCCGGTGGGCGACTTCCCCGGGCCTAGGCCGTCTCGCCGCGGGAGCGTGGGGGAGGGGCGCTACTGGCGAGGCGGCCACCGATACCACCCGTTTGCTGACGGCTCGCGGCCACCGATAGCGACCGTTCGGTGACGGGCTCGCGGCCGCCGACACCGTCCGTTTGGTGACGGTTGACGGGGCCCTTTGGGTGCCGTTGGACGACGATGGGCGACAGGTCGCGGGGCGCTCGCGCCCCCCGCAGGCGCGGGCGATCCCCCCGACGGCGACGTGAGGCCTTGGCGCCCATTGGCCCTTTCGGCGCGAGGGAAGAGGATCATGGCGGGCCCTCAAAGGGGGTTGAACGGTTTCTCCCCGCGAAGTCTACCAGAAGGGGCAAGCTCTTGCAGAGGCCAGACGAGCATGTGCCCCGCTCGATTTTGGCGAGCCGAGGAATGAGCCCCCGGAGTGTGGGTGCGCCGGGGACTGACGCCCGGCTCGCCGACGCCTGCCACGATCGATGTCCGGACGGCGTTGCAGGGCCTCACCGGAACGACGCGAGATGAAACACTGCGGGCCTGGCGTCATCGCAGTGGTGTCTTGACCGCGAGATCCACTCGCAAGTCGTCGAGCATCTGCCTCGGCAGTGGTACGAAACTGGCGCCGTCGTCCTCGCCCTCGCTGTCGGGATCGAGCCAGAACGAGCCAGACTCTTGGTCGGCGGTCGGGTCGCCTCCGGTCAGGATGTCGAAGACCTGGGCGCGGGCGCGCAGCCGGTCGAACATGCGCTCGTCGTAGGTCCCGGCCAGGTATGGCATCGCGATGTCCAGGCCGGGGAGCTGGGCCTCGGGGAGATGGCCTGTGCCATTGGCCTCCAAGGCCATCTTCCTCTCCCGCGCCGCCTTGCTGCCGATTCGATCAGTCCTCCCCGTCCTCTGTTCGATGACTGCGGGATTCCAGCCGAGATCGTAATGGACCACGTGTCGGCAATGGCGGTGAAGGTCGATCCCCTCCTGGCCCACCTGCGTGCAGACGAGGACGTCCGGCAGCAAAGGCGTGTTAAAGCCGCTGAAGACGGCATCGCGGTCCACCTTGTTCGACCCCGTCACCAGTACCACCGACTCGGCCCGAGCATTCGTGGCATACCGTAGGTGCGCTTCCCGCTCCTCTTCGCCCATCTCGGACAATTCACGGAGGAACTCCTCGACACGCCCCGCGACCGGCTCCAGTTGGGCTCCGCCAGGTTGTGTCTGGTGAAAGCCGCGGAGCAGGCTTTCGCTCCAGGTTTCATCCTCTCCACTGAAGACTTCCCTCGGCAACCGCAGGAGGATGTCCTCCCTGAGGAAGGCACGCACCACCGCGTCGAGCACCTGGGCACGCTGCCTCCAGTTCCACCCGTCCTCCTGGCGGGTGACTTCAACGATCAGTTCCCGCATCCGCTGGCTCCGCTCCTGCCCGGCCTGGTCGATGAGCTGCTGAGCATCCCCCAGTGGCAGGAACAGGTTCGGGCCGGAAAGCAGCGTATCCACGATCCGCGGGCGGTTCCCCAGAGGCTGGGCCTCCAGCGCCCGGAGCGCCACCTTCGACAGAGCAGGGTGCGGTTCGGGTTGCAGGTCGTAGATCGCGGCCAGGCTGCTGCGGGCCACCTGCTCGGAGCGCTGCCTGTCGTCTTCGGGTTGAGCCCCGCGCTCCGGTCCCAGCTGGCGATCCCCGTAGCGGTAGCGCACCCAGTCTTCCGCCGCGATCTGCCCAAGCAAATCTTTGGTTGCGGCCACCCTGTCGGGAGGCACGGAAGATAGGTCGAGGGGGCCACGGAGGAGCCGGCGCGCCAGGACGTACTCGATCGCCCGGCTCAAGAAAACACGGTCCGGACGCTCAAAGTCGCGGAACAGGGGCCGGTTGTTGTGGACGGCCCGAGCGCAGAGATCGGCGAGTGCAACCAGGTCTTCGGGAGCCAACGCCGGCCAGCCACACCCGATGCTCGTCAGCCATCCGAGTAAGACGCGGTCGAGGAAGAGTGGCACGCCGGATCCCTCGCGGGCCGTGAGGGATCGGCGGAACTGCTGCATTGCCTTATCCAAGTCCCTTCCTGTTTCCGTACCTCGGGTCTTGAACAAGTCCCTCCGCGCGTCGCGCAAGCGCTTATCGATTGCCTGAGAGAGCAAGCGGTACAGCGTCTCGGCAGTTGGGACACGGAAGCAAAAGATAAGCGATTTCTCGCCCTGGTCCCACCGCTGCAACACCTCGGTGACAACTGTCTCGACCTTCGGGTGTTCGGCGTCGCGAGGGTTATCTTTCTGACCATTCCCGGTGATGCGCTTGAGGATGTCGAGCAAGTTATGCTGGCCGGCCTGGAGTGCCGTTGCCGCGGCTTTACTCCCTTCGCGGCTCTTCCAGAGGGTCGTGTAGCACCCCGTCAGGTCCATGCCCAGCGTGGTGCGGTGCCGGCCGCGGCTTATTTCCGCAACAACCTTCATCAGCAGGTACTGGGCCAACTCACCGTGCGGGGGCATCGACTGACCTGGTGCCAGGTGCAATTGGCTCCGATCCGGCCGGGACGCCCAGGTGTTGGTCCCTGGCGGGTATTCCCTGCCCACCCAGTAACGGCGGTGCTCGGTCCTGCGCCGATGCCGGATGATCACGGGGGCCATGACAGCTTGGAGCCGCCGGTTGGCATCGTGTAGCTGCACGGCCCGGGTGAAGAACGGCCGGAGCGCACCGGGCAACTGCTGCAAGATTTCATTTCGTTTTTCGCCGGAAGCGGCGCGCAGCCCGCCCCAGTGTGTCTCGATCTCTGGTGTGCGAGGATCTTCCTCCGCCTGTAGCCCGCCCGGCGTGGCAATGAACCGTGAGCCCAGGCGCGCGAATTGTTCGGCCAAGCCGCCCCATTCTTGCGAGAAAGACCGCCCCGCCTCCTCCGACGCGTTCATCGCTTCCGCAAGTCGGTCACGCCTTGAGCGGAGCGCCTCCACACGGTCGGCCCCGATCGCGGGCCCCATGCTGTCCCCCGTGGCAAGCACCTCAAGCAATTCGTCTCGGTGCAGCTGGAATGGCGTTGCGGTCAAGAGCAGCAGCCGGCGAGCGAGTGGTGCGACGTAGCGACGGAAGGCTTGGCAGTCCTGGCGCTGGGCATGACGCCAGTGGTGTGCCTCATCGGCGATCACCAGCGGGAGGTCGAGCTTCATGTTCCTGAGCAGGACGGGGATTAGCTCCCTGTAGAGATCGAGTAACCGATCCTTGAACCCGTCGAAGTACCATTCCGCACGGCCTTTGCGTTCCGCGATCCATTTGCAGTAAGGCAGCAGGCCTCGCGGCTCGACTTCGCCCCTGCGCATCCGGTCATCAGCGCCGTGCAAACAGCTCTCGCCCTCGGGCGTCTCGGCGTACCGCTCCAGGGCCTTCGCCACTTGGGCGTATGTGAAGGGCGTCTGCTCGTAGCGGCTCTGGAGCCCGGGATCCCATCGCCGTCTCTCGTGTTGGGAGGCAGACAGATACGTTTCGTGTTGCTGGAAGTCCCAGAGTTCGACCTGATACACGCCCTTACTCACGCGCCGGGCCAGCCCTCCCCAGCTGGTAAACCCGCGAACCTCAGCCGCTCGCCGAACTATGCGAAAGCGTTCTTCCTTCTTCAGTTTGTTTCCCCACCAGCGGAAGAGGCATCCTGTCAGGAAACGCAGTCGTTCGCCAGCATCGCGGATTCGACGGGTGAAGATATTGGCTTGGCAGACGAGCAAGCAGGGTGCCTTGGTAGAGTTGCGGGGCAAGTCTGTTACTCGGCGCAGGCTCTGGAACAGGTCCTCCGGCGTCGTGCAGACCCGAGAGTGGAACCAGCGGGTCGCGTCCGGGTTCCGCGAACAGCGCGTGCGCAGGGCCTCGACCTCCCGGTTCCATTTCTCCGTCAGGGCGTGGTTCCCGGCCGGCGTGACGACGAGGACGGCGCGGAAGCACTTCTTCAGGTCGGGCGACTGCTCTTTGGGCTCCTTGTGCCGAAGGTCGTCCAGGACTGCGTAGGCCGTCGCCAAAGCCACGAAGGTTTTGCCCAGCCCGACCTCGTCAGCGAGCAGCTGGATCTCGGTCCGCAATTCCGGCCGGCCATAAAACACAGCGAGGATCTTGTCTACCGTGGCATGTTGGCGCACGGTGTCTTCATCGGACATGCGCTCCTTGTCGCGGCCGAGGTCAACGGCGATGTCGAGGCATGGGATCATGGGAGGGGGGCCTCCTTCAGGATGGTGCTTGGCCATTTGGCAACGGACGTGGGTTCCTTCTGGACCATGCCGGCCCACTGCTTGGCGAGGCCCGGAGGCAGCGACGCTGTGACGTAACGGGAAAAATCTCGGTCGCCGCAAGCTCGGCGAAACCCTTCCCGTTCCAGGGCGCCCTTCGCGAGGGCGAGCAGACGGGTTATCCCGCGCGCCCGGACTTCGTCCAGTGCCTCCCGCTCGCCTTGCGACAGGGGCCCCTCCCCATCCAGCTGCAACTCGGCGACGACCCGGATCAGTTCGACGAACTGGAAGGCCGCTGCGGTCGGAGAACGCCTGCCGGCGCGAAAGGCTTGCACGACCTGCTCGGCCAGACTGACCGGACTGAAGTCGCCGACCAGCGCCTGCTCGAACGCTCGGGGCGAGCGGATCGACTGCCGCAGAGTGTCGGCCAGGCCGAACAGACTTTCCACGAAGTCGCGGAGCAAGTAACTCTGGAGTTGTCGGAGGCGATCTGCTTCCTGGGGCGTCTGAGGTAGTTTCTCTGTCAGCGCCTGTGCGGCACGCTGTTCCAACAACTCCATCAGGTTCTCCTCGCTGATCCGGCCGTGGAAATAAGCCAGGAGTTGCTGCTCGTCCGGACGGGCGCCCAGCACGCTGGGTAGGCCCGACTTACTGTTCTCGTCGATGTTGACGGGGAAGCGGGCGCCGACCGCCGGCTCCCCCCAGCTCACTTGAACCGCGCGGCTCGTGAGCACTCGACGTACAGTCTGGGCGTCGATAGGCGTGACAATCGGGCTTCCTTCCGGCCCCGTCCGCGCGATCACGCTCAGTAGCGGCACAGGGGGCGGCTCGCCAGGGTCGGGGGCAATGGAAATGGAGAACGCCACGTGCGGTCCCGGGTGGAGGACGACGCGGACAGCACCCACAGGGTCGGGGCCGTCCTGCCAGCGAACTTCGACCTCGATGCGAGCGATGAAGGGGGGCCAGGGAAAATCGCTGTCCTCCTCCAGCATCGGCTCCTTGAACTGATTCTCCTGGAAGTCGGCCAGGTCTACGATGCCCTCCTCGGCAAGGGGAGGCATCCAGGCCTGTGGGTCCGCGGCCTCCGCGGGCAGGGTGAGAAGCACGCACGCTTCGATGTTCGCCGCTTCCGGTCGCGCCAGGACTCCGAGGCCCTTGCGGGTGAAATTCGCAGACCCCATGAGAATAACGGCGGTGGTAGGACCGCGCAGCAGCACCCACTTCGCGTGCAGGTCGCGCTGGTCTTCGGCCATCCCTTCCGGGACCTCCTCCCGCACGGCGTCCAGTCGTGCAGCAGCCACGTACCCACGCCGGATCGGGAAACCGGAGTCGTACAACCGGCGGGCGAGACGGAACGGAAACTTCGGCCGTCCGGTTCCGCCAGGAGCATCGGCACAGGTGATAATGTGCAACTGTGCGTCTTCCAAACGGGCGCCGCGCCCGGCGAGGCCGCGGGCGATCACCTCGAACGGAGTTTCTCCGCCGGTGGCGTCCGGCCAGAAGGGCGAGCAGATGCACCAGTCCAGCAGAGGCTCGCCTTGCGGCCAAGCTTCCACAATGTTCTGCCATAGTGGCTTGGCACCGCCCCCGAACACGACAGCCACTTTGCGGTCTGCGGGGAGGATCTCAGGTAACGTCCAGCCCTTTGCCTGGCGAACGGCTGCGTCAAGTGCCTTTCGTAGCGGCTCGGTGCTCAGATCGCCCAGCACCACAGCCCAATCCTGCAGCGCCCTGCGAAGCACCTCGACGGGAAGCGGCCCGCCTTCCTTGAAATCGAGAATCGCCGCGATCTCGCGCTGTCGTCGATACCCTTCGTGGGTGAGGTTGGCAGAGGCGATTATGAGACGGATCATCCTTTTGCGATGAAGAAGGATGACCTTGGCGTGGTTGGTGCGGTGCCCGACCGGCAGTACATCGATCTGCAAGCTCGGCCGGCCCCCCTCAGCGAGCGCGTGCGAGTCGGCGACAAGGGCTGAGTACACCTCGTTCAGCTTGCGCTCCAGCGCCACCGGCACGGCATAGCCGCGGTCGCGCAGCCCCCCGAGCCCGAGGACGGTCGGGAGGAAGTCCTGCTCGAAGAAGTTGGGCTGGTCGAGAGACAGGCCATAGGTTGAACAAACCATCGAGACGAGCGGGCCGTCCGCGTCGGAGGGCCGGACAGCGTCAATGAGAGGAGAGGCGGTGGTTTTCGTCGTCTTGGCCATGAGGATGCCTGTTAACCGATGTTGCACGCCCGGATAAAGGCGAAGGCACTTCCGGTGCGATACGGGTGCCGGCCGATGTCTTTCCAGCCGGCTGGTCGCTGGCTCAAGGACAGTTGGTAGCGCTGGGCCGTCAGCCGAACCCGATCATCGCCGTCCACCGTGCGGGCCCAGGCAGCTTTGGGCATGCCTTTGTCGAACTTCCCGGACTGAACCTGACCGTGCCGTCGGAGAACCACGTGCATCAACTCGGAGTTATCCGCCGGTTCCCGAAGAACCTCGTCTGTAAGCGCCAGGATGCCCGAGCCTTGAAGGACTCTCTCCACTTCCCCCGCCGTCGCGGCGTTCAGTTCACGCGCCGCAAGCAAGGCCTTACGCAGTCCAGCCGCGCTTTCGCGAATCGCCTGGGCTGCCTCGCCCACCGGCACCGTGACGGCCAGGTCGGAAAGGCGGGCCTCGACCTCGTCGGAGGCAGCTCCGCGGATTCGCTCGAAGAGAAAGAGCAAGCCCTGGTAGAACTGCTCGAACGGTTCGAGCATTTGGAGGGTCGCGCAGATCTGACTGAGGCAGGCAGCCGGGGCCCCGAGCTTGTCGAATCGTCCGTCCTGAAGGTCCTTCGCCAGAGCGCGGAAAAGCGCCCCTTCATCGTAGCCAGGTTGCGGTCTCAACTTCGCGAGCATCCGCAGCGCCGCCCAGCGAACGTGATCGGGGTGATCGGCTTCCTCCCCGCCCCGCAACGCATCGGCCATCACTGCGCCCTCACCTTTCGTGAAGGAACCGACATGCGACTGACTCCCCCACTCCTTGAGGGCTTCCAGCGAGAGCCGGGCGTCCTCATCGTGGACCGGGATTCCGGCGGGCGGGGCAGGGAACGCCTCGGCGAGCGCTTCACCGAGAGGCCGCAGGTTGAAGTTCTGCATCGACCCCAGGTGGCACTCCTCCAGGAAGGTCGAGTAGGTGCCGATGCCGCCGTAGCGCACCTGGTTGGAGAGCAGGTTGAAGGAACCGGTCTGAATGTACTTCTCCCGTCCGGAAAGAGTTTCCAGTCGGCGATTGACGTACCGGATCCCGCGCAGGCCCGTTACCGCCTGCTGTCCCACGGCTGCGTCCCCGGCAGCCAGTCCACACGCGACCGCCCACGCACGCTCGAACGACTTGACCAGCCCGAGCCGCTCCTGCCTGGCCTTGGAGGACGCGATCCCCGATTCCTGGGGGTAATGCCTTTGAACGGCTCGCAGGGCAGCGCAAAGCATCGAGACGTAGCGCGGAACGGCTGAGACGGTGGTGAAGCTCGGAAGAAAATGGTCGGCGAGAGCGAGGTAGCCGCGGCCGAACCCGAGTGGATCGAGACTGCCACTAGCCAGGTCCAGGGGGTCGTACGCAGTCCAGAAGAGTTGAACAGGGTGATCGACAAGTAGTCGCTGGGGAATGGCCGCCATAGAGCCTTGGGGGGTTAGTCCTTGTTGTTTGCGATTTCGGCCCACTGCCGCGGATCGATACCCGTCCACCGGCAAAGTAGACCAGACGAGACAACGAGAAGCAAGCGTTTCCTCGCAGCGCGGGTCCGAGGTCCGAGGGAAGGGAGCACAGCAGGCCCTCAGATATGGCCCACCGCAAGGGGCGCCCCCGTCATGGCTTCCGTCCGCCTCGCCGTGAAACGGAAGTAGGGCCGGCGACGACGTGGACACGAGCGCCAGCAGCGAGGGCGACTACGGCCTGACCTTCACCCCTCGGGGCTACTGGCGGGCTGGCCATCGACCAGGGCACGGGGGAGATCACCCGCATGATCGGTAACGCTGGGTGAAGAAGAGATGCACCATGCCCTCTGGGAACGGCGGAACGGGAGCAAGGGCGGGCCGACGCCAGGCTTGCGTCGGGGGGCGCCGGGCGGCACAATGCCAGGGAAGAAGCACGTGGCGGCCTCCGAGCGGGGGCCTGGCCGATGATCGAAGGAGGTAGACAACGATGAGGGTTGCCGAAAACGAAAAGACGCTGATCGACTACCCGCACGCCGAGGTTCACTCGACGGTGTTGGCGGACTGGCTAGAGCAACTGGGGCCGGACCGCTGGTGGAACGTGGATGCCGACTACTTGATGAATCGCCTCTACACTCCGGCCCCGGCGTCGAAATTGGTGGCCGAATTGAGGATGCTCGATCGACCCTTACTGGTGGCACGGCCGGACAAGCCGGTGGTAGTCGAGGGCCCCATCCTCTCGCCCGAAGGGCTGGAGCCGTTCGTCCAGCGCGTGCGGCGTTACTCGCATCCCGACGTCTGGAGCGAGAGGCTTCTGTACCTGCGCTGGGCGGACATCCCGAGCGACTGGTTGCTCGTCGAGGACTCGGCCACGACGGAAGGAGAGGCCCGCGACGCCGCCGAGGAAGCGGAGGGGGAGTAGTCATGGCACAACGCATCGACCTTGCCCGGCTCGTCAAGGACATCCTCAAGCACACAGGGCCTATGCCTGCGGAAGAGGGCGTGCCACGCGCGCACTACCAGCGATCCGTTCGAGAAACCTGGGGGATGCTGGAATACCTTGAGCAGCACATCGCGACCGAGGCGCTCTCCAAAGCGGTGCTCCGGCGCCACATGACCCAACTCTTTCGGATGATGCTCGCCCAGATCATCGAAACGTTCGAGCGCTTCCTCAAGGAGTTGGCCGCGGTTTGCGTCGATCACCTCGCCGAGTTCGTGCTGGACAAGCGCTTCGACGAGTGGCAGGTGCGCGGCGGTGTGCTGGTCGCCCATTTTCAGGCCGGCACCGTGGGCAAGGCCCTGTGCGAGTCGGACACCTGGCTGGACTGCAAAGACATCAACGATCGCTTTCGGAAGGTGCTGAGCGACCCGTTCGAAATGGGAGGGACGTTCTACGCGTTTCCCTCCGGCAATCAGCAGCCGGCCGAGGAACGACCTCGGTTCGCCATCCTGAACACCCTGTGGCAAGTGCGCCACACCATCGTTCACAACGTCGGCGTCATCACCCGGTCGGACGCTGTGAAGTTCCGCTTGCTGACGCAGGAGCCAGTGACCTCGCCCTGCGTGATCCAGCCCACGCGCGACGACGTCCGCCACACCCGGCGCTTCCTGGACGAGTCGGCCGAGATCGTCAACCGGCGCGTCGGCGAGCGCCTGGCAGAACTGTTGACGACGATCCGCGCAGACCAAGTCGCCCCGTTCGATGCGCAGGAACGCGCCAACCTCCTCACGCTTCAGTTCGGCCGGGCCCTCACCCTGGCCGGGGCTACTGGCGCCCTCCTCGCAACCTAACTGACGCTTCTGGCCGACGAAAGCGCTGGCACCCTCCCTCTCCGGCGATACAACACTTCTGTCCCGAGCTCCAACCCCGAGGGAGAAGCCGATGTCTCGCTGCGCTGTGCCGATCCTCGCGTTCCTCGCCGTCCTCCTCGTCCCGGGCGTGCCCAACTCCGCCGAGGAGAAGAAGCCCGACCTTCCCAAGCTCGTCACGGGCAAGGCGCTGACGCCGATGGTCACGGGCCTGAAAAACCCCGAGTCGGTCGTCATCGGCCTGGACGGGCGCATCTACGTCACCGAGATCGGCGAGTTCGGCAAGGACGGCGATGGCCGGGTGTCGGTCATCGTCGGCGGCAAGGCCGTGCCGTTCGCGACCGGCCTCGACGACCCCAAGGGGTTGGTCTCCTTCGGCGGGGCGCTCTTCACTGCCGACAACAAGCGCGTCATGCGCATCGACAAGAATGGCAAGGTGACGGTGTTCGCCCCGGAGAAAGCTTTCCCCAACCCACCCCTCTTCCTCAACGACGTCGAGGTGGACGCCAAGGGCGTGCTCTACGTCAGCGACTCGGGCGACCTCAAGGGCAAGGGTGGCGCGGTCTACCGCATCAACCAGAAGGGCAAGGTCACCACGCTGACCGACGCGACGCGCAACCCGGCCCTGAAGGTGCCCAACGGGCTCCAGCTCGACGGCGAATACTTCCTCCACCTGCTCGATGCCGGCTCGGGCGAGCTGCACCGCGTGGCCCTCAAGGACGGCAAGACGACCAAGGTGGCCGAGGGCGTCGCCGGGGGAGACGGCATCGCCCGCGACCACTACGGCAGGCTCTACCTCAGCAGTTGGGGGACGGGCAAGGTGTTCGTCATCCCGCGCCCCGGCGAGAAGCCCCGGCTCCTGGCCTCGGGCTTCCAGTCGGCCGCCGACCTCTGCCTGGCGCCCGACGGCAAACACCTCCTCGTGCCCGACATGAAGGCCGGCACCATCACCGCCGTCCCCGCCATCGTGCCCGGCGAGCCGGTCGATGAGTCCCCCCTTCCGGTCAAGACGGCCCTCGCGTTCCCCAAACTCACCTGGACCGGCTGGAAGGGCGAGACCGACAAGGGCCTGATCGTGCCGCACCGCCCGGTGATCTTGACGCACTCCGGGGATGGCTCCAACCGGGTGTTCGTCGGCACCCAGCAGGGCGTTCTCCACGTCTTCCCCAACGACCAGAAGGCGACCAAGACGAAAATCTTCCTCGACGTCCAGGATCGCGTCCGGTACGACGACAAGACGAACGAGGAAGGCTTCCTCGGCCTGGCCTTCCCGCCGAACTACAAGAAGAGCGGCGAGTTCTACGTCTATTACACTCTGAAAAAAGACAAGCTCGTCAACGTGGTGTCGCGTTTCCGCGTGAGCCGCGACGACCCCGACAAGGCCGACCCCGCCTCGGAGGAGGTGCTCATGCGCATCCCCAAGCCGTTCTGGAACCACGACGGCGGGACGCTCTGCTTCGGGCCCGATGGCTACCTCTACGTGGCGGTGGGCGACGGCGGCCTGGCCAACGACCCGTTCAATAACGGCCAGAAGCTGAGCACGCTGCTCGGCAAGGTGCTGCGCATTGACGTGAGCCTGCGGGGGGGCTGGCTGCCCTACGGCATTCCCAAGGACAACCCGTTTTTGAAGACGAAGGGCGCCCGGCCGGAGGTGTGGGCCTACGGGCTGCGCAACATCTGGCGCATGTCGTTCGACCGCAAGACCGGAAAACTGTGGGCCGCGGACGTCGGCCAGAACCTGTGGGAGGAGATCAACCTGATCGAGCGCGGCGGGAACTACGGCTGGAAACTGCGCGAGGGGCAGCACCCGTTCAGCGACAAGGGCGTCGGCCCGCGCAAAGACCTGATCGAGCCGATCTGGGAGTATCACCACGACATTGGCAAGTCGATCACCGGCGGGCACGTCTACCGCGGCTCGCGCCTGCCGGTGCTGGACGGATTGTATCTGTACGCCGACTACGTTTCGGGGACGATGTGGGCCCTGCGCTACGACGACAAGAAGAAGCGCGTGACGGCCAACCACGTGCTGAGGCCCACCGGTTTCCCGGTCTATTCGTTCGGGGAGGACGAGAGGGGCGAGGTCTACTTCCTGACGAGCACGACGACGGGGGAGGGCATTCACTGGTTCGTGCCGGCGAAGGCGGGGAAGCGGTAGCGCCCGTACGTCTGGCTTTCCAGCCGGACACTGCGACCGAAAGGAAGGCGGACCATGTCATCCTGGCGTCGAGGTTGTGCGCTGACGGTGGCGCTGCTGCTGGTGGGGCAGCAGCGCCTGGCGGCGCAGGGCATCTCGTCGGTGACCTTCTCTCCGAACGGCAAGCTGTTGCTCGTCGGAGACGATTCGGGGCGGCTGACGCTGTACGATGCGAGCACCAAGGAGGCGTTCTTCTCGCCACCTGGATGGCACGGTTGGGGGCCGCGAGGCACGTTCTCGCCCGACGGGAAAACGCTTGCCGTGCGCAGTCGCGGCTTGGCCCTGTGGGACCTCTCGACGGGGCGCCGCACGGGCCTGCCCTTCCCGAAAGACCAGCAGCTGCTTGCCTACTCGCCGGATGGCAAGCAACTCGCGACTCTCGACAAAGGCACGACGGTGCGGGTCTGGCCCGTGGGCGGAGGAAAGGCGCGGCTGGCGCTCGAGCCGTTCAAGCATGCGCTCAGCCAGGCGGTCTTCCTGCCCGACAACCAGGCCCTGCTCGCGGTGGGCTGGGACGCTGGGTCACGCGACCGCGACGTGGTGCGGTTGTGCGACTTGAAGTCCGGGAAGTTTCGCGACGTCTGGAAGACGCCGGCTGAGGGAAAAGCCGCCGTACGTGTTCGCGCGCTCTCGCCGGGGGGAAGATGGGTGGTCCTGAGTGACCCGAGCAGGGAGGCGCTTCGCCTTCTGGACGTCAGGACGGGCAAGACGAGCGGGCCACTGCCCGTCCGGCTCGGTACGAGCTACGACGATTCGTTCGCGTTCGCGCCCGATGACAAGATGCTGGCCATCGAGACGGGGGACGGCAAAGTCTGGCTGTACGATTTGACGGGCCCATCGCCTCGCAAACGAAGAGTCATCGACGCGGTTGCGGACTGGCGCTCGCCAAGGATCTGCCTGGCCTTCTCGCACGATGGGAAAGTGCTCGGCATCGGCACGAGTGTTTCCATCGGCGGCTGGGGGAGTACCACGTTCAACACGGCGGGTCGCCTCGAATGTTGGGACGCGATCACGGGCAAAAAACTCCCGTGGCCGAAGGAGAAATGACGCCCTCCGCCAGTCACCTCGCCTTTTTCTTCAGCGGGGCGAGGAGGCCGGGCGCCTTGTGCAGCCTGGCCACATCCTCCGCCGTCAGCGCCCGGTCGAACACCGCCAGCTCGTCGAGCAGCCCGATGTAATTGACGGCCACGTAGATGCCCGTCCTGTCCACGTCCCATTCCATGCCGATCGCCCGGCCCTTGACGTCGCCGACGCGCTTGCCATCGACGTAGAGCGTGGCCAGGGCGTCGGGCTTGCCGGTGTCGAAGTTCTTCCAGGCGAGCACGACGTGGTGCCAGTCGGCCGCCTTGAAGCCGACGCCCTTGACCCACACCATCGGCGCTTTGGGGTCGTCCTCGGAGATGCCTTTCTTGCCCACGGGCACGGCGGGGAAGGCGCCCATGCGCATGTCGCGCGGTTTGGCGTCGTTGAAGTCGAACCAGATGCCGCCGTCGTTGGCCCCCTTCTGGGCGATCTGGATGGGGTCGCAGAAGCGCGTCTTCAGGAGCTTGTCGGGATCGGTCTTGATCCACACCGACACGGAGCCGCCCCACCCGCCCTTCTTGAAGGCGAGGTTGCCCTTGCCCGGGAAGAAGATGCGCCCGTTGCGCGGCAGCACGTCCACGCACTCCATAGCCCCGCCCCGCACGCCCTTGCCCTTGGCGATGCGAAACGCCTTGCCGGCGATGCCCTTCTCGACGACGAACTTGCCCTTCTCGGTGGGGTGGTTGAAGCGCGTCGAGAACGTCAAATCGCCGCCGCCGAAGTCGGCCTTCAGGCCCTCGTCGAAGGAGGCGTAGAGCGTGACGGCCTTGCGGAGGACGGCCTGTTCGTCCGCCGCTGCCAGGACGGGACATGCCGCCAACAGCAGACAGCAGCCGATGAGGCGGAGGGAAATCGTCATGGTGTCGCCTTCATGCTCATCTTTCGCGTACGGGTTGACCAGGAAAACCGATTTCGATAACATCGGCGGCATGATACCAAATGACCTCACGATGCAGCACGAGCGCGTTGATGACATCCCGTTGCTAATCGGGTTGATGCAAAAACTGCATCTG
>JBBSEZ010000234.1:0-15356 GCA_038239195.1 Gemmatales bacterium
AAGAGGGGAGCAAGACGGGGGGAGGGGGCTGCCTCTCCCGACCTCATCCGCTCCCCCTCTCCCGTTCTGGGAGAGGGGGTTGGGGGGTGAGGGGGGGCCAGCAACACGTTGGCGGGCTTGAGATCGCGGTGAACGATGCCGCGCTCGTGGGCATGGTGCATGGCGCGGGCCAGCACCTCGACGAGTTGCGCCGATGGCCCGCTCGGCTGGGGCGTGCCGGCGATCTTCTCGGCGAGGTTGCCGCCCTCGACGAGCTCGAGGGCGAAGTAGGGCTGCCCGCGCTCCTCGCCGATCTCGTGGACCTGGACGATGTGGGGGTGCTGTAGCCGGGCCACCGCCTCGGCCTCGATCTTGAAGCGCTGGCGCTCGTCCCCTTGCGCCCCGGCTTGCCTCGACATGATCTTGAGGGCGACCATGCGGTTGAGAGCGAGGTGCCGGGCGCGGTAGACGATGCCCATCCCGCCCTCGCCCAGTCGCTCGTGGACCTCGTAACCGGGGATCGTTGGCTTCTCTTGCGCCGCGGGCGGAAGCAGGGGCAACGTGACGTCCACCTCGCGGCCGGTCGGGACGAGGGCCGGGAAGCGCGAACGGTACTCGTCGGGGGAAGGGCGCTCGCCATTACCGAGGCGGGCCCGGCGCTCCTCCTTCAGCAGACGCAGCACGATGGCTGGCTGGTTCAGGGCGGGGAACCGCGCCAGATAGTCTTCCACGCGGGGCGGTTGGGCCGGGGTGGCGTCGGAGGCGGAGCGCTGGCGGGCCGACTTGCGCGAAAGCTCCATCTCGATCGCGACGAGCTCCTGAAGGGTCGCCAGGTAGACGGGGCCCGGGGCCGCGGGGAGGACCTGCTCGATGGGGGCCGGGGCCCCGTCCAGCCAGGCGCGCTCGAACCGCTTGCGGGCGGTCTCATCGACGAGGCTCAACGCGCTGGTGTCTTCCGCCATGATGCCCCCGATGGCCGGCCCCCCGGAAAGGGCGAGGAGATGCTCGCCTCCAGTGGAGCCCGCCCAGGGGGGGGTGTCAAGCGGATTCGAGCGCGCGCCCCCGCCGCGAGGGAATCAGGAAAATGTTGGCCGGTCAAAGGCGCGGACGGCGATTCCCCTCTTGTACAGGGCACCGAGAACGAGGAACGAGGCCTCGCTCAACACTGACCTTCCCCCCAACGGAGCTTCGCATGAACCTCTTCCGCAAGTTGCTGCTCGCGACGGTCGCCGGCCTCGCCCTTCTGCTGCCCGTGACGGCGGCCTCCGCCTCGCAGCGGCCGGTGATGCGGCCCGCCATGCCCAGCCGCACCACCTTCGTCGTCTACTACCGCTGGGACTGCAGCAGCCCCTGGCAGCTCGACAGCACGTATGGCAACCGCCTGTCGGCCGTCCAGAGGGTGAACTACATCCAGGCCGCCTACGGCGTCGAGGGCACCATCATCGCGCGGAGGTAACGGCCGGTGACGGCGAAGCGAGGCGGGCGGCCTTTCCCGGAAGGCCGCCCGCCTCGTCGTTTCAGCGCTGCATCCCCTTGAGCAAGTTTCCGAGCGCCGCGAGCGCCTGCTCCATCACCTCCGGCGGGGGCACCGGCAAACGGACGTACGGTTCCCCCGTCTGGTCGTCGCGCCGCATCAGCGCCCCCAACCCTCCTCCCGCACTCGCTCCACTCGTCCCGTTCGGCGCTGGGCTCGACTTCTCTCCACCGCCCGAGAACTGCTGGAGCAGCGCCATCCCCGCCTGCAACAGGCCCGCCCACACGTCGCCGCCCGACGCGGCGGCAGGGGCGCTCGGCGCCGGTGCGCTTCCCGCCCCCGGCGCGGCGGTCTTCTTGCCGCCCGTCCGCGGCGCCTCGTCAGCCTCGGGCTCGCGGTCCGCCGAGGGGGTGGGGGCCTCTTCTGGCGCCTCGGCGATGGTCTCGGGGATCGAGCCCGTCGCCGACTCGACCGTCTCCATGAACTTGGTGAGGCGGCTCCCGCCCAGGAAGACCTCCTTTTCCCCGCCGTCCAGCACGCCCGCGAACAGCGACTTCTTGAACTTCAGCACCGACAGCATCCCCTCCTCGATGGTGCCGCGGGCCACGAAGTTGACCACGCGCACCGGCTGGCGCTGGCCCAGGCGATGCACCCGCCCGACGCGCTGCTCCAGCACCGCCGGGTTCCACGGCAGGTCCATGTTCATCACCACGGAGGCATGTTGCAGGTTCAGCCCCACCCCGCCCGCGTCGGTGGAGAGGAACAGCCGGCAGTTCTCGTCCTCGCGGAAGCGATCGACGAGGCCGCGGCGCTTCGGGCTCGGCACCCCGCCGTGGAACATCACGTGCCCCCAGCCGCGATCCTTCACGCGGCGCTCCAGCAGCTCGTGCATGCGCAGCCACTGGCTGAAGACCACCACCTTGGTGTTCGGCCGTTCGAGGAACTCGCTCAGCAACGTGGTGGCCTCGTCGGCCTTCTGGCCCTGGTCGGTCTTCCCGTCGAGCAGGTAACTACTATCGCACGACATGCGCATGCGCTGAAGGGCGATCATCAGGCGGCGCTGGTCGGCCTCCGAGAGGTAGCCGTAACGCCGCCACTTCTGCACGACGCGGGCGACGATCTCCATGTTCTCGCCGTGCAGCTTCCTTTGCAGATCGGTCATGGGGACGAAGACGTTGGTGTCGATGCGCCCGGGCAACTGGTCGAGCACCTCGTCCTTCTGGCGGCGCAGCAGCACCGGCTCGAGCGTCTTGCCGATGCGGTCGAGCTCGCGGTAGCCGACCACCTTGCCGACCTCGTCGCGAATCTGGTGCTGGTCGAGGAGCCGAAACGTCGGCCCGAGGCGATAGCGATCGACGAACTGGACGATGGAGATGAGCTCTTCGAGGCGGTTCTCGAGGGGCGTGCCGGTGAGCACGATGGCGTAGGGGGCGGCGATCTTCTTGACGCTGCGGGCGGTGCGCGTGGCCCAGTTCTTGATGCGCTGGGCCTCGTCGAGGATGACGAGGTCGGGGGCCCAGCCCTCGATGAGGTCGAGGTCGCGGTAGACGGTGTCGTAGTTGGTGATCTTGAAGAACGAGTTGGCCGCGAACTGTTCCTGGCGCTGGGGCCTCAGCCCGCCGATGGCCTGCACCGAGTGCATGGGGTTGAAGCGGGCGATCTCGCGCTCCCACTGGTGCTTGAGCGAGGTGGGGCAGACGATCAGGACGCGCTCGACCCCGAAAAGGCGGGCCATGATCTCGGCGGCCGCGATGGCCTGGATGGTCTTGCCGAGCCCCATCTCGTCGCCGATCAGGCAGCGCCCGGCCTGGGCGGCGAACAGCGCCCCCTCGCGCTGGTAATCGTAGAGCTGGACCGTGAGGAGGTCTTTGAGGGCGGGGCTGCGCGTGCCGCGCGGGAACGCCTCCGCGACGCGGGCGCGGCGCTTCTCGGCGTCGCGAACCTCGGCGACGAAGGCGAGGACGTCCTCGTGGCAGCGCAGCTCGTGCTCGAAGCGCCCCGCCTCGGCGAGGAACGCCTCGAACTTGCCGAAGGCATCGGGCAGAAGCGCGCCGTCGGCGCCGAAGTAGTTGGCGGCGAGGCGCGATAGCTCGACGGGGCACTCGGTGCCGGGGCGAAAGCGCACCTCGCGCTGGGCGCCGTACTGGAGCTGCACCTCGCTGTATGCCGGCTGGAAGCCGGCGCGGAGGGCGGCCGCGGAGGCGCGCTTACTTTCGAGGGCGGCGAGGGCGAACTCGATGTGCTTGCAGGTGCCGAGGGTGTTGGTGGCGAAATCGGGACAGGAGCAGTGGTTGTCGCCGACGCGCGCGCCGCGAATTTGTACCCGGTAGGTGTTCTGGCTCTGCGGGTTGGTGACCTCGAAGAGGGAGAAGACGGGGTGTTCACCGACGTTGGCGAGGTGGAAGTCCTGCGATCGGCCAAACTGCCGGCGCAGCTCGATCTGCCAGTCTTCGAGCGACATGCCTTCCGGCTTGTGCTGGCGCGAGAGCTTGGGGGCCTTGCGCTCGGCCGGCCTTTCGGAGCTCTTTCGTACGGGCCGCGTCTCCGCCATAACCGCAACCTCCACTCGGGCCTCGATGGGCGTCGCCCATTCTCCCATCAGTGTACGCGGCGAGACCAGCACACGCGAGGGGACTGCGCGACCAATCCACGAGGATTGGCCCGCAGATTGGGAACGATCGGCAAGGTCGGCGGAGTTACCCCCCCTCGATTCCTGACCTACGCTCCATTCACCCAGGGCCCAGAGCGCAGGGACCATTCGCCTTTCGACCGAGGCCGTCATGAGCGCCACGCAAGCCTCCGCTGCCTTCGCCGACCTCGTTCGCAAGGCCCAGATCGTGAAGGAGGAAGACCTCGCCAGGTTTCTGGGCTCCAGCACATCCACGAGGCGGCGCTCGTCCACCGGGACGTCAAGCCGGGCAACCTGCTCCTCGACCGGCGGGGGACGGTGAAGGTGCTCGACCTGGGGCTGGCGCGTTTCGTGGACAACCGGCAGGACGAGTTGACCAAGAACCTGGGCGACGGCTGTCTTCTCGGCACCGCCGACTACGTGTCTCCCGAACAGGCGCTGTCCACGCACGACGCCGACGTCCGCTCCGACGTCTACAGCCTGGGCGGAACGCTCTACTTCCTGCTCGGCGGGCGAGCCCCGTTCGAGGGGACGTCGATGACGCAGAAGCTGATGGCGGCGCAGCTGCGCCAGCCGGAGCCGCCGACGGCGCTGCGGCCGGACGTGCCGCCCGGGGTCGCGGCCCTCGTGGCGCGGATGATGGAGAAGGCGCCCGAGCGACGCTACCAGGCCCCCGCGGAGGTACACGCCGCCTTGAAGCGGGGCGGCGCGAGAGCGCCCGCCGAGGGGGTCGTTGCGCCGTCGGAAGTCCTGCGCGCCCGGCGCCGGCGGGCGCGACGGTCGGACCGGCGCGCCTGGGTCATCGCCATCGCGGTCGCGACCGTCGTGGTCGGGGTCGCTGCGGTAGGGGCGTGGCTGGCGCTGTAGGCACCGTCAACGGCCAGGCCGGGCTACCTTGTCGGCGTCGAGCACCAGGGTGCCCTCGACGACGCCCAGCTTGCCCCCGACGCGAACCATCCCTTTCTGAAGAGGCCCGGCGAGGAAGGCCCGCAACGGGGCGGGGCGGATCGCCAGCGCCGACGGTCGCTCCTTTTATTGAGAAGGCCTCCAGGCAACAGAGGGGCGTTTGGCCGCACCTCACGGGCTCGCAGCAAACGGGTTGAGGACGGAAAGCCCCGCGATCCACTCGAAGTCCTTTGTGTTGCGGGTGACGAGTGTCCGTTTGTGGACCAGCGCGGTCGCCGGAATGAGCGCATCGCCCAGCGTCATCTTCTTGGCCTGACGGAGCTTGATGGCCTGTTCGAGGACGGCGTCGGACAAGGGCAAGACGGGAGCGGTGGCGAAAAACGCCTCGAAGTGCTGCCGCTCGGTATCGGTCAAGCCGTGGTAGCCCAGCACCTCCACAAGGCTGATGGCGGAGACGGCAGGCCCATGCCGCACGATGAGCTCCCGCAAGTCCGCGTGCTCCTGCTTGGCGGCGTAGATGATGATGTTGCTGTCGAGGAGCATCAGCCGTCCCTACCGGGAAGAGGGCGATCTTCGCGCACTTCGCGCTCCCACGCCGCCGGGTCTGGTATCCCTACCAGCGAGCAAGCGGCAGCCACTCGCTCCAGCGCAGCGGCCATGCGCTGCCCCTGCGTGCCGCCCTCTTGCACCTCCTCGACGCGCTCGAGCAGCGTCACCTGGACGCGCACCCCTTGGTGGTGTGCGGGCAGTTTAGGGGCCTCGCCGCTCCACTCGATGCGGCCCTCCCGAAGTATCCCCTGGTAGGTTTCCATCGCGATTACGCCCTCGTCAGGTCGAACCGGCCGGCCTTCGTCATCCTACTCGCTTCTCGCTCACGCCGACAGCGGCTGCTCCGCCACGCGCTCGAGCCGCTCCCAGAACTGCCGCACCACCTCCGCCGTGTTGCACGGCATCGCCCCGCGCGAATACGCCGCCGTCGCGTACAGCGTCTCCAGTCGGCGCACGTCTTCTTCCAGCGCAGGCGCCTCCCCGCCGACGCGCCCGGCAAACTCCTGTGCCGTCTCGCCCGTCTGGCGGCCCAGGCCGCGCTCGCGCGCCCACGCTTCCAGGGCCGCGAAGGTGTAGCGCACGAGCTCCTGCGCCTTCATGCCCTTCGCCGCCCCGCTGTCGAAGGGGTTGGGGAAGTCGGCGAACGGCACTTGCCGCGCGCGCGCTTCGCCCTCCTCCTCGCCGCCCCGCGCCTCACCCGCCTTCTCTTCCTTGCCGCCGAACAGGTTGGCCCAGAAGTTGCGCCATGCCTCCAGCAGGCGCTTGGCCCAATCGGTGAAGTTGGCCAGGAACCCGAGCCCGCCGCGCAGCACGAAGAACGCGAACGCGAGGGCCAGCACGCCGAACACGATCCATTTCAGCACCGGCGCCACCTTGCCCAGCACCTGCGACACGCGCTGCAGCGCCTGCCGGTCGCGCGAGGACGAGCCGCCAGACTTGCTCTCGCCGGACTTGTTCTCGGCATCCTTCGGCCCCTTGGCCCCGTCGCCCTGCTCTGCCTTGTCGCCCTCCTTGCCGCCCGATTTCTCTCCCTTTTCTCCCTTGCCGGGCTCGCCCTTCGCCTCCTCGCCCTTCGCCTCTTCGCCCTTGCCCGTTTCTCCCTTCCCAGGTTCTCCCTTTCCGGGCTCGCCTTTGCCCTCCTCGCCCTTCCCCTCTCCCCCCTTGCCCGGCTCCTTGCCCTGGACGGGCCGGCCCTTGGGATCGTGCTTCATCTCGCCGGGCCGGCCCTTCCCTTCACCCGTCGGCCCGCCCTTCATCGCGTACTCCGACGCCTTGCGCTTGGCCGAGCTCGTGCGGAAGACGTCGAGCAGAGGATATTCGGCATAGGGTCGCGGCAACAGCGCCCCCATGAGCAGCAGCACGGCGATCAGCCCGCCGCCGACCGTCAGCCACGTCCCCGTCATCGCGGCGGGCATCTGCAAGCGGCGCTGGCGCAGGTAGCGGCGCAGCCCCAGGAAGCACGTCGTCATCAGCAGGCCGAGGCCGCAGGCGACGTAGACCGTCATCAGCCAGAAGGCAAACTGCCGCCGGCCCGGCGAGGTCAGCGGGATCAGCGACTGGCCGAGCCCGAAGATCGGCAGCGCCGCCATCGAGAAGTAGACCACCCACACGCCCAGGGTGCGCTTCTTGTTGCGCGCATCGCGGTAGCGCTGCCAGCGCGCCACCCAGCCGAGCTTCTTCTCCTCCGGCTTGTCGCTTTCTTCCGCAGCGTCCTTGTCGGCGCCGGGCTGCTGCGCCTCTTCGAGGCCCGCGGCGTGGAGCAGGCCCTCGCTATTGACGTCGGTCTCCTCGTCGATGTTGGTGCAGTCCCAGGTGATGCGGTGGGCGCACCACCACACGACGCCGACGAGCAGCATGTTGACGAAGAAGCTCAGCTCCTTGAGCCCGCTCCCCTCGGGGTACTCGACGAACGTCTGCAGGCCGAGGTAGGTCACCAGCGCCAGGACGGGCCCGTAGAACTTGGCCCGCGCGGCGATCTCGCCCGTCATGGAGATGCGCGCCACCAGCACGGCGCCGAAGATGAAAAAGAAGAGGATGTACTGGAGGCGGCCCTTCCATTCCCCGTCGGCGCGGTAGAAGATTTCGATGAGGAAGAAGGCGAGGCTGGCGATCAGCCCCATGATGAGCGCGGGGCTGACGACCAGGGCGACGTAGTCGGCGACGGTCTGGTTGGGGCGCTCCGAGGACATGCTCATCCCCCGAGGTTGGCGAAATCGTACGGCGCCGCGCGCTGGACGTGCTCCCGGCACAGGTCGGGCAGCGTCGTCTCGTCCTTGAGGTGGCGCATGTCGCGCACCCCCTCCGCCACGAGCCGCGAATAGGCGCGCTCCAGCCCATTGTCGTCCATCGTCACCAGCACCACGGCGAGGGCCATGCCGCGGCGGCGCAGGTTTCCCAGGGCGATGGCCGCCTCGACCGTCACGTCGGGCAGCACCGCCAGCACGGTGGCGTCGCGCGGCAGGCGGTGGGCGGTCTCGAAGACGAGCTGCGCGAACGTCAGCCCGTCGGCCAGTTCGGCGCGGGCCAGCACCTCGCGAATGCGCTGGAGCTGTTCCGTCCCGCGCCGCGTCGGCACCACGAGCGGGTCGATGCGCTTGCTCTCGGTCGTCTCGGCGGCGACGGCGCGGGCGGCGCGGCGGCTGTGGACGTTTTGCTCCCAGCCTTCCGTCTTGATGCGCTCGGCGGCGTCGCGGGCGTTGGTGACGAGGCCGACCTGCTGGCCCATCTCCCAGACGCCGTTGGCCAGCGACACCGCCGCCGTGATCGCCAGCTCGGAGCGGTAGGGCTCGCCGCGCTTGTGGTAGCCCTGGCGGTGGAAGTCGAGCAGGACGGTGGCGCCGGACAGGGTCGAGGGCTCGTAGACCTTGCAGTGGAGCTGGCCGGTGCGGGCGGTGGCGCGCCAGTGGACGCGGCTGAGCGGGTCGCCCGCCTCGTAGCCGCGCACCCCGGCGATGCGCGTGGGGTCTTCGTAGAGGCGATGCGTCATGCGCACCTCGCCGATGGGTCGGCGCGAGGCGAGATCGTACCCGGTGAGGGCGACCACGCGCGGATAGACCAGGACAAAGGCCGGCTCGGTCTCGACGCGGAAGCGCCGATGCAGGCCGAACAGGTCGCCGGTCTCCAGCACGAGCGGGCCGATCTGGTGGTAACCGCGGCCCACGCACTCGACGGAATACTTCATCTCGAGGTCGCCGCCGGCGCGCACCATGCCGATCTGAAAGCGCCTGCCCTTTACCTTGAGCCGCGGCATGCGCGGGTCGGTGGCGTGGAGCGACAACACGTCTTCGAGGAGCACCCACGGGACGGGGAGCGAGCCGTTGTTGTGGACGGCGATGCGCACCACGATGCGCTCGCCGAGGTCCACGGCGAGGCCGGCCGGCTCGGTGGGAGGAGGAACGTTGCTTTCGTCGGCGTCGGGCGTGGGGCGGCGCTCCTCGCCGGCGCGGTGACAGGTTCGCGTGGCGGAGAGATTGCCGATCCACGAACGCGCCAGCCAGCGCGTGAGCAGGAGCAGTCCGAGGAGGACGTACGTGGAATAGGCGAGGAGGCCGGACTCGAGGACCAGCGCCGCGGCCAGCACCAGCAACACGCCAAGGAACCAGCGCATGAGACGGGCCCTCACTCTTCGGCGAACTTGTCTTCCCTGTCGTCCTGGCGATGTGCCGGGATCGGCACGCGCACGTCGCCGACGATCTCGTGCAGCAGCGCCGCCGGCGTGACCTTGCGTAGCCGGCTCTCGGGCCGCAGCAGCACGCGATGCGCCAGTACCGGCTGCACCATGCGCTTGACGTCGTCGGGCGTGATGAACGTGCGCCCGTTGATCGCCGCCAGCGCCTGGGCCGTGCGGAACAGCGCGAGCGATGCGCGGGGGCTGCCGCCGAGCATCACGTCGTCGTGGGTGCGCGTCCCCTGGACGATCTCGAGGAGGTAGCGGCGCACCTTGTCATCGACGTGGACCTCGCGCACGGCGTCCTGGCAGGCGACCCAGTCGGCGCCGCTGACGACGGGGCCGAGATCGTCGATGGGATGGCCGTGCTGGAGCCGCGTCAGCATCTTGCCCTCTTCCTCGATGCTCGGGTAGCCGATGCTCAAGCGCACCAAAAAGCGATCGAGCTGGGCCTCGGGGAGGGGGAAGGTTCCTTCGTGATCGACGGGGTTTTGCGTGGCGATGACGAGGAAGGGGGGCTTGAGCGTGTAGGTCTGGCCATCGACGGTGACGCGGCGCTCGGCCATCGCTTCGAGCAGGGCGCTTTGCGTGCGGGGCGTGGTGCGGTTGATCTCGTCGGCGAGGACCGTCTGGGCGAAGATCGGCCCGGGGCGGAACTCGAACTCGGTGGTCTTCTGGTTGAAGATGGAGACGCCGGTGACGTCGGTCGGCAGCAGGTCGGGGGTACACTGCAGGCGCTTGAAGGTGCAGCCGACGCTGCGGGCGACGGCGCGGGCGAGCATCGTCTTGGCGACGCCGGGCACGTCTTCGAGAAGGATGTGGCCCTCGCAGAGATAGGCGACGAGACAGAGGGTAATCTGCGGGCGCTTGCCGAGGATCACCTTCTCGATGTTGGCCAGCACCTTGTTCGCCGTGGCCTGCACGTCGGCCGCGGCGCGACGGCTTTCGCGGGTAGGGCCCTCTCCGGCATCGATCCGAGACATGAGGCTATCCACAGGGGTTGAAGGGCCGGACCACTGTGACCAGCATAACGCCCCAACGCGGGGGGAGCAACCAAGGGGGCTCGAGGTCGCCCGTGCCGAAATGCACGGCGCTGGATGCTACGCAGCAGTTCACACCACCTCCTGATAGTACACCGGCCGCCCCATGCGTTCCGCCTCCTTCGCGAGCCCGACGAGCTGGGACAGGGCGCCTGACAGGTCGCGCAGCCGCCCCGGTAACTCGGCCGCTTGCTTCCACTCCCGCGCGAGCCCCACGCAGTCGGCCTTCTTCAGCCCGGCCAGGCGGCGAGGAAGCCGGCCCCCGCGACGTCGATGCCCGGCATGTCCTCCCTCCCGCGGTAGAGTTGGCCGGCGTACAGTTTCTTGCGCTTTCCCTGTGTGACCAGGGCCACGAGCTGCCGTACCGCCTCGTGAGAAACGCCCTTCACCCACGCATGAGGGCACTCCAGCTCGTTGACTCCGCCGATGGCGTAGTGCCAGGCGGCGTACGGTTCGCCGTCGCTGTCGTTCTCGATGAGGTCGAGGTCGGTCACCAGAAACAGGCAGACGTCCATCGTGGGGCCTCCCTCACGCTGGCTCACAGGTTCAGCGTGGACGCCACGAACAGGGAGGGCTGATTGTCCGGCGCAGCGGGGCCAGGGTGCCGCTCGACTCGTGGCACCTGTTTTGCGCCCTCAGCGCCCGGCCACCGCGCGCTCCGACAGTTGCAGGTCCGCGAGCAAGCTCTGCCGCACCTCCTCTCCCAGGGGCCCGCTGTCGTGGGCGTAGCCCGGCAGCGCCACCGCGAAATGCGCCGACTGGCGCGGGTCGGCCAGGGCGGCCTTGCCCGGCCCGTCGAGGACGAACTGCACCCAGTGGGCCGTGCCGATGCAGCGGTCCTCCGGTCGGCACGTCAGCAAGTTGGCCGGGCAGCGGGCGGCGCCGGCGTGCAGACACAACTGCTCGCCGCACAGTTGCTGCCACGGCGCCAGCTCCTCGCTGAGCTGGCCCTCGTCGCGCACGGCGATCAACAGGGCCGCCTGCAAGCGGTCGCGCCCCGGCAAGAGCCGGTTGAACAGGTCGAGCTCGGCGCGGACGCGCGCCGGATCGCTGAGCCGGGCGATCCGGAGGACTTCCTGGGCCCGGAACCACAGCGTCTGACGGTTCTCGAAGAGGAGCGTCAGGCGCGGCCCGATGCGGACGCGCCGGTAGCGGTCGAGGTAGCGGAGGTGGGCGGTGAAGAACTCCTTGCGCCGCCCGGCGAACTCGTCGAGCGGGAGCAGGTCGTCGATCGTCAGCGCCTCCATGCGCCGGGCCTCCATGCCAGGGGTCACTTCTTCTCTTCGGGAAGGACGGCGGCGGTGTAGAAGATGCCTCCCGCCAGCGCGCCCACGATGGGCCCGACCCAGTAGACGAGGTGGTCGGCCAGGGGGCGCGCGGTCGCCGGGCCCGAGGCGAGGGTGAGCTGCCAGACGGCCGAGCCGAACCAGCGCGCCGGGTTGGCGCATCCTCCCGTCAAGTGATAGCCGAATAGCACGATCGCGACCTGGGCCATGCCGACCAGCGCCCCGCCCAGCTTGGGCGCGCGCCGATCGAAGAGGCTGGCGAAGACGGCGACCATGAGGAGGAACGTGAAGGCGAGCTCCAGCAGCGAGCCCGTGACCAGGCTGCCCAGCCCAACCACCCCCTCGGCCGGCAACAGGGCGCGCGTCAGGTGCGGAGTGCCCATGCGGGCCTCGCCGAGGACCTCTTCGCCGAAGAGCCCACGCAGGGCCAGCCCCGCCAGGACGGCGCCGAGCATTTGCATGGCGATCAGCAGGGTGGCGCGCCCGCCTTCGAGGCGCTTCAGCACCCACAAGGCCAGCGTGACGGCAGGGTTGAGACAGCCTTGCGAGAGGTGAAACGTCGCCGTCAGGACCACCGCGAGTGCGCAGCCCGAGGCCAGCGCGGCCGCGAGGGCGGGCCCGCCCATCTGCCCGATGGCCTGACCGGTGCGCGTGTCGATCGGCAGGAAGCTGGCGCAGATGGTCCCTGCGGCGAAGAGGACCAGCATGAAGGTGCCGAACAACTCGGCAAGGCACATCCGCAGGTGTTGTTGCATGAGGCCCTCTGGCACAAGGGGACGGCGTATTCAAACCGGAATGGGCGGGCCTGTCAAGCCTGGCGCCCTCGGCCTGCCGCGGGTGATAGGGTGATAGGGTGACAGGGTGACAAGGTGAAAGACGAAAAGGGCCATGCCAGGCGCTTCGCCCGGCGTGGCCCCTCACCTTGTCACCCTGTCACCCCCTCACCTTGTCATTTTCAGCGCGCCGCCCGCACGTACACCGCGACCGGCTGGCCATACTGCGACGAGCCGAAGCCGTCGATCGAGTCGGGGGTCAGGTGGCGGATCAGCGGCAGCTTGCCGAGCTTGCTCGACCAGGTCCCATCCTTGAGCTGCCGCGAGGCGTGGGTGCACTGGATGATCTGGCGGCCGTTGTTCTGCTTCACGTGGCCGTAGAGGACGACCTTCTGCACGCCGGCCTGTTTGCGGTAATCGAGCGTGTTGATGCGCCGGTAGCCGTGCTGGGCGTAGAGCCGGTCGAAGTCGGCCACGTTGGCGCCCGGCCAGACCCAGCTCTTGGTGATGCCGCACGACCAGGCGATGCAGTTGTAGCGGGGCGTCTCCGCGGCCAACACCTCGAAGTTGTTGCCGAGGGAGGGGAACGCCCCGCTGGCGACCACCTTGGACCGCTCGCCGGGGTGGCGGGCCGTGTTGAGCGGGCTGACCGTCGAGCCGGCCGCCCGCAGCGCCACCCCGAAGCCGCGCGTCTTCAACTGGCGGCTGACGTTGTGGGCGGTCCGGGCGTTGAAGGTGCCGTAGTACGCCCAGGCCCCGTTGGCCTTGCGGTAGTGGACGGCGTACCGGGCGGCGGGCGCCGTGGTGGCCGCCTTCGTTTGGGGCGCCAGGGCGGCGGGACCGACCACGGCCAGGGCGGCGAAGATCGCGAAGAGCAGGTTGCGAAACATGGTGTCCTCCGCAGGTGGCTGGCTCGGTTGGGGTCGTGCGGGTCGTTCGGCCTCTGCCAGCTACAGCGGAAGCCGAGGCGAAAAGGAGGCAAGAAAAGTGGAAAATGTCGCGATCGTGTCGCCCCCGCTCACGCCCGCCGCGAGGCGGGCAACGGAGCGGGCCGGGCCGGGCTGGCGAAGCGAGTCGGGCGAGGCTCGCGGGCCTTGTATTCCCGCATCTTCATCCGCGAGTAGGCCGTCAGGTCGGTCCCCGGGTCCTTGCCGGTCCAGTAGCCCGAGCCTTCGCAGCGGACGCGCTTCTCGTTGAGCGGCGCCTGCCCCAGGCGGGTGAGGCTGACGTGCGGCTTGAAGCGCGAGTTGGGCCTGCGCTGCGCCCCGGCCCAGGTGGCGATGCTGACCGGACGGTCGAACATCGACGGGTCGATGACGCGCCACGCTTCCTTGCCGTCGGCGAAGCGCACCCGCAGGATCGGGGCGACATGATACTTCCACGTCACGAACTTGCTCGGGTCGTTGGGCCGGCGGACGTGCAGCGCCTCGCCGTTAGCGAATGTCCACGCCCTGGCCGGCTTCATCCCCAGCGCCAGCATGTGCTCGATCATCAGGTGGGCGCGGGCGTAGCAGCCATCGTCCACGTAGCGGAAGGCGATGTCGGGCCGGTTGGCCAGGGTGCGGAAGACCTGCCCCGCCTGCTGAGGCGTCACGGTGGGGTAGCTCGATGCCTTCCGCTTCGGTTTCGGGAGCACGACGGCGGGCGCCGTGGGAGGCGCCGAAGCGGTGCCCGCCCGCAGCTGCACCTCCAGACCGCGGCGGTAGAGGTCCTGGGCGGCGGCGAGGGCCAGCTCGCGCGTCGGATAGGCGCCGCGGTGCTTCCAGTTGGGCTCGCCGGGCTGGCGGTAGAGGACGGCGTAGGTCGTGGGGGCGATGCCGACCGTGCTCCGGCTGGCCGGGGAGGTCTGGGCGCGGGCGGTCGCGTCGGCGCCGAAGAGCGACAAGGCGGTCAGGGCAATACAGAGCAATCGGCGAAACATGGTGTTTCCCCCCTCGGTCGATCGTCGAGATCGTTGGTGATTTCTTCTGTCGCGAGAGCGGCCTGGGCCGCTTGCGTCTCGCTCCGGAGGTGCCTACGCCCCTAATACTCCGCAGGGGGCCGAGCGTGACGTGGCGCGCGCAAAAAAGAAGGGCCCCGACCGCTCTGGAGCGGTCGGGGCCCGAAAAGTGTCGAAAAGGCCGCTCAGCCCTCGGCCGGTCGGCGCTGGAGGGCAGCCTGGCAATACTTGAGCAGATTCAGCTCGGCCAGCTCTTCCTGCAACTGGTCCTGCCCGGCGCCTTCGAGCGACTGGCGCGTCTCTTCGAGGAGCAGTTCCGAGAAGCGCTCGCGGGCCCGGTGCAAAAGCTGGCGCACGCCCGCGGCGCTGAAGGGCTTGCCGAGCCGCTCAGTCAGCGCCTCGGCCATCTGGGGCGAGGGCATGGCGGGGTGATCGACGCGGAAGCGCAGGACGGCGTGGTAGGGCTGGCCCGTCTGCTCCTGCACCAACTCTAGCCCCTTCCAGGCGCGCGAAAGGAGCTCCTGCCGCCAGCTCTCGCGGAAGGCCTGCTCGGCGGCGGCGTTCTCGTCGGGCGCCGGCACCGGCTCATCGCCTTCGAGGGAGGAGGCGCGCGGCAGCTTGCTCTGGCTGCGTCGCCAGTCATCGACGAGGTGAAACAGGGCCGTCTTGACGTAGCTGCGAAAGCGCCCGTGGGCCGGGTCGGCCTGGCGGAAGCGCCCCTGGATGAAGCGGAGGGCGAACTCCTGGGTCAGGTCCTCCGCCGCCGACGGGTCGCGCACGGCGCCCAGCAGGTAGCGGTAGACCGCGCCGCAGTAGCGCTGCATGAGCAGCTGCCGGGCCGCTGCGGCCTCGTCGGGCGAGCCCTGGTGGGCCTGATGCAGCATGGTCCACATCGTGTTGATGTGGCTGAGGTGCTGCTCGAAGTCATCGCGATTCATCGGCGACGTCTCCGCGGGCGCGGGGGGGAGGTTTCCCCCAGCATATCTCGCAGGCGCCGGCCGAACCAGGCGAAGGGGGCGCGGAAAGCCAAGCAAGAAGGGCGCCCCCGCCCGGCCCGGTTGGGGGGGGGTTGGGGGGGCCGGCAAATTTATTTTTCTGCGGGCCCCCCCCCGCC
>JBBSEZ010000235.1:0-15284 GCA_038239195.1 Gemmatales bacterium
ACTACGACAAATTCCACACCGCTATCCAGCAGTGCCTCAACGATCTCCCTTCCAAGCACAAGGCCGCTATGGACACCCTTCTCACCCACAACTTCCAGACCTTTGAGAATGTGTCACTCATCGCCGCGTGAAGTATAGCTGACGTCGTCCTTTGTCGATTCGGATGTGGCACATCGCTTCAGTGCCCGCCCCAGGATCACCCCGGTTTGGCCCGTTTCCGTCTGCCAGCGTGCCACCTTCTCGGACCACGACAAACGCATGGTAACAGCGGGGTCGGCGGGCGGGCCACCTGAAAAGCAGAGCAGCGCAAGGCACGGCGGCGAGAGAGAGAAAGCAGAGGTTGAGCGAAGCGCTTCCCCGTCACCGCCTCTCGGGGACCGTTTCCTCCGCCTTGCCCTTGAAGAACATCACCCCCAGCGGCGCCAGCGTCAGCACCAGCGACCACGGCTGCCCGTGCCACGTCTGCGCCTCCGCCTCCACCCCGCCCCGGTTGCCCTGCCCGCTCCCGCCGTACTCCGCCGCGTCGCTGTTGAGCATTTCTTCCCACCGGCCCGGCCACGCCACTCCCACCCGGTAGCCGTAGCGCGTCACCGGCGTGAAGTTGCACACCACCAGGATGCGCTCCTCCCCCGACGAGCCCTTCCGCAGAAAACTGATCGCGCTCGACCCGCTGTCGGCGCAGTCCACCCACTCGAACCCGCCCGGCTTGCAATCCAGCTCGTGCAGCGCCTTCTCCGACCGATAGACGCGGTTGAGGTCGGCCACCCACTTCTGTATCCCTTCATGCACGGGGAGGCCCAACAGGTGCCAGTCGAGGCTGGCTTCGTGCGACCACTCGCGGCCCTGGCCGAACTCGCCGCCCATGAACAGCAACTTCTTGCCCGGCAGGCCGAACATGTAGCCGAACAGCAGCCGCAGGTTGGCGAACTTCTGCCACGTATCGCCCGGCATGCGGTCGAGCAGCGAGCCCTTGCCGTGAACCACCTCGTCGTGCGAGAGCGGCAGCAGGTAGTTCTCGCTGTAGGCGTAGACCATGCGGAAGAGCAGCTCGTTGTGATGGAACGCCCGATGCACCGGCTCGCGCTTCACGTAGGCCAGCGTGTCGTGCATCCAGCCCATGTCCCACTTCATGCCGAAGCCCAGCCCGCCCAGGTAGGTCGGGCGCGACACCATCGGCCAGGCCGTCGATTCCTCGGCGATGGTCTGCACGTCGGGATAATTGCGATAGACTTCCTCGTTGAGCCGGCGCAGGAAGTAGACCGCCCCGAGGTTCTCGTTGCCGCCGTAGTAGTTGGGCACCCACTCGCCGGGCTGGCGCGAATAGTCGAGGTAGAGCATCGAGGCGACCGCATCGACGCGCAGGCCGTCGGCGTGGTAGCGGTCGAGCCAGAACAGCCCGCTGGAGAGCAGGAAACTGCGCACCTCGTGCCGGCCGTAGTTGAAGATGCAACTCTTCCAGTCGGGGTGGAAGCCGAGTTGCGGGTTGGCGTGCTCGAAGAGGTGCGTGCCGTCGAAGTAGGCCAGCCCGTGCTCGTCGCCGGGGAAGTGCGACGGCACCCAGTCGAGGATCACCCCGATGCCGCGCTGGTGCAGGTGGTCGATGAGGTACATCAGGTCCTGCGGCGTGCCGTAGCGCGCCGTGGGCGCGAAGTAGCCCGTCGCCTGGTAGCCCCACGACCCGCCGAAGGGGTACTCGGTGATCGGCATCAGTTCGACGTGGGTGAAGCCCATGCGCTCGACGTAGTCGCCCAGGCGCGAGGCCATCTCGCGGTAGGTCAGCGAGCGGTTGCCCTCCTCGGGCACGCGCATCCACGAGCCGAAGTGGACTTCGTAGATGGAGAAAGGCGCCGACAGCGAGTTGCGCGCGCGGCGCTCCTTCATCCATTCGCCGTCGCCCCACTCGTAGTCGAGCGACCAGACGATGGAGGCGGTGCGCGGGGGCACCTCGTGGAAGAAGGCGAAGGGGTCGATCTTGTCGATGCGATGGCCGTGGTACCGCGAGGCGACGTGGTACTTGTAGGCGTCGCCGGGGCCGACGCCGGGCACGAACCCCTCCCAGATGCCGGACTGCTCGCGCGGGACGAGCGGATGGCTGCCCTTGTCCCAGCCGTTGAAGTCGCCGATGACCGCGACGTACTCGGCGGAAGGGGCCCAGACGGCGAAGAGGGTGCCCGCCACGCCATCGAGCGTGGCGGGGTGAGCGCCGAGCTTGTCGTAGAGGCGGTAGTGGCTACCCTCGTTGTAGAGATAGAGGTCTTGCTGCGTCAGCAGCGACTCGGCGACGGGCCGGGGCAGCGTGGACAGTTGGCTCTCGCTCATGGACTACCTTTCCGGAGAAGTCGAACGGGCGCTGGTGCCCGGCGCCGGGCGCGGCGCACAGCAATCGCGGTAGACGGCGGCCGCGAGGGCACGGCCGGCCGCCTTGCCCTCGCGGTTGTCGCACTCGAAATGGATGCCGCCGTAGATGCGGCTGCGGCCGGCCTCGTCGGCGGCCTCGGAGAAGCGGGCGTAAGTGCGCCGGTGGCCGGGCAGGCCGTCGGAGCCGACCGTGAAGCGCACCTCGTCGGTGCCGTAAAAGTGCGCCAGCGCCGTCGCGCCGGCGGCGCTGAACGTGCTGTGCCCCGACGTGTAGGTGGGGAACGGCGGGGTGTCGAGCAGCGGCTCCCAGCCGGCCTCGGCCTCGGTGTCGGGGTTGTCGTCGCGGTCGGCCTGGCGGATGGCGGTGATGGGGCGCCAAAGCTTGAATTTGTACTTGCAGTCCCAGCAGGCGATGCCGGCGTCGGCCAGGGCGATGTTGAGCAGGGCGAACAGGCGGGCGTTCTCCGAGAGCGTATTGCCCTGCTGCTTCGCGACGACCTGCGCAATGACGTTCCAGTGTCCCGGCGGGGTACAGGTGCCGGCGCCGTCGTCCCAGAACCAGGCGATGAGCGTCTGGTCGGCCGTGCGCGTGCGGCTGTTGCGATGGCCCAGCTTCTTGACCTCGTTGAAGTCTTTCGTGTACTCGTTGCTGGTCAGGCTGGGCGGCGGGACAGGCCGGAAGGTGTTGACAGCGCGGGCGGCGAACGGCTTGACCTCGGGCCACTGCGGCAGCAGCGCGGGTGCGCCCTTGGGCGGGGTGGGCCGCCAAACGCCGACGCGATTTTCGCCCTTGTGGGCGCCGCGCCGGGCGGAGCCGTCGTCGCGGCGCCACTCCATAACCTTGCCGGCGACGTAGCGGCCGAGGAGAACGCCGCGGCGCCTGGCGGGGCCCTCCTTGATGGGGGCGAGCGAGGCGTCGAGGGCATCGTCGAGCTTGCGGCGCTGGCGCGGGTAGAGCTCGGCCAGGATGCGGTGGGCCGCCGAGGCCGCGGCAGCGACGGGCTCGACGGGCTCGGTGGCCTTGAGGGCGACGCGGTAGGGGCGGTGAGTCTGGTAAACGGTGTTGACGCTGTCGTAGACGGCCGCGTGCATCATCGCCAGGTGGCGGGCGGCGAGGGGCGGAGACGTTTTCTCGGCGCGGATGGCGTCGAGCGCCACCTCGTTCCAGCGCAGCACGACGTCGGGCCTGGGCGGGGCCTTGGCCTTGGGCCCGGCATCGTTCATCGGCAGTACCAGCAGGAACAGCAGGGAGTGCATGCTTCCGCTCCGCCTTTCGGTCCGTGAAGGGACGCGCCGGCGCCGTTCGGCCGGCAACGTACCATTCTACGGTTGTAACCGGCAAAGGGGGGTCGTACCATCCCACGTGGGGCCCTGCGCGGGTTGAGGCGCGGGGCGCCCGGCAAGGACGTGCGGGTTACGCGGGCTGTGCGGGGGGGGCTTCCCCCAACCCCCTTTCCAAGGAGGGAGAGGGGGAGTCGGATAGAGCATCGCGACCTTTTCTCCGGACGTCCCTCACCCCCCGGCCCCTCTCCCGTTCTGGGAGAGGGGGCCGGGGGGTGAGGGTGGGACGCTACCACGCGAACAGCGCGGTGCCCCAGGTGAGGCCGGCGCCGAACCCGCTCATCACGATTCGGTCCCCCGGCCGCACGCGGTCGTCGGCGATCGCCTCGTCCAGAGCGAGCGGAACGGACGCGGCCGAGGTGTTGCCGTAGCGGGCGATGTTGGTGAAGACCATGCCGCGGCCGATGCCCAGCACGTCGAGGGCGGCGTTGATGATGCGAATGTTGGCCTGGTGCGGGACGTACAGATCGACGTCGCCCGGCCCGATCCCGCTGGCCGCGAGCACGTCCTGGATGGTGTCGCACAGAATGGCGACGGCCCAGCTGAAGACCGCCTTGCCGTTCATGTGCAGGAAGTGCAGGCCCTCCGCCAGCACTTCGGGGGTCGGCGGGAGTCGGCTCCCACCACCCCGGCGCCCGAGCAGGTTGGCCCCGCTGCCGTCGGAGCCGAGGCTGTAGTTGACCAGTCCCTGATCGGGCCTGCCTCTCCCCAACAGCACCGCGCCGGCCCCGTCGCCCAGGATGGGGTAGGTCTTCACGTCCTTGGGGTTGGCGACGCGCGACATGCAGTCGCCCGCCACGATCAACACCTTGTCGGCCGCGCCGGAGACCACGTGCGAGGCGCCCACCACGAGCGCATACATGAAGCCGGCGCAGGCGGCGCTGAGGTCGAAGGCGAAGCAGTTCAGCCCGAGCCGGTCCTGCAGGAGGCAGCCGACCGACGGGAACGACATGTCGGGCGTGATCGTGGCCACCACCAGCATGTCAATCTCTTCGGGCCCCACCTCGGCCCGCTTCAGGCAGCGCACGGCCGCCTCGAAGCACAGGTCGCTCGTCGCCTGGTGGGGCCGAGCATGGCGGCGCTCGTGGACCCCCATCTGCTTGACGATCCACTCCGGGTCGCAACCGAGATGGTGCATCAGGTCTTCGTTCGTCACCACGAGGTCCGGGACGTAGCTTCCCGTGCCAAGTATCTGCACTCCCATGAGTTGCCGACAGGGCGGGCGGCGGCGGGCAGGGTTGTCATGCGTCATGAATTGTCCTTCGGGCACCTTCCTTCTGCTCTCAGCCCGGCCCATCCCTTGGCCCCACGTACCATACATCAGTTTATCTGTTCACCCTCCCCTCGGCCACCGGCGCGCCCCTTGACACTTCATCCGGCGGAGCTTATTATAAAGTTATACAACCATCTAAATGTCTAATCATCGAAAAACAGTGGTCATCCCATGCGGATGAACGAGGCCTTCAAGTCCCTGGCAGACCCCACGCGGCGGGAGATCCTGCGCCTGTTGCGGGGCGGGGAGAAGACGGCGGGCGAGCTGGCGGGGAAGTTCGACATGAGCAAGCCGTCGGTGTCGCACCACTTCGCGGTGCTGAAGGCGGCCGACCTGATCGGCTCGCGCAAGGAGGGGCAGCAGGTGTACTACTTCCTCAACACCACCGTGGTGGAGGACCTGCTGGCCATCATCTGGGGCATGCTCGCCGACGGGGAAAGCCCTTCCTCGAGCGAAGGGGACGGTGCGTCATGAGCCGGTGGCTAATCGTTTCGATCGCGTGGACGGTGCTCGCCGCGGGCGCCTCGCTGGGCGCTTTCTACGGCCTGTACGACCGCTTGCCCGCCGAGGTGCCGATCCACTGGAACATCCGCGGCGAGGTGGACGGGACGGTGCCGCGCGACGGCGCGCTTTCCTACCTGCTGCTCGTCCCGGCCCTGATGGGCGGGTGCGTGCTGTTGACGCTGGTGCTACCGTGGCTGTCGCCGCGCCCGTTCGGCGTGGAGACGTTTCGCGCGACCTACGACTACGTGATGGCGCTGGTGGTGACAATGTTCGCCTACGTGCACGCCGTCGCGCTGGCGGCGGGCCTTCAGCTCTCCTTCGACTTCAACCGCGTCTTGTTGGGCGGCATGTTTTTGTTCTTGGCGGCGCTGGGCAACGTGCTGGGCAAGGTGCAGCGCAACTTCTGGGTCGGCGTGCGCACCCCGTGGACGCTGGCCAGCGACGCCGTGTGGGTTCGCACGCACCGCCTGGCGGCCTGGCTGTTCGTCGCCGGCGGGCTACTGGGCTTCGCCGGCATCACGATCGGCATCCACCCCGTCCTCTGCTTCATCGTCTTCGGCGTGGCAGCGCTTTACCCTGTGCTCTATTCGCTCATCCTCTACAAACGTCTCGAGAAAGAAGGGCGGCTGTGAACGCACTGCGCGGATCGTTGGTGGCCCTGTTGCTCCCCCTGGCCCTGGCTGGGGCGCGCGAGGAGAAGAAAGCGGCTAACTGTTCGTTTCGCAAGTCCGCCCCCGTTGAGGCGCCCCGACGCGCCAGCGAGGGAGAAGCAATCCCTCGCTGGCGCGTCGGGCTGCCCGGTTGCCAGACGGGCGAGGGACGTGCGAAAGCGCCGGCCAGCCCGAGCGCGACGGCCAGGGCGCTGGTCGAGGCCCTGGCCAAGGAGGAGTTCGCGAAGGCCGGGAAGGACTTCGACGCCACCATGAACAAGGCGTTGCCAGAGGCCGAGCTGCGCAAGATGTGGAAGGCGCTACTCGGCAAGGTGGGGGCGCTGCGCAAGCAGGGCTCGCCGCGCATCGAGAAGGCGGGGGGCTACGACATTGTCTACGTCCCCTGCGAGTTCGAGAAGATGGCCCTGGACTTCCGCATTCCGATCGACAAGGACGGGAAAGTCGCCGGCCTGCGGTTCGTGGACGGCGGGAACTTCGCCTTCAAGCCACCCTCCTACGCGCGGCCGGCGACGTTCTCCGAGAGGGAGGTCGTGGTGGGCGCCGAGGGGAAGTGGAGGTTGCCGGGGACGCTGACGCTCCCCAAGGGGGCGGGCCCGTTCCCCGCCGTGGTACTGGTCCACGGCTCGGGGCCGCACGACCGCGACGAGACGATCGGCCCGAACAAGCCGTTCCGCGACCTCGCCTGGGGCCTGGCGACTCAGGGGATCGTCGTTCTCCGCTACGTGAAGCGCACCAAGGAACACGGGAAGCGCATGGTCCTCGAAAAGTCGGTCACGATCAAGGAAGAGGTGATCGAGGACGCCCTCGAGGCCGTGGCGCTCTTGCGCAAGCAGAAGGAGGTCGATCCGAAGCGCGTGTTCGTCGTGGGCCACAGCCTCGGAGCGAACGTGGCGCCGCGCATCGGCATGGAGGCGGTGGGCGTCGCCGGGCTCGTGCTGCTGGCCGGCAACTCGCGGCCGCTGGAGGACCTGGTGCTCGAGCAGTACACCTACCTCTTCTCGCTGGAAGGAAAGCTGTCGGACGAGAACAAGGCGCGTCTGGAAAAGATCAAGAAGCAGGTGGCGAAGGTGAAGGGCCCGAAGCTGAGCGCCGACACGCCGGCGGCAGAACTGGCGCTGGGAGCGCCGGCGACGTACTGGCTGGCGCTGCGGGCCCACGACCCGCTGGCGACGGCGCAACGCTTCAAAAAGCCGATGCTGATTTTGCAAGGCGAGCGCGATTACCAGGTGACGATGGCCGACCTCGCCGGGTGGAAAAAGGCGCTGGCGGGGCGCAAGGACGTGACGTTCAAGAGCTACCCGCGGCTCAACCATCTGTTCATGGTCGGCCTCGGCGGGGGGAAGAGCACGCCCTCGGACTATCTGGTGGCGGGGCACGTCGCGAAGGACGTGGTGGACGACGTGGCGGCGTGGGTGAAGAAACCGTAGGACAGGCGAGCCTGTCCGGCCTGAGAGTAGACTTCACGCTTTGGGAAGGTTGGACAGGCGAGCCGCCTGTCCTACGAGGAAGACAGGCGAGCCGCCTGTCCTACGAGGAAGACAGGCGAGCTGCCTGTCCCACGACCCTACCCCCCGATCGCGTGCATCGTCCGCCCCGGCTTCACGAACCGGGCCGTGTTGATCTCGTGCCCCTCCCACTTGTCGAGCACGTTCTGGCGGATCGCGTCCGCCAGCCGGGCGTCGTCTACTTCAATCGTGGAAGCCCCATTTCGGCGCGGACGCGATTGCAAGCGTCTTGGTCCAGATGATAGATGTAGATCGAGTAGCCAGCCCTGGCCACAGGTTGAAAGCGCAGGAAATAGGTGTAATATTCTTTGTCCAGGTACACCATGCCATCTTTCCCATCGGGCACGCTGAAGCGGTAGCCGCGCAGCAGCGTGACGCTGATGGCGTACCATCCAGGGCGGGGGCCGAGCGTTGCTGCGAACGGGCCCGTGAGATCGGCCTCATCGGTTGGCCCCCTGGCCGGCAAGGAAAACTCGACGTCGGCCGCGCGCGGGTCGATGAACCCGAAGTAAACCAGCCCGAGCGGTCGGGCCTCCGGGTGTTCCTCCAGCCAACGCTTCAAGTAGAAGAGGTCCTGGCCCCAGTCGATGTTGCTATCCACCAGGTGCGCGTGGCCGTTCGGTGGCCCGCCGGCAAGCTCGTTGAAATAGGACATCGAGTGCGGGTAGACCACCAAGCTCGTCCCGATCGACCAGCCGAGCGCGATCATTATCGCGGACGACAACAGTGGTTTTCGTATGGCCGACAATTCCGCGACCCTGCCTATCCAGATGAAAGCAAAGGGGAGAGCAGGGAGGACGTAGCGGAGGTGATGGTTGAAGCCCGTCTGCGAACTGACCAGGGCGAACAAGGACACTCCCGGAAGAATCATGAGGACTTCGTCCTGCCACGTCGAACGACGGTTCTTGACCAGGCCCACCGTGCAGAGGGCAAGGAGCAGCAGCAGCCAGTTCCCCAGGGGCCACTTCACCCCCAAACCGTAGAGGTAGTAATACCACCACCCTTCTTGCCGCCATTCGCCGCCCAGGTACGACCAATAGCGCCGTTCGAAGTCGCGCCGCTGCACGTCGATGCCCGACAGAAAGTTCCGGGGGACCGGCATCGGGAGGGCGCCCGCCCACGTGTCCGTGAAGCGGTTCTTCAGTTGACCGTCCCGGGCGACGGTGAGAGGTTGACTGATGAAGGTATAGCGGCCGAGTTGCATGAAGGAGCCTTCGAACAAATACCCGACGTTGATCAGGACGAGGCCCAGCAAGAAGCTACAGGCGACCTGCCCACCCTCGGAGAGCCAGGCCCGCCAATGCAGGAGAGGGCGCTGGGTCGAGCGCAGCACAATCCAAGAGAGCGGCCAGAGCGGCAGCAGCAAGATCCAGCTGGTCTTGCAGAGAAGCGCCAGGCCCAGCCCCACCCCCATCCAGTAGGCCCTCGGCCAGGAAGGCTCGCGAAACCAGCGCCAGAACAGGTAGCAAGCCAAAGTGCCCAGCGCCGCGGCCCCCGTATCGGGGGTAATCATCTGGGCGTTCGCGAGCATCATCGGGGAAAAGCACCAGAGGGCGAGCGCGAGCAGAGCGGCCTTGGGCCCGTATAACTCTCTCCCCCACCGATAGCAAATGTAGCCTCCCAGGAGCGTCAGGGGCAGGCACGCCCACCGGGCCAGCGTGAAGTACCAGAACGCTCGGGCGCGGTGGTCGTTGACGAAGTCCCGGCCCACGAAGAACTCTGGCCGGTTGAACGGGTGGGTATTGACTTCTGTGTCTCGCTCCCGGGCCCCCAGTAACGCAACGGGCGCCGTCGCGAGCAGTCGCACGAGGGGCGGGTTCACGCGGTAAAGGTCGAACGTCCCGGTGTGCCAGTGGTGGAGGCCCGCGCCCATGTGGCCGACTTCATCGGGCGATGGGCTGTGCCGCGTGGCGCCCCACCCGACCAGGGCCGCGTGAATGCCCAGCAGGACCACAGCCAGGTAGCCGGGACGAAAGGAGTGAACGAGTGCCATGAGGCGGTGCAACCAATGCGGCCGGGGAAGGGCCCTGCCATGCGTCCGGCCCGGTGCCGGCCCGTCGGTCGAGGACCGCGTGGGGCGAGCAGGGGCGTCAGCGGTTGATCTGTAGATAGGGAAGTTGACTCTTCACAATGGAGTCATCCCGCTCCCCGACACTCGTCTTCCAGAGCGAGAGATACTGGAGGCCCCGCATTTCCTTGATGTGGTGGAGGCACGCCCACGTGACGAAGGTTTCGTCCAGGCTGAGTCGTTTCAACGTCCGCAGCGCTCGAAGATGAGCAACTCCCCGATCCGCGATCGAGCAACGCCACAGCGAGAGCACCTGGAGGCCGGTCAGCCCCGCCACGCTCGGCATCCCCTCGTCCGTGATCCGGGCCCCGTCCAGGCGGAGCTCGGTCAGGTTCGGGAAGTTGCTGAGGTGCGCGAGGCCCGCGTCGGTAATGCGCGTGTTGGACAAGCTCAGGACGCTCAACTGGGGCATGGCAGGCAGTTCGCGGAAGCCGGCGTCCGTGATCGCGGTGTCGTCGAGAATCAGAGTGCGCAAGGAAGCAGTGGCCGAGGAACCGGCCAGGCGCTTGAGTTCCTTGTCCCCGACGCCCGCGATCGGGCGGCAGTCGAGGCTATCGGATTGGCCGGACTGGACCGCCTCCAAGGCATGGTTGAACTGTCTCGCCGCGCCCCGCGAGCAACCGGCCAGCGACAGGAGAAGGCCGCAGGCCGCCGCGAGAGGGGCGCGGGTGAAAGCCGGGTGCGACACGTTCATCGGAAACATCCCTCCTCCAGGGCCATCAGGGCCTCGGCTCGAACTGGCTCGTGAGGCGCCCCCGCCATGGCTAGCGAGGCGCGTGGCCCAGCGGCGGCGACCGGGCGGTGGCACGGGAAGCGAGCGAAGCGCCACTTGAGGAGGGCCCACACCGTTTGCCAGGCGTCCCACCAACCGATTTTCTTCCCCTCGGCCACGCTTCGAGGACGGTAGGAGACGGGGACTTCGACGATGGGCAATCCCAGCCGGCAGAACTTGGCCGTCAGCTCCGCGCACAACTCGAAGCGATCCGCCTCCAGGGCCAGCACCGGCAGCCAGGCCGTGCGAAACGCCTTGTAGCAGGTCGCCTCATCGGTGAGCTTCTGTCCGTAAAGGAGGTACACCAGGCGATTCAGCAGGGCCACGGCAACGCGAAACTTGGTCCAGGGCAGGCCGCGCCCCGGCGTGAGGTAGCGCGAGCCGTAGGCGACCTCGGCGTCGCCTCGGCGGATCATCTCAACGAGGAGCGGGTATTCGTCCGGGTCGTACTCCAGGTCGGCGTCCTGGATGATGGTGATGAGGCCGGAGGCTTGCGCCAGGCCGCTCCGCACGGCGGCGCCTTTTCCCCGGTTGTGGGGGTGGCGCAAGACGCGAACCCCTTGGTGGCCGTCCCAGCCGGCGAGGACGTCGAAGGTCCCATCGGTGCTGCCATCATCGACGACGATGACTTCTTTCTGCGGATAAGGGTAGGGGCCGCGAACCACCCGCCGGAGTAGTTCCGCGATGGTCCGCTCCTCGTTGAAGGCGGGGACGATCACGGACAGGAGGAGCGGGGTGCTGTTCAAAGAGGTGCTCCAGGGCGCGGCGAGGGGAAGGGCGGAAGCGGACGAGGCATCAATCGAAGTTCGGCACTACCTCACCGCCGTCGGGGGTCAGCAAGCTCGCGACGACCGCGGAGGGCGTATCGAAGCGCACCGGGCGGACCGACCCGTCGGCGAAGAGCATGTTGGCGCCGGAGACGTGGGCAGCCCCCCAGTTCTCGCGGAACGCCAGTTCCTGGTCGAGCCCTTTGGAGTCCTTGAGGACGAGCGAGCCCTTGCGCGAGGTGCTGTCGGAGCCGCCGGTGAAATAGGGCTCGTCCCAGAACCAACTGCCCGTGTTGTAGCCGGTCGGGCTCATGGCCTTCTCGCCGAGCAGGAGCGTGGTGCTCGTGCCATCGACAACGTCCGAGATGCGGAGGCAGGTGGGACGGCCCGGGACGAGGCGGCTGTTGGCGGCGTAATCCGTTTTGCCCCACTTCCAGCCGCCGCCCTGGTAGAGGGCGTGCGCGTCGTTGACCGCGGGCAGGGAGAGGGGCGAGCGCCGGCTCGGGCAATAGTAGAGGGCGACCGCTTCGGCCCATGCCTGGTCCCGGTAGATGGCCTGCTGCTCGACATAGGGCAAGAGGGCGTAGGCCCAGCAGCCGGTCTGCGCGCGGGCGGCAAGCCCCGGCTGGCCGATGCCCCAGTAGTAGGGGTAGGCAATGACGTCGTCCCAGGTGTAGACGCGGGCCCGGGTGCCGTCCGTCGCGAGGATGGTCTGCGCTCCGTCCCAGCCGCCATTGCTCGGGAAGCACCCATGGTCGGCGTGATGCTGGTGGAAGGCGAGCCCGGCCTGCTTGAGGTTGTTCGTGCAACGGAGGCGGCTGGCGCTCTCGCGCACGCGCTGGATGGCGGGAAGCAGAAGCCCGAGGAGAGTGGCGACGATGCCGATGCAAACGAGCAACTCGATCAGCGTGAAGGCCGGGCGAGCGGATGGCGTCGAAGATCGCATGCCGGAGCTCCCGTCGGGGGCCGTGGAAGGTCGCGAGAAGGAGGTGGCCGGGCTGAGGGGTGTCCCGAGGCGCGGTTCCGAACCGGAGCCTCGGGACACCTCAGCCTTGGCCACGCTGCCGATGCGTCGATCTCCCCCACGTCGCGGAGAGAAGGAAGCCCGTGAGGGGCCCTCGGGCCAGGCTCACTGGGGTTGTGCCAACAAGGCCCGCCTTCGTCGCCTGCGGAGGACGAACAGACCGCACCCAACGACCGCCAGAGCGACGACGCCGGCAGCGGAGAGGGCAACCCGCGTCCTCGAAACGCCCGTCGAGGGGGGAGGGTCGTAGGGGGGAGACACGGCGAGCGTCGGCGCGAACGTGACGGACTCGGGCATCGCCTCGAGTTGCTTGAGCGCGCGCTCCACTTCTAACTGAAGGGTGGGGAGAAGGAGGTACTCGCCCGAGAGTTGGATGAGCCGATCCGCCCGCTCGCGTTTGGTGCCCGGCATCACGATCATTAACTGGGTGATGCCCCCGCACGCGGAGCGGATTTCGGTGTCCACCTGGCACCGGAGCTCGGGGTCCGCCGGCACCTTTCGCGGGTCGTGTTTGTACCAGAATATTCTGTTTCGGTCATGCCGGACGGCGCCCTCCTGGTCCCCTTCGCACAGGCAAATGGATGCGAGTTCGCGTTCGACGCGAATCAACGAGAGCGAGTCGCTCCGCCTGGCAACGATCTCTTTGAGCATGGCCCGCGCCTCGGCGGGGTTGGCAAACATGGCCCGCGCCACGACGAGGAACTGGGCCTCCACCCACAGGTCCGACCCCGGCTTGGCTGCCCGGGCCGCCTTTCTGAACCACGCCAGCGATCCCGCCTCGTCCTCCTTGTGCAACGGGTCGCGCGCCAGGTCTTCCGTCGCCAGCAGGTGGCCGAGGGAGATCATCGCCTCCGCCACGCGCGGGTGGTTGCCGTGCTTGGCGATGAGGCGCTCCCACTCGACGACCAAGTCGGCCCGCCGGGTGACCGTCTCCTGTTGCCGCAGGTCGGCAGACGCTTCGAGGAAAGGGTCTGCCGGCGGAGCCGGCGGCGCCACGAAGCAACACAGCAGCAAGATAGCGGTCATAGGCTTCAGCCCTCCTTCCTGTGAGTCGAGAACGGTGGTAGGAAGCCCACGAGGGCTGCTCGGGCCAGGCTCACTCGGGTTGCGCCAACAGGGGCCGCCTTCGTCGCCTGCGGAGGACGAATAGAACGCAGCCCACACCCGCCAGAGCGACGACGCCGGCAACGGAGAGGGCAACCCGCGTCCTCGAAACGCCAGTCGAGGGGGGAGGGTCATAGCCCGGCGTAACGACAGGTGTCGGCGGGAGCGGGACGGTCTCCGGCATCGAGTCGAGTATCCTTAGCGCGTTCTGCCCGGCCGCCTGGAGCGGGGCGAGGTGGGGCCGCTCCTGCATCAGCTTCCGGATCATGGCCGCCCGCTCGCGCTTGGGGATCGGGAACGAGGTCATGTACTGGGTCGTCGTGTCACACGCGGACCGGATCACGGTGTCCACCTGGCGCTTGACGTCGGGGTCGGCGGGCGCCCTCCGGGGTTCGTCCCGATACCAGTTCAAGACGTTCCGGTCGTGCTGAAGGGCCCCCTGGCGGTTCCGCTCGCACGCACAAACCGTCGCCATTTCGTGCTCGACCCGGATCAGCGTGAGCGAGTCGGTACGGTTGGCGACGATACCCTGGAAGATGGCTCGCGCCTCGGCGGGGTTGCGGTACGCCATCCGCACCGCGACGAGGAACTGGGCCTCGACCCACAGGTCCGACCCCGGCTTGCTCGCCCGAGCCGCCTTCTTGAACCACGCCAGCGAGCCCTCCAGGTCCTGCTTGTGCAAGGGGTCGCGTGCCAGGTCTTCCGTCGCCAGTAAGTGGCCGAGGGCGATCATCGCCTCTGCCACGCGCGGGTGGTTGCCGTGCTTGGCGATGAGGCGCTCCCACTTGACGACCAGGATCGCTCGCTTGGCATCCGTTCGCTCGAGCGCATCCGATTCTTTGGCGAAAGAGTCCATTGCGGGCACCGGCGGCGCCACGAAGCAGCACAGTAGCAAGATGGCCTTCATAGGCTGCAAACCTCCTTCACAGTAGGGAGAGGGTGTGGACCGGGAGTCGTGCCCGCCAAGGCCCAGCCGTCATTCTATGGCTCGGGATATCGTGTTTTTTGTCAAGACGGTGGCTACCGTATCATTGAGGTAGATGTATTTGTAGTTTGAGAAGGTCCACGTCATCTTCCACGCCTTGTTTGCGCCAGTGTTAGCCAGCAAGGTAGAACCGGCCGAGGTTATTACAAAGTAGGTGTGGCGAAAAATAATGGTCTTGGGGGCTGCCGTCTCGTCGCCGATCAGTTCTTTGACAGCTGACTGGAAGTAGAGCAGGTCCCAGAAGCAGTTATCGGCCCCCGTCCGGGCACAGCCGAGTAGGGTCGTGTTCTCGAAGCCGACGACGAACGCTTCACTCGAAGCGATGTTTTCATCGGCCTCATAATCTTCAGGTGTGACAGTCACGAAGTCCGCGTTCTTCCCCGTTCCTATGGCTTTCGGGTGGATGACGACTTTTTCCCCCACGAGGAAGCCATTCCAGTTGGCAGACCCATTCGGGGGAGTTCCACCCGAAACCTTCAGTTTGCGGTTCGTCATCCCAACTGTGAGTGAGCGTTTGCCGTCTGGCGTCTTAAATTGCTCCCACAACGTCTCGAAAGTCGGGGTGCAGGTATCCACCTCCTCAATCGTCGTAGGAGCGTCGGCTTCTTTGATCACATACACGGTCAGGGTAACCGTATCGGGACCGGGCTTATCGTTCCTCACACCCTTGTCCATGATGCCGACTCCGTTACCTTTCGCACCGTCGTTCCAGACATCATGAGCTTGGGCGGTGATCCGGTCCGTCATGGCGTTGCCTACGACGATTGCAGGTGCGGGCTGTGTCCTTCGATTTGGCCATTTGAGACTGGGCGGAGAGTTTATTCTGATCGTTTGTCCACTTGGCGCTCGGCGAGGCACGGGCCCCTGAACGAGCAAGGCTCGTCCCCCTACGGTAACTCTGCCAAGAGACCA
>JBBSEZ010000236.1:0-15252 GCA_038239195.1 Gemmatales bacterium
AATGGGGTTCAGGAGGTCGGAGGTTCGAATCCTCTCGCCCCGACGTCGAGGCTCGCTGTCAGGAGATGACAGCGAGCCTTTTTCGTTGACAGGCCACTCCGAAGCGAAAAAGGGCGAGCCGCCGGGCTTGCCCCGGCGGAGCTCGTCCCCGCCGCTCGCCTCCTCTTCGACCTTGAAGGCGCTCGCCGAGGGTTTCTACCTTCCGGGCGTTCGCGAACCAATCCGGGACGGCGGAAGAGAGCGGCGAGAAGCCCGCGGCGAAGCCAGAAGCCAGGAGCGGGGCGGATGGGCAGAACGCTCGCCCCTAGACGGTTGGCGCTCCCTCGGTCTGCCGCTAGAATCCCCTTCGATCGCCGGAGCGACCCGCCGCCAAGACGGCGCCTCTCTCCCGCAACGTTCGCCGCGTCCCTCGTCACGGAACGACAGTCCCTTGACATGCCCACGTCCGCGTGGAGCGGTTCGCCGTTCCTTGCCACTTCTGACGGTCGAAGGACCAGAAGCGGCGGGCAGGTTGCGCCCGGCAAGCGTGCTTTTCGGCCGGCGCCGGCGTCGGCCCGGCCTTCGAGGGCAGGGAAACGCCCTGAAAGAGCGCAAGGCCGGATAGAGTAGTAACGAGGCGGGAGAGGACGCACGGCGACAGCGAGGCCCCATGCGACGCACACCGACGTTCTGGCTGTTCTTCGTCGTGGCGCTCGTGGTCGCGGCCGTGGCCGCCCGCCACGGCACGGCCCGGCGGCAAGAGGACAGGGCGCCGGCCCTCCCCGGCAAGGGCCTTCCCCCCGGCGTGCAGGGCGTGGCGACGTGCGCCTCGATGGCTTGCCACCACGCCAACGGCCCCAAAGGCAGCAAGGGCAGCGAATACTCCACCTGGATCGCCCACGACCCGCACGCCAGGGCCTACCGCGTGCTGTTCGAGAAGCGCTCGCGGGACGTCGCCAAGGCCCTCGCTCGCAAAGACGACAAGGGCAAGCTCCTCCCGGCGCACCGCGACCCACTCTGTCTGAGCTGTCACGTTCATCCCGACCCGGACGTTCGCGGCACCCCCGAACGGCAACGGTTCGCCTGGAGCGATGGCGTCGGCTGCGAGCCCTGCCACGGCGAGGCGAAAAACTGGCTCACCACCCACTACCTCGCCGAGTTTCTGGAACAGACGCCCGCGAAGAAGGCGGAGGTCGGCCTGAAGAACACGAAGTCCCTGCGCGTGCGGGCCGAGGTGTGCGCCCGCTGCCACGTCGGCGACCGCGAGATGGACGTCAACCACGACCTGATCGCGGCGGGGCACCCCCGGCTGCGTTTCGAGTTCGCGGCCTACCACGCCAACTATCCGAAGCACTGGCGGGAGAAGGCGCCCCGGAAGGACTTCGAGGCACGGGCCTGGGCGATCGGGCAACTGGTCTCGGCGCAGGCCGCGCTCGAGCTGCTGCAACATCGGGCCACCGCGTCTTCGACCAACGCCGAGAAGCCCTGGCCCGAGTTTGCCGAATACAACTGTGCGGCCTGCCACCACGACCTGAAGGGGGGCCCGAAGCCAAACCTGGGGCCACGCCTCGCCGGGGACTTGCTCTGGGGGACGTGGTACTTCGCGATGCTGCCGGCCCTGGCCGAGGCGCCCGGCGGGCCGCGCTCGAAGCTCGACCTGGGCCCGCTCGACAAGATGATGCGCAAGCGCGTGCCGAACGAGAAAAAGGTGAGCGAGGAAGCGAGGGCCCGGAGCAGGGAATTGGGCGCCTGGCTCGACGCGCTGGAAAGGGCCCCGGCTCAGGACGCGGCCCAGCTCGCCCGCCTGGTGCGCGAGCTGGCCGGGGACAGGGCGGGCCTTGCCCCCACGACGTGGGATGGCTCGACGCAGCTTTACCTCGGCCTCGCCGCGGCGTATCACGGTTGGGGGGACGCGCTGAGCCCCGACAAGCCCCCCGCGGGCGCGAAGAAGGCCCTCGAAGCGTTGCGCGACGAGCTCGAAAAGGCGTTCCCGCGCGGGGGCACGAACGTCTACGACAGCCCGAGCAACTTTCGCCCATCCCGTTTGCAAGCCCCTCTGGGCGAGTTGCGGAAGCGTGCGAAGTAAGAAGCCCAACCTCGCGAGGGACGCTCATGTTCCCCATCCCCCGGCACTGGAAGATCGCGATTGTCGCCGTTCTGGCGTGCCTGGGGCTCACGTGGCTGGCGCGAGGGCGCGGCCAGGAGGGCGGCCCCCGGCTGCCCCCGCCCGCACCAAGGGAAAAGGCCGGCGAACCAGACAAGCTCGCGGAGAAGGGGCGGCCAACGCCCCTCTACTACGGCACGGCGGCGTGCTCCAACGCCGGCTGTCACAGCTCGCCGCCCAACAAATGGCCAGCGGACCTCCTGTGCCGCTGCAACGAGTACGTGGAGTGGGAAAAGAAGGACAAGCACGCCGACGCCTACACCGCGCTGCTGCCCGAGAAGAACGCGCTGGCCAAACAGATGCAGCGGCTCCTGGGCGAGGAGCCACTGAGCAAGCGCGCGGCGTGCCTGGCCTGTCATGCGGTCGTCATCGCCGACAAGGCCGTTGCGAAGAGGAGCAAGGAGGTCTTTTTCGACGTGGCCGAGGGCGTGAGCTGCGTGGCCTGTCACGGGGCCGCGAAGGAGTGGGTGAGCAAGCACGGGTTGCTGGTCGAATATCCCAACTGGCGGGGCACGAAGCTGACTCGCGCCCAGAAGGAAACGTACGGCATGGCCGACCTCTGGGGCCCGATCCGGCGGACCGAGCTGTGCGCTTCCTGCCACGTGGGCAAGGTCGATGGCGATCCGGCCCAGCGCAAATTCGTCACGCACGAGATGTACGCGGCCGGCCATCCTCCCTTGCCCGCCTTTGAAATCGCCAGCTTCAGCGAGCAGATGCCGCGGCACTGGTTAGAGCGGGGCAAGAAGAAGAGCGCGGCGGTGCGCAAGGAATTGGGCTACGTCGAGGGGGAACGGGAGCTGACGAAACTGGTCCTGGTCGGCGCCGCGGTGTCGCTGCGCGAGTCGATGCGGTTGCTCGCCCACGAGGCGGGCGAGTGCGCCAAGGCCCCGTCCGATTCCGACCGGCGGGGCCTCGACCTGGCCAACTTCGACTGCTACGCGTGCCATCACGATCTGAAAGCGGACAGCCCGCGGCAGAAGCGCGGCTTCGTGGGGAAACCGGGCCGCGTGCCGATGCGCCCCTGGCCGACGGTGCTGATGGAACTGGCCCTCCGCGAGGGGAGCGAGGACGCGAAGGGGGCCGAGCGCGAAGCGGCAAACTATCGCAAGCTGCTCGAAGCGGTCAACGCGGGCTTCGACGCGCGGCCGTATGGAGACCCCGTCAAGATTGCGCCCGCGGCGCGCGCGCTGGAGAAGTGGGCCGACGCGCTGGCCCAGCGGCTCGACGAGAAAAGGTGGGACGGAAGGCAGGGCCGCCAGGCGCTGCGCCGTCTGCTCGTCCTGCACGAGGACAGGAACGTCCCCGATTACGACTCCGCACGGCTCCTGGCCTGGTCGTTCAACGCGATGTACGGCGAGCTCCGCCCTTCCCCGGACAGCGAGGTGGCGAAGGCCCAGGCGGGGCTGGAGAAGGCCCTCGAGCTGAAGTTACCGGCAGGCCGAAAGGCGCGCACCGTCGAGGAACGGCAGGCGAGCCTGAACGCGCTCAACGAGTTCAAGCCGGGCGATTTCCAGAGCGCGTTCCGCCGGTTGCACGGGCGCCTCGGCACGAAACCGGCGAAGGAGCCCTGACAGAAGGCGAACCGCGGGGCCTGTCCCGGCGGGCAGAAAGCCTGCCGCTCGCCCGGCGCTTCGATACGATCAACTTCGTCCCGCGTCCCGAACTTTCTCCGAGCCATCGCCTTGCTCATCGACCGCACCCACAAGCGCTGGATCGTCGCCACCCTCCTGCTGACGGCCTTCGCCGTCGGGCTCTACCTGGTGCTCTATTTCCGCGCCCCCGGCGGGCTCAGCGGCGGCGACCGCGTCGGCATGCTCTACGGCATCGCTGGGTCTGCCCTGATGGCCTTCGCCGGCGCGCTGTCGCTGCTGCGCCGGGTGCCGTCGTGGTGGTGGATCGGCGCTCGCCAGACCTGGCTGCGCGGGCACGTATGGCTCGGGCTGATGGCGGGGCCCCTCATCCTCTGCCACAGCGCCGGCCGGCTCGGCGGGCCGCTCGAGCTCGTCCTGATGATCGTCGTCGGCCTGACGCTCCTCACCGGCGTCTTTGGGCTGTTTCTCCAGCAGTTTCTTCCACGACTGATCGCGGCGCGAGCGACGAGCGAGGCCCCCTACGAGCAGATCCCCTTTCTTTGCGCGCGCCTGCGGCAGGAGGGAGACGAACTGCTCGAACTGGTCAAGGCCGACGACCGCCTCGGCGAGGGCGCCCGCCAGGCGCTCTCCAGGTTCTACGACGACACCGTAAGGCCCTTCCTGGCTTCCCCTTTCTCCCGCGCCTCCCCCCTGGCCCGGCGCTTGCCCGCCGAGTTGCTCTTCGCCGACCTGGAGCGCCGGCCGGACGTGGTCGGTTCCGGGGCGGCGCGGTACAAGAAGAAGGTGGACGGGAAGTGGGACAGGGCCGGCGCGGAGGACGAGGGCGGCCGGGCCGCCGTCGTCTGGCTGCAAACGTACTGCGAGGAGCGGCGCCAGATGGGCGAGCAGGAGCGCCTCCATCACTGGCTGCACGGCTGGCTGCTCGTCCACGTGCCCCTGTCGCTGTTGCTCCTGGTGCTCGGCGTCGTCCACGTCGTCTCGGCACTCTACTACTGAAGCGAACGGCAGGAGTTGGTTTGCTGTAGGCCGGCCCTCCCGAGCCGTCTGGACGGCTCGGGAGGGCCGGCCTACAAACGTGCCTTTTCCTGCCGCGCGCCTGAGCGCGACCTAGCGAGCCCCCCATGCCCTCTTCCCTGCGCGGCCCCAAAACGCTGTCCCGCTGGCTGGAGCTGGACTACTTCAACCGGCCCCGCAAGCTGCGCCGCCTGTGGGCGGTCGTGCTGCTGGCCACCCTGTTCGCCTCCGTGGCCGCCGCGCTCGGCTGGGCCCTGCCGCCGGGCCAGCGCAAGGCGTTGCAGGCGGGCCCGGTCTCCACGGGGCATTCGCTGTTCGCGAACGATTGCAACGCCTGCCACCAGCAAGCGTGGGGCACGCTCAACCGCCTGTTCGGGCTCGCCCCCGATCGCTCCGTCCCCGACAGCGCCTGCACGCAATGCCACAGCGGCGCGACGCATCAGACAACTCAGATCGGCGAACAACGCTGCGCGAGCTGCCACAAGGAGCATCGCGGCCACAAGCCGCTGGCCCGCGTCGAGGACGGCCATTGCACGTCCTGCCACGCCGACCTCAAACGCGACGACGGCAAGGAGCCGAGGTACGATCCGCACGTCACGGCGTTCGCGAAAGGCCAACACCCCGACACGTTCCACCGCTTCAAGGGCGGGCCGCCGAGCGATCCGGGGAAGCTCCGGTTCAATCACAAGGCCCACCTGGCGAAGGCAGGGGTGATGACCATCGACAGGGATCAAGTCGAGAAGTTGCGGAAGCAGGTCGAGAAGCAGGGAGGCGTGCCGTACTTCGAAGACCTCACGCGCGACGTGAAGCCGTTCCAACAGCTCGACTGCCAGAGCTGTCATCGGCCCGACGCCTCTGGCCGCTTCATGCTGCCCATCGACTACGACCGCCACTGCAGGAGTTGCCACCCGCCCCTGGTGCAGCTCGTGGGGAGCTGGAAGGAGCCGCGCCTGGAAACGCTGGCTCGTTCGTTCGGCCGTCGGCCGGCGCCGCACCCTTCCCGCACGCAAACGCCCGAAGTCGTGCGTGGGGCCCTGCGCGACCGGCTGACGCGCTTCGTCCTCGCCAACAAGCAGTTCGTGAAGGGAACGTTGCTCGACGACCTCCCGCGCCCTTTCCCCGGCAGCGGTCGCGGCCAGGGGCTCTCGAAAGGCGAACACGAATGGGTCAACGAACAGCAAGGCCAGGTCGAGCGCCTGCTGTTCGACGGGGCAGGCGGGTGCCGATTCTGCCACACCGAGAAGTCGCGCAAGGGCGGGTTGCCTGAATATCTGCCGACGCAGCTGCCCGAGCGCTGGCACGAGCATGCCTCGTTCGGCCACAAGGCCCACCTCATGCTCGCCTGCGCGGAGTGCCACGAGGGCGCGACCACGAGCTCCGAGGCGAAGGACGTTTTGCTGCCCGGCATGGACAAGTGCTTCGCGTGTCACAGCACCGAGAAGAAGAAGGCGCGCTCGGACTGCGTCGAGTGCCACACCTACCACGATGGCAAGGCGCGGCACGAGTTCCACGGCAACGAGACGATCGAACGGTTTGGGCGGTGAGGCGCCCGGCAGGAGTTGGTTTGCTGTAGGACGGCTCGGGAGGGCCGTCCTCCGGGCATGGACGGCTCAGGAGAGCCGTCCTACAGGGAGGCCTTTTCCTCCCGGTTACCTGAGAGAGGACGGCTCGCATGGCGAAAGAACGACGGGTGCAGATGATGCCGCCGGCGAGCCTCGAGGCACGCGCGGGCGACGTCGTGCTGACGGCGGAGCGCTACTTGAAGTTGTCCTTCTTCAACCAGCTCAAACGGAAGCCGAGCCTGGAGAGATATCCCGAAACGCTGCGCCTGCGGCGGTTCGCCCGGGAGGACGCGATCTGCCGGCAGGGGGAGGGCGGCTGGACGGCGTTCTACGCGCTGACCGAGGAAGACGTCGCCGCCCTGCTCCAGGAGGGGCTGCTGGGGCCCGTGCCCGAAGCGCCGGCGCCGCCGGGCCTGGTGGCCACGGTCCACCTGGCGCTGGCCCGACCGCCCGAGCCGCGGTCGCGCGGTCTGCTGGGCTGGCTCGGCCTCCAAGGTCCCCCAGGCCGGGCGCGGCCGAAGTACATCCCCATCGACGCGCCGCGCGGGGCGGAGTACGAGAGCAAGCAGGCGCCCCTCTACGCGGGCGAATTGTTCGGCGAGATGAGCTGCATGTCCGGCTCACCGCGCTCGGGGACCATCGTGGCGGAGCGCGACTGCTACATGCTGGAGATGCTGCGGAACATTCTGACGGAGGTCAAAAAGGACCCCGACTACCAGAAGCAGGCCGACCTGGTCTACCGCGCGCGCTCTCTCAAGGACCAGGTGCGCGAGCTGGCCCTTTTCAGCGAGCTGGGGCAGGACGAGCTCGGCCACCTGTGCGACGAGGTGCGCCTGGTGAGCTACAAGGTGGGCGAGGCGATCTTCGACGAGCACGAGAGCTCCGACGGGATGTACTTCGTCCGTAGTGGGCTGGTCAAGACCGTCCTCAACGCCGCGCAGGCGCTGGCCAGCGCCGAGGTGCTGGACTGGCCGGGCCTGGCCGCGCGCCTGCGGGCCGGGGAAGAGGACAAGACGGGCCCGCTGGGGCAAGTCTGGCTCAATCTGTCGGCCGCGGCCCGGGGCCACGTCGAGCAGGGCGAGGGGCCCCGGGACGAGGGCGAGAAGGCCGAGGTGCTGCGCGGGCTGCACGAATTCATCCGCTCCCCCGCCCTGCCCGACGCCAAGCTCGACAAGGTTGGGCAGGAGAAGGCGCTGCCGGCGAGCGAACCGCTGCGGAAGCACCTTCGCGGGCTCGAAAAAGACCCGAAGAAGTGGGCCGACCAGGAGCGGCGCCGCTTCGGGCGGCTGCTGCTGGAGGCGCTCTGTCCAGGGCTGCTGCGCCCCAGCCCGGAGCGCGGGGGGCAGGAGTGCGTGCTGTCGTACCAGTCGCGCGGCGACATCCTCGGGGAGATCGGCCTGCTGACGGGCAAGCCGCGCAGCGCCACCTGCATCGCCTACGCCCACCCGGAGCCGGGGCAGGGGCACGAGGCGATCAAGGCGGACAAGTGGCGCGATAGCGAAGCCATCGTGGAGCTCGCCTACGTCCCCCGGCCGTCGTTCGACGAGCTCCGCGCGAAGTCGAAGGCCTTCGACGAGAAGGTGAGAGAGGTGGCGGGGGCGCGCCAGAAGCGCGACGCGGCCCGGCGGGGGGCGCCGGGGGCCCAGGAAGGGCCAGACGTGTCGCGGTCGAGCGAGTTCCAGAAGCTCGGGCTGATCCAGGGCCAGAAGTTGATGCTGATCGACCTCGATCGCTGCACGCGCTGCGACGAGTGCGTCAAGGCGTGTGTCGATACGCACGCCGACGGGCGGAGCCGGCTGTTCCTCGACGGGCCGCGCTTCGGCAAGTACCTCGTGCCGACGACGTGCCGGTCGTGCCTGGACCCGGTGTGTCTGATCGGCTGCCCGGTCGGCTCGATCCACCGCGGCGACAACCGCGAGATCGTCGTGGAGGACTGGTGCATCGGCTGCGACATGTGCGCGACCAACTGCCCGTACGGCTCGATCCAGATGCACGACGTCGGCATCGTGCCGCAGAGCGCCTACGGCTGGCGCTACGCCCTGGCGAGCGAGGCGGGGGGCGGCTGGATGGAGCGCGGCTACCGCGACCGGGGCTGGCGGTCGGGGCGCTCGCCCTTCCGCAACGACCGCGACTTCCGGGCGGCGCTGCCGGCGGAATGGGACGGGGGGCCCCTGTGCTTCCGCTACGCCTTCGAGTTGCCCGACGGCGTGTTCCGCTCGGCCAGCGAGTTCGGGCTGGAGGTGACCTCGGCGACGTTGGAGAAGCCGCCGCAGGTCTGGATCAACGGGCGGGAGATCGGCGAGCACCCCCACGTCCGGCAGGGGAAGCGCTCGTATTCGCTGCCCCGGGAGGGCGGGCCGCTGCGGTCGGGGGGCAACGTGCTGGCGATCCGGGTGGTGCCGAGTGGGAAGGAATTGGAGGTCTTGCTCGACGTGCGCCTGGACGAGGTGCGGCAGCCGATCGTGCTGCCGAACGTGACGGGGGACGTGAAGGTGGTGACGGACCTGGCGGTGGTGTGCGATTTGTGCAGCGGGCAGTACGGGCAGCGGCCAGCGTGCGTGACTGCGTGCCCGCACGACGCGGCGATGCGGGTGAACGCGCGGGGGGAGTTTCCGACGGGGTGAGGGGACGCGTCTGACGAGGCGATGCAGAGGATTCAGGGACAGCGCCAATGGGCCCGCGACGGAGCACCGGTGCCCCCCCGCGGAGGGGCGGGCTACATTCCCCGCTTCACTTCTCCGTCAACACCCACGTGGGGTGCGTCTCCGGCGTGCCCTCGACCATGCACTTGACGGCCCGGTAGAGCAGCACCAGCGCCGTGTCGTCGTCGGGGCGCTGCCCGCGCCAGTTCCCCAGCGTGCGCACCGCCAGGCCGAGCTCGCCGCGCTCGAACAGGGCCAGCGCCTTCTCGTATTCGGCGCAGGCCTCCGCCCAGCCGGGCCGATCGGGCGGGGCCAGTTCGTACAGCTCGACCTCCTGGGCGATGTTGACGACGCGAAACCGGCCCAGCCGGCGGGCGAGGAAGCTGGTGCCCAGTTGCTCCCGCGTCGAGCGGTTGATCAGCACGCGACACTTGAGGTGCCGGGTGAGCCCCTGCGTGCGGCTGGCGAGGTTGACCGTGTTGCCCAGCGCGCCGTACTTGAACTTGAAGTGCGAGCCGGTGTTGCCGACCTGGGCGATGCCGGTGTTGATGCCGATGCCCACGTCGAGCGGCTCGCCCATCGTGGCCCCCCAGTGGGCGTTGAGGCCCGGCAGGCGGGCTAGCATGGCCAGGGCCGCCCGGCAGGCGCGGGCCGTGTGGTCCGGCTGCGCGCCAGGAGCGCCCCACATGGCCATCAGCTCGTCGCCGACGTAGTCCACCAGCGCTCCGCCCTCCTCGAGTACGCACTCGGACAGGGCGTCGAGCGCATCTTGCAGCCATTCGAGCGCCTTGGCCGACCCGAGCTGTTTGGTGATGCGTTCGATGATCCGGCTGAAGCCGCGAATGTCGCAGAAGAGGACGCTGACCTCGGTGTCGCGGCCGCGGAGCAGGTCGGGCTGGAGGGCCATCTGGCGCGCCAGCTCGGGGGTGAAGAACTGCTCGAAGCGGACGCGCTCGGCGAGCGCCTTGTGCTCCTCGTCCAGGCGGGCCAGCCCCGCGGCGACCCCGCGGGCGAGGAGCTCGATCAGCATGGCCTCGACCTCGGTGATCGGCCCGGTGGCGGCAACGCTGCCCCAGCGCCGGCGCTCGCCGTAGAGCGCGCCGAGGACGTTGCCCGCGACGTCGAGGATGGGGGCGGCCACGACGGCATCGACGCCCGCCAGGCTCTCCTGGGCGTTGGCGGCGGGCGCCAGCACCTCCCAGAACGTGCCCCGGTCCTGGAGGACGCGCGCCAGCACCGCCCGGCTGGGGCGGCGCCCGGCGCTCGCGGGGGCCTTCGGCGAGAGGCGGACCGCCTGGGGCCGCCACTGGCCGTCCTGGAGGAGCAGCACCTGGCTGGAGTCGAGGTTGACCATGTCCACGGCGGCGCCGGCGGCGCGCTCGAAGAAGTCGGCCGAGCCCGCGGCGGCCTGGACCACGTCGAGGAGGGCGTGCAGCCAGCTCACGAGGGCCTTGCGCTCGACGCTGTTCCCGCCGACCGCGGTGAGGGCGGGGAGGGGCACGACCGGCGGCCCCGCGCCTGGGCGGAGGGTGAGGCCCGGCAAGCCGTGCAGATCGGTCGCGACCTGCGTGCCCTGGACGCGCACGGTCTTCTGGCCGAGGGCGAGCACGAGGGGAAGGGCGAGTTCGCAGGTGCTGCCGGGGGCCACCTCCCGGCCCTCCTGTAGCCGGATCGGCTGGCTCGTGCTGCGATTGTGGAGGCGCAAGCGGCCATCGGGCAGCGGTTCGAGGAGGGCGTGGCGCCGGCCGACGTCGTTCTCCCCCCCGCGGGCGATGATGAGGCGGTCGCGGCCGTCGCGAAGCAGGGCCTTGAATGGCTCGGGCTCGCCCCGGTCCTGCCGGCCCAACTCGAGGGCGCCCTCGAAATCGTCCTCGTAGACGATTTGCCGGTTCTCGTAGACGCGAACGTTCAACCGCGTGGGCATGGCGCCTCCCCTGCGTGGCTTGCCGGGCGCGAAAGTGCCCTGGGGTGTACCTTACCAGCCCGGCCGCGCGCCGGCGAGCCGCGAAGGCCGGGAGGATGGCTCCGGTCGTGCCGTCCGCACGGAACGGGAGGGCGGAGGGTTGGTCGGGCCTTTGCCGATTGACAACGCGATGATCGTTGTTAGATTTTAGAATAGCGGGACAGCCACCGCCTCCGACGGACTGCCACGCAGCGCCAGACCACCCAAGGGGCACTCTGTGCCAGCCAACGACGAACCCGCGCGGCAGATGGGCCAAGGCGCCCCTCTTCCGCTCACGAACCGCACCCCCTTCGGGACCGAGCACACCGAGGCCCAGGGCCTGGACGGGCGCACGCGCGCGCAGAGCTTGAGCTCGGCGGACGTCGATCTCGGGGAGATGCGCACGGCCACGGAAGGGGCGTCGGGGATTCAGAACGGCAAGGCGCGCATGCGCAGCCAGGGCCCGCCCCCGGCGGCGGGGTACGAGGACCTCGAGCCGCTCGGCGCGGGCACCTACGGGGAGGTGTGGAAGGCGCGGGAGCAGGGGACCGGCATCGCGGTGGCCATCAAGTTCTTCGTCCACACCAGCGGGCCGCGCTGGGAGCTGTTGCAGGAAGAGGTGCGCCAGCTCGCCCAGCTCGACAGCGTGCGCGGCATCGTCCAGCTCAAGGACGTCTGCCCCGACGCCTCGCCGCCCTACTACGTGATGGCCTTCGCCGACCGGGGCTCGCTGGCCGAGCGCCTGGAGGAGGGGCCGCTGCCGGCGGGCGAGGCCGTGGCGCTGTTCCGCCAGGTGGCGGAGGGGCTGGCCTACGTCCACGCCAAGGGCATCCGCCACTGCGACCTCAAGCCGGGCAACGTGCTGCTGGACGCGCGCGGGCAAGCGCTGATCGCCGACTTCGGGCAGGCCCACCTGGGCAGCGACTCCACCCCGGCCCTGGGCACCTTCTTCTACATGGCGCCGGAGCAGGCCGACCTCAAGTGCCAGATGCCGGACACGCGCTGGGACGTTTACGGGCTGGGGGCCTTGCTCCACGTCATGCTGACGGGCACCGCGCCGCGCCACGACGAGGGGTTCCGCCGGGAACTGGCGGGGACCGCCGACCTGTCGCACCGGCTGGCGCGTTACCGCGAGTGGATCCTGCGAGCGCCGCCGCCGCGGGCGCACCGCCGCGTCGCGGGCGTGGACGGCGACCTGGCGGAGATCGTGGAGCGCTGCCTGGAGATCGACCCGGCGCGGCGGTTGCGCGATGCCGGGGCCGTGCTCGCGGCGCTGGCCCGGCGCGAGCGCCGCCGCCGGCAGCGGCCGCTGTGGGTTTTCGCCTTGATCGCGCCGCTCCTGCTCCTGGGGTTGATGGACACCGTGGAAGAACTGGCGCGCTCGACGGCGGTCAAGACGCACCGGGCGAGCCTGGACAAGCAACTCCTCGACAAGAATCGCCAGCAGGCGCAGCTCATCGCCAGCGGAGTTCAGGAGCGCCTCCAGGAGAGGAGGGAGCGAACCGAGAAGATGGCCAACGCGGCCCTCTACAAGGCGACGGTCGCGAGGGACGCCAAGTCCCTCGCGGGACTGGTGACGGAAGGCCTTTTGGTTGCCCCCGGCAAGCCCAGCGGCCGGTTCTTCTACGGCACGGTCTGCGACGACAGGGGAAAAATCATCACCGCGGTCATCGCGCTGACCAAAGAGGGAAAGTCGGCGGGCACGCGAAACGAATTCGAGACGGTGAAAGCGTTCTATCCCGCGGAGCCCAGCCGTTACGCCCTCGCGGCGAACTACTCCTGGCGCGACTGGTTTAGCGGAAAGGGGGAGCGCTACGACGAGCGAAAAACGCTGCACGCCCCGATTCGGCGCCCTCACGTCTCCGTTCCGTTCGTCTCGAAACTCGACGACGTGTTGTTCGTCGCGCTCTCCGTTCCGATCCGCGACCCAGACGACCCGAACGCCGAGCCCGTGGGCGTGCTCTCGGCAGGCATCAGCGTGAAACAACTCAACGAGTGGCTGAAGGGCGAGGGCAACCGCGACGGCGAGGGGGGCGGCAAGGTCGATTTCCCCGTCCTGCTGAGCCAGAAACAGGAGGGCGGCTCGCGCTACTTCGTGCAGCACCCGGACAAGCGAAGCCGGCCCGAGAGAGAGAAGGGGCCCCCCGCTTTCGACCTCTCCCGGTTGGAGGCGGAGTTGGCGAAAGGGGAGCTCAGCGGCACGATCCGGGAATATCAAGACCCCGTTGACGGGAAGGTGTATCAGGCCAGCTTTGCGCGGATGGACGATCCCGGCCTCGACTGGGTCGTGCTGGTCCAGCACGACCCAGTCAAGGCCAACCAACAGGAGGGCCCGCTGCGCGCCGAGTTGGACCGCATTCGCTTTCTGGCGCTCGCCGCCGCAGGCACCCTGGTCGTCCTGCTGTGGGGCTGGCTCTACTGGCTGCTGCGTCGCTCGGAGCGCCTCTCTCATGCCTGACCTGATGGCCCGCGGCGCCGAGCCGCACCAGAACTGGCGCCATCCCCTCCCTGCGGGGCCCGTGACCCTGGGGCGCTTGCCCCAGAAGAGCGCGTGGGCGACGCCGTGGGACCCGCAGGTCTCCTCGCTGCACGCCACCCTCGTCTGGCGGCAGGGGAAGCTGTACGTCCAGCGCGCCCCTGCCGCGCGGAACTCCGTCTTCTACCAGGGCATCGATCAGGGGTTCCGCGAGTTCGCGGTCCACGTGGGGCAGGCGTTCGTCGTCGGCGGGACCACCTTCACGCTCGTGGAAAGCGCGCCTTCCTCGGTCCAAGCCGACCTGACGCCCGACGCCGAACTCACCTGTACGCGGGAGGAGCTGCGCCAGTTCAAGTACGTGGACGCGGGCGAGCGGATCGACGTGCTCGCCGCGCTGCCGATGGTGATCCGCTACTCTCCCAGCAACGAGGAGCTGGAGCGTCGGGTCGTCGAGGTCTTGCTCCAGGGCATGCCCCGGGCCGAGGCGGCGGCGGTGGTCTACCTGAAGCAGGGCCGAGAGGGGGCGGGCCCCGAGTTGCAGGTGCGCGTCGCGCTGTCGCGCGACCCGGGCGCGCGGCCCCTGGGGCCGAGCAAACGGCTGGTCGCCGACGCGGTGGCCGTGCGGCGGCAGAGCGTGCTGTACCGCTGGCAGGCCCAGACGGCCTCCCCCTCCAGCGATTACACGGTCCAAGAGGGGGTGGACTGGGCGATGTGCGTCCCGCTGCCGGACGACCCTGCTCCCGGCTGGGGGCTGTACGTCATCGGCAGCGCGCCGCTGGCCTTGCCGGGGGGGCCCTCGGCGGAGGACCTGTTCAAGGGCGATTTGAAGTTTGTCGAGCTGGTGTCCGACGTCTTCGGCTCGCTGCGTCAGGTGCTCGACCTGCAGCGCCGCCAGGCCCAGCTCGGCGGGTTCCTGTCGCGCCCCGTCCTGGCGCAGCTGGCCTTGGGGGACAGCGAGGAGGTGCTGCGGCCGCGCGAGGCCGAGGTGACGGTGCTGTTTTGCGACCTGCGCGGCTCCTGCCTGATCAGCGAACAGGGGCAGGACAACCTCCCCAAGTTGTGGGGCCGGGTGAGCGCCGCGCTGGACGTGATGACGAGCAACATCAGCGACCTGGACGGGGTGATCGGCGACTTCCAGGGAGACGCGGCGATGGGCTTCTGGGGCTGGCCGCTGGCCTGCCCCGACCGGGCCCTGAGGGCGGCGCGGGCCGCGCTGGGGATTCGCCGCGACTTCCTGCGGGCCGCCCAGAAGCCGGACAACCCGCTGGCCGGTTTCGCCTGCGGCATCGGGATCGCCAGCGGTGTCGCCTTCGCGGGGAAACTGGGGACGTACGACCAGTTCAAGGTGAGCGTGTTCGGGCCGGTGGTCAACCTGGCCTCGCGCCTGGAGTCGATGACCAAGCAGTTGCAGGTGCCGATCCTTTTGGACGAGCGCAGCGCCCGCTTGCTGGGCACCGGGAGCGACCCGTGGTACCGCTTCCGGCGGCTGGCGCGGGTGAGGCCGTACGGGCTGCAGACCGCGCTGACGGTGAGCGAATTGCTGCCGTCGGAGGTCGAGCCGGGGGCGATGAGGGAGCGGGAGCGCCGGGACTACGAGGCGGGACTGGACGCTTTTCTGGCGGGGCGCTGGCGCGACGCCGACCGGCTGTTGCAACATCTGTCGGCGGGAGACGGGCCGGCGCGGTTCCTGCGGAACTTCATGCAGCAGCACGGGCAGGCGCCGCCGGCGGGGTGGGATGGGGTGATCGCGCTCCAGTCGAAATGAGGCGCTCTTGGAGTACGGGGGGGGGGGCTGCCCGGTTTTGTTTTTTGGTTTTTTTCGCGGCGGGGGCGGCGGCCCGCCCCGCCGCCCCAGGCCCTCCAGCCACGAAAAAAAAAACA
>JBBSEZ010000237.1:0-15214 GCA_038239195.1 Gemmatales bacterium
CCGTTCGCGGCCGGGGCGGGGCCGGGGGAATTGGCGAGGGTGAAGGAGACCACGGGGGCAACCTCGAATGCGGGACAAGAAGGGGCGCCCGAAGGAGGACGATCCCCACCATCAAGCAGGCTACCCGCAGCGCGTACGTCGTGTAGAGAGCAAGTTGAACGACAAGCGCCACCCTCCTTCTCCAGTCATTGAGCATCTAAAGCGGGTCGCCGACGAGGACGAAGGCGACCCAATAGTAAGGCGCCGCGAAGGGGCGGTCGCCCGCGGGCAGCGGCGCTGGCTTGCCCTTGGCCTCCGGCAGCGGCTCGTTGATCGTCCCGCGCAACTGCCCGCCCGCCAACCGCGCCGCCAGCCGCTCCGCCTCATTGCGCGGCAGCGTGCGCAGCCAGCGTTGGGCCTCGGCCAGCGCCTCGGCGCGGCCCAGGGGCGCTTTCAGCCCCTTGCGTTTGCCCAGCAGGTTCTCGTAGAAGCGGACCATCAGGAGCGTGGTCGCCGCGTCGTCCACCTTCCAGCGCGACAGCACCACGCAGCGTGCGCCTTTGGCCAGGAGGGCCTGGGCGAAGCCGAGCAGGCCGTTGCCGCGCAGCGTCGAGGCGGCGGGCACCAGTCGTGCCAGCGATTCCACCTCCAGGCGCGTGCCCGGCAGGGGGGGTAGCGGTCGCCGCGCTGCGCCACGAGCTCCGTCTGCCGCCACTCGCGGAGGGCCTGAGTCACGGGGCGGACGTCCACGATCGCACCGAGCCTGCCGCCGGCCAGGCGGACGGGCCCTTCCTTGCCGTCGCGCCAGAAGGTGGCGCGGGCCGCGTCGTTGCTCGGGCGCAGGTCGGCCAGGGCGGCCAGACGCGTGCCGTCGTAGCTGAGGAGGACGTCGCCGGAGCGCAGCCCGGCGCGGGCGGCGGCGCCGCCTGGGAAGACGGCCTTGAGGAGCAGGCCGTGGTCGGGCGGCTCGGGCCAGCTCAGCGTGGCGGGCGTGAAGGCCGGATCGCCCAGCGCAGCAGGGGCGAGGGGCCGACCTTGCGGTGCCGCCCCATCAGGCGCGCGAAGACGGTGCCGGAGGGCACGTAGCTAATGGTGTAGGCATCGGTCAGCGCCTCCACCGGCACGCGCGCCATGAGGCCAGTGGGAACCACCAGCAGCCTGCGGACGGCGGGCAGTTCGGGCGTGGCCTTCAGGTGGGGCGCCAAGGGCGCCAGCCTCTGCTTCGCCAGCGCCTCCAGCAACCGCGTGAGGTCGGCGGCCTTCGCCGGCGAGAGCAGCGCGGCATACGCCTGCCCCGCCAGGCGCGTATCGGCGTCGGCCCAGGCCCGGCGCGGCCCCGTCCCTGCCAATCGCTGCCGAGTGGGTTGGCCCTGCCGACGCACCACGCACGCCCAATGCTCGGTCCCGCGTCCAGCCACAGAACGAGGGCGGCGTCGGCGGGGACTTGCTTCTGGATGCGTGCGAGCGGGAAGACCCGGGCAGCGGCGCGGTCGCCCGCGTCCTTGGCGAGGGCGGCCAGCAGGCGCCGGCGCTCCTCGTTCAGCAGGTCGCGGCGGGCCTTCTCGTCCTGGGATAGCTGCTCACGCGTGGCGAGGGGCAGGAGGAGCTCGTCCAGTTGCCGCAGCCGTGCCGGGCGGGCGTCGGGAGATTGCCCGCCCTCGGGTGAGGCGGGGACGAGGTCGTCGAGCAGCCCGCGAGCGAGGGCGGCCTCGGCGTGCTGCCAGGCCTCGCGCGCTTGGCCGAGGCGGGCCAGGCAGGCGGCCAGGCCCGCCCGCGGGGAGCGGATGCCCGCCCGGAAGCGGGAGCGGTCGAAGCCGGAGTCGGCGGAACTCAGCCGGGCCGCCTCGTGGCCGAGCAGGGCGGCCCGCCAGTGCTTGGCCGCTTCCGCGTGCTTGCCCTGAGAATGCAGGTTAGAGGCCAAGTTGCCGTGGCTGATGGCAGCGTCGGGGGGCTCCTCCCCCTCTACCTTGCGGAAGATCGCCAGCGCCTTCTGCAACAAGGGCTGGGCCTCGGCATACTTGCCCTGCGCGTCCAGCTCGTGCAGCGCCGCCCAGCGCTCCAGGTCGTCCACGTCGCCCGGCCCCGTGCCGGGGGCGACCGGGGGCGGATGCTCGTCGAGCGGCTGGGGAGCGCCCCGGCGGTAGCGGCGCGCCAGGTCGAGGAGGTGAAAGCGGACCTGCCGGCTGGCGAGAGAATAGAAGGCGCACGTGCCGATCGGAGTGACGTCGCGCAGCGCGGCGAGCAGGCGGAGCGTGGCCTCCTGAAGGACGTCGGCCGTCTGCTCCTGGGCGCGCACGACCGGGAAGCGGCGGAGCATCTGGCGCGCCAGCCGTTCCAGGCGCTGGCCGGCGCGGCGGACCAGTTCCTCGGCGGCGGAGCGGTCGCCCTCCCGCAGGCCGGCGAGCAAGCGGGCCAGGTGTTGGGTGTGGAGGCTCGAAGGCGATTCGCTCATGGGCGACGGCTCGCAGCGGGCGCGGGAGGGGCGGCTCGATGAAGCGATTCTACAATGCCGCCCGCGCGAGTGGAAGCAACAACCGATCTCGGCCAACCCCGAGCTACTCGCCCTGCTTCTTCGACGGCGCTGACTTCTCGCGGGCGGCCCGCATCTTGTCCAGCGCCGCCAGCCCCGGCATCGGCACGCGCTTCGCCTCGACCGTGACGCCCGGGCGCACGCGCTGCAAGCCGTTGACGATTACCCACTCGCCCGCGCGCACGCCCTTGCCCGGCTCGGTCTCCGGCTCGAGCGCGCGCAGCCCGTCGCGCAGGCTGCCCAGCGTCACCGGGCGATATTCCACCTCGCTCTTGTCGTTGACCGCGTAGAGGAAGCGCTGCCCCTGATCGGTGCCCAGGGCCCGCTCGTCCACGAGCAGGGCGGGCCGGGCCTCGCCGATCGGCACGCGCACGCGCACGAACAACCCCTTGGTCAAGACGCGGTCGGGGTTGTCGAAGATGCCGCGCACCTGCAACGTCCCCGTGCCGGAGTCGAGGGCGTTCTCGACGAAGTCGATCTTGCCGGCGTGCCGGGGCTTGCCGCTCTCGTCGAAGAAGCCCTTCTCGATCTGGGTGGCCACGTAAACGTCGGGCCGCTGGGCGACGGGCTTGGCCTTGCCCTTGCGGATGAGGGCCTGGACGCGCAGCACAGTGCGCTCGTCGATGTCGAAGTAGGCGTAGACCTTGTCGATGCGCACGATGTTGGTGAGCAGGACGCTGTTGGACGGCGAGCCGTTGACGAGGTTGCCGGGCGTCAGCTTTTCGCGGCTGATCCGGCCGTCGATGGGCGCGGTGACCTTGGTGTAGCCGAGGTTCTTCTCGGCGACGGTGACCTGGGCCTGGGCCTTGAGCAAGTCGGCCTCCGTCGAGGCCTGGTCGGCGACCACCTTGTCGAAGTCCTCCCGGCTCATGGCGCGATCGACGACGAGGCGGCGGCCCCGGGCGAGCTGAGAGTTGAGGTCCTTGAGCCGGGCCCTGCCGGTGGCGATGGCGGCCTGGGCCGTTTGCAGGTCGGCCTGATAGCTTTCGGGGTCGATCTCGAAAAGGAGCTGGCCCGCCTTCACCTCCGTCCCGGCCACGAAGTTCACCTTCTTCAGGTAGCCGGTCGCCAACGCGCGCACGTCTACCGACTCCAGGGCGTCGATGCGCCCGGTGAAGTCCTCGTAGTCGATGTTGTCGCGAACCTCGACCTTGGCGACCTCCACCCGGGCCGGGGGGAGGGAGGTGGGGGCGGTTTGCTTGGCGGAGCAGCCCGCCAGCGCGCCCGCGACGAGGGAGGCCGAGCAGAGCAACAGCGCAAAGGAGCGAACGGTCATGGCACGCACCTCGGAAAGGGGGCCCGGGACAACAAGGGCCCGCCCTCACCCCGGCGAGCGCAGCACGGGGGCCCTGGTTTCGATCTGGCAGCGCGGAAGGGCCTTGCGAAGCGCGGCGATCCCCGCCTCGGTGGCCCCGGTGTTGGCGAGGAAGAGCTTCTTCAACTGCTTGAGCCTGGTTAGCTCCTTCAGCCCCTCGTCCGTCACCTTCTCTCCGGTGACGTACAGGCCTTCGAGCTCGGTCAACAGGGCCAGATGTACCAGCCCGGAGTCGCGCAGCCCGGGCCCGCCGACCCCGAACTGCTTGACCTGCTTGACCGACGCGAGCCGAGCAAGCCCTTCGTTCGAGACGGCGGTCGAGATGATCTCCAGGGTGCGGAGCTGCTTGCACCCCTGGAGGTAGTCGAGGGCGGTCTCGTCGATGCTGGTGCCGCCGAGGTAGAGGCGCGCGAGCTGGGGCAGGGCGGCGAGGTGCTTCAGCCCCGGCCCCCTGACGGCCGTGTTGCGCATTCCGAGCGCCTTGAGCTCCTTCAGCGGGGCGAGAGACGCAAGCCCGTCGTCGCTCACCTCCGTGCCGCTCATGCCGAGCTCTTCCAGTTTGGTGAGGGCCGCGAGAGACTTCAGCCCGGCGTTGGTCAGTTTGGTGTCGCCCACGTTCAGGTGGTGCAGTTGCTCGAGCGCGGCGAGGCGCTTGGCGCCGGCGTCGCCGACGTTCGTCTGGAGAAGGTCGAGGCGGCGCAGATGCTTCAGGGCGGCGAGATGCGCCAGCCCGGCGTTCTCGACGTTCGTCCCGCCGAGGTTGAGCTCCTGAAGCTTGGCGAGGGGCGCGAGCGCCTTCAGGTCGTCGTCGGCGGTGTTGGTGCGCCACAGCGAGAGGCGGCGGAGCGACGCGATCTTGCCGACCTCCTTGAAGGCGGCGGGCGTCAGCCGGGTGTGGTCGAGCTCGAGGTCTTCGAGGTGTTTCAGAGCGGAGAGGCGCGCCAGCCCAGTGCTGGTGACGCCCGTCCGCCACAGCGACAGGCGGCGGAGTTGTTTGAGCGCCACGAGCTGCTCGAGGGTGGCGTCGGTGACCTCGCGGCCACTGAGCTCGACGGAGACGACCGGCTTGCCGGTGGCCTTGTCGTCGCGCTGGAAGGTGCCGTCGAGCTTCTGCACGAGCTCGACGGCCTTGGTCTCGGCGGCCTCCGCGCGCGGGAGGGCGGGGGCGGCGAGGAAGAGCAGAAGCGGAAGGGAGAGGACCAGACGGGCGGCGATGGCGTTCATCCTCGGGCCCTCTCTCCTTCTAACGGGGCGTGTTGCGGGCGGGCGAGGCGCCCGTGGGGCAGAACGAGAGACCGGGACGGTTCGGACGGGCACGTCTGACCTTCGGTGCGCCCGAGGGCCGGGTCATTCTAGGGCGCTGCCGGGGGGCGAGCAAGCGGATCGCACGCGGGCCCGGCGCTGAAGATCGATCCATCGAGGACGGCCGCTTCGCGCCGCCTCGTCGCTCCCCGGTCGTCCCCTCGTTGCGACGGGACCGCGCCCCGTGTCCCGGTAGCCGGTGAGGCCCTGGCCCGCTGCCTTTGCTGCGAAGCCGAGCGAAGCACCTCCCGCCCTTTTTCTCCTTTTTCCGTCACGTTCGCCAACCCCTCCCGTAAGAGAGGCGTGAAGGGAACGAACGACAACGCAAACCCGAGCATCCTGCTCAATCCCCAACGGAGGACGTGACATGAAGGCGATCTGCAAGCTGGTGGCGGCCCTGGCGATCGGCGTGGCGACCCTGGCCGGCCCCGGCGCCGCACAGGCCCGCCCCGTCGGCGGGACGGTCCAGAGGATCGAGGTGGTGCCGGCCCGGGCCACCGACAGTTACACCGTCAACCTCGTCGCCGGGCAGGCCGTCATGGTCATGGCCATTGGCGACGGCGACACCGACCTCGACCTGTTCGTGTACGACGCGGACGGCGTGCTCGTCGGCTCCGACACCGACCTGACCGACACGTGCCTCGTCAGGTTCACCCCCCGCGCCGGCGGGGCCTACACCATCAAGGTGAAGAACCTCGGCGCCGTCGGCAACCGCTACGCCCTGATCGTCAAGTGAGTCGCCCCCGCCCCAGGCCCGACCGGCAAGCACGCCGGCCGGGCCTGTTTTCGTTGTCGCACCTCTTTCGGTGGGGGAACGAGGCACGCGAGCGCAGCGCCGGGGAAAGAGAACAGAAGCACGAGGGAGGGCCCCCGACTGGCCACGCGCTCGTAGGGCCCCTCTCCTGCGCGAGCAGGGGCCCGTCGCGCCAATCGGCGGGGGCAAGGTAGGGCGCCGGCGATGGGCAAGCAAGGTGGCGAAGTCGTCCCCCGAGCTTATTCCTCCGTGGCCCTAAAGTTCGGCACAGGGAACGGTCGATAGAGGAGGAGGCTAATCCTTTTGCCCTGGGAGCACGGTTCGTTATGGGCCCCTCCGCCAACCTGCCGAGTTTGCCCGAAGCCTCGGGGCCGCTGGGCGACCTGGTCGTGCAGAACGGCCGGATGAGCGGCGCGCGCCGCCCTCTTGCCGCCCCGCTCACGCTCATCGGCCAGGCCGCCGGTTGCGAAGTACGCCTCAACGTCGAAGGCGTCAATCCGCTCCATTGCGCCATCTTTTCCGGGCCCGGCGGCCCCCTTCTTCGCGACCTCGACAGCAGCACCGGCACCCGCATCAACGGCGAGCGCGTGGCGACGTGCGAGCTGCGGCACGGCGACGTTCTCGAAGTCGGCCCCTTCCGCTTCACCCTCGAATTGCCGCCGCTCACCGTCGAGGCCATCCCGGTCCTCGCCGGCGCCGACGGCCCCGCGCCCCAGGCCGAGCGCGACGCCGTGCGCGTTCAGGTTGCCGCGGTCGCCGCCCAGCAGGCGGAGCTCACCGAGGAGGAGGCCCGGTTGAGGCAGCGCGCCACGGCGCTGGAGCGCCAGGAGAAGCAGCTCGCCGCTCACCTCGACGAGCGCCGGGAAAAGCTTTTGAAGCTCCAGAACGAGGTGCGACAAGAGCGCGCGGCGGCCAAGGAGGAGATTGGCGCGACGAGGACCGAGATCGACGAGGGGTGGTCGGCCCTCCAGGACGAGCGCGCGGAGGTGGCCCAGGTCAAGCAGCGCGCGGAGAAAGAGCGCCGGCGCTGCGTGGAGCTCCGCAAGCGCCTGAAGCGCCGCTGGAAGGCCCACTTCCAGGCGCGCGAGGCCGCCCTGGCGCTGCGCGAGGCCGAGCTGGTCGCGCGGGGCGAACAGGGGGAGCGCGACGCGGAAGGCCTTCAGCGCGAGCTGGCGCGCTTCCACCAGGCGCAACTTCGCTTCAACGGCGAGTCGTGCCTGGCGCGGGGGCAGTTGCGCGAAGAGTGGCAGCAGTTGGGGCTGGCCCAGCAACAGTGGGAGGAATGCCTCAACGAGGAACATGCGGAGCGCGAGCGGCGCACGCGCGCGCTCGAAGCGCGCAGCGCGGCCGTGGCGGCGGCGGAGCAGGCGCTGGCCGAGGAGCAGCGCCGCTGGCAGCAATCGCTGGCCAACGTGCGGCGCGAAGTCGAGGGGCTGGAGGTGCGCATTCGCCACCAGCGCCATCACTTGGCCGACGCCCGTCCTCAGGCCCCTGCGATCCCGGCTCCTTCTCTGGTCGCGCCGCCCGCCCCTCCCAGCCCCGTCGATGCCCGCGAGTGGCCGGCCTACCTCCGCGAGGTGGCCGGGGCCGTTGCCGACCAGCGCGCGCACCTGGCGGAGCAGTGGCAGCGCCTGCTGGAGGTCCACGAGCGCTGGCAGGAGGAGAGAGGCCAGGCGCAGGACGAGCTGGAGGTGCTGGCCGGCGAGCTCGAACAGCGCGAGCGCCGGCTGGAGGCGCGCGAACAGGGCCTGACGGCCGCGCTGGCGGAGCAGGCGCGACGCCAGGAGGCGGTGGCACAAACGCGCAGCTATCTCGAAGGCTGGCAAGCGCGCCTGACGGCCCGTTCCTCCGGCTGGGAGGCGGAGCGCGCCGCCCTGCTCGGCGAGATCGAGGCGCGCGAGCAACTCCTCGTCTCCCGGTCGCAGCGCCTCGAGGACGTCCACCGGCGGCGCACCGAGCGGCGCAGGCAGGAGGTCGCCGACCTGGCCGGCTTGCGCGGGCAGTGCGAAGAAGCGCGACGGCAATACGCTTCCTTGTGGGAGGAGTGTCAGGAGCGCCGCCAGGCGCTGGCCCAGGACAAGCGAGCGCTCGCCCGCCGGGCCCTCGCTCTGGAGCGCTATCGGCAAGAGGTGTTGGCGCGGGCGCCTAGCTCGCCGAAAGCAGAGCGCCGGCTGCGGCGCCTCCAGCGCCAGGACGCCGCTCGCCTGGCCGGCGCCGAGGCCGACCTCCACGCCGAGCGCCAGGCGCTGCTCGCGGAGGCCACGCGCCTCCAGGAGCGCTACGCTCAGCTCCAGCAGCACGAGGAAGCTCTGCTGGCGCGGCAAGAGGAGCTCCGCGAGCAAATGACGGAGTGGGAAAGTCGGCAATCGACCGCCGAGGAGGAACAGGAGCGGCTGCGGATCGAGGTGCAGCGCCACGAGGCGCGGCACGCGGTCGAGGAGCGCCAACTCGCGGACCTGCGCGACGAGGTGGAGCGCATCGCCCGGCTCCTGATCGAGGAGGGGGCGCCCGCGCAGGAGATCGCGCAGGCGGCGTGACCGCTGGCCTATCCCACGCGGCTACCGGAGCGTCCCCACGACCTCGCGCACCGTGCGCGCTCCGACCGACGCCAGCGCTCCCGGCAGTGCCTCGACGATGCGCTGTGCCGCCGTCGGGTCGTAGAAGTTGACCGTCCCCAGCTGCACGGCACTGGCCCCCGCCACCAGGAACTCCATCGCGTCGTCGAGCGTCGCGATCCCGCCGATGCCGAGGATCGGCACCTCGACGTTTCGCGCCACCTGCCACACCAGCCGCAGCGCCAGCGGCTTGATCGCCGGCCCGCTCAGCCCGCCCGTCTTGTTGCCGAGGATCGCCCGCCGGCGCCGCCAGTCGATTGCCATGCCCACGAAGGTGTTGACCAGCGACACCGCGTCGGCCCCCGCCTCCGCCGCCGCCCGCGCCACCGCCACCACGTCCGTCACGTTCGGCGTCAGCTTGGCGATCAGCGGCACGTCGCACACCGCGCGCGCCCGCCGAACGATCCGCCCCGTCACCTCCGGGCTCGTGGCGAAGTCGGTGCCGCCCGCCACGTTCGGGCACGACAGGTTCAGCTCGATCGCCGCCAGCCCGCTCTCGCGGCCGAGCATCTCGGCCATCTCGACGAACTCCTCCTCCGTCTTGCCGGCGACGTTGGCGATAATGGCGGTCGGCAACGTTCGCAGATAGGGGAGGTGGTGGCGAATGAAGTATTCGATGCCGTCGTTGTCCAGCCCGATGGCGTTGAGCATCCCCGAGGGCGTCTCGACGGTGCGCGGCGGCGGGTTGCCGGCGCGCGGCTGGCGCGTGACCGTCTTGGGGATGACGGCGCCGAGGCGGGCGAAATCGACGGCGCCCGCCATCTCGCGCGCATAGCCAAACGTGCCCGAGGCCACCAGGATCGGGTTGGCAAGGCGCAGGCGGCCGAGGGTGACGGAGAGGTCGGCCATGACGTCGGAACTGGCCCTCAACCGGAAACAATAGCCACAGATAGACACCGATGAACACAGATAAGATGAGACAGGAGACAGAGGGAAGCAGCGCGGTTGGCTACCTGGTTCTTTGTCTTATCCGCGTTCATTTGTGTCCATCTGTGGCTAATTCTTCTTCTCCCCTCAATGCGTGCCCAGCGGCTCCTCCAGGTAAGTATACCCGTCGAGCCCCGACTCGTAGAACTTGACGAGCTGCTTCGACTCGGTCAGGCTGATCCTGCCCGCCCGCACCGCTCGCTCCACGTCCTTGCGCAGCATCTCGGTCAACTTCTCGGCGTTGTACTGCACGTAGGCCAGCACCTCGCGCACCGTGTCGCCCTTGATCACGTCGTCGATGGTATACTCGCCGTCCTCGTCGATGCTGACGTGGACGGCGTTGGTGTCGCCGAACAGGTTGTGCAGGTCGCCGAGGATCTCCTGATACGCCCCCAGCAGGAAGGCGCCGAGCACGTACTGCTCGTCCTCGCGCAGCGGATGGAGCTGGAGCGTGTTGCGCACGTCGCGCAGGTCGATGAACTGGTCGATCTTGCCGTCCGAGTCGCAGGTGATGTCGCCCAGCACGGCGCGGCGGGTCGGCACCTCGTTGAGCCGGTGGATCGGCATGATCGGAAAGAGCTGCTTGATCGCCCAGCTGTCGGGCATCGACTGGAACACCGAGAAGTTGCAGAAGTAGGTGTCCGACATCAGCGATTCGAGGCCCTGGAGCTCTTCGGGCGTGTAGTCGAGCTCGCGGACCATCTTGAGGATCTTGGCGCAGACCGCCCAGAACAGCCGTTCCACCAGGGCCCGGTGCTCGATCTGCAGGGAGCCCAGGTTGAAGCGGTCGAGCGCCTCATCGACGGCCTGCATGGCGTCGTGGTAGCTCTCCAGGAGGTTCTTCTTCTTCAGGTCGCGGTGGATGCCGAACAGGTCGGTGACCTGCTGCGGCGCGTCGGGCGGGATCTCCGGCGGGGCCTGCAAACGGTCGAAATTGGACACGCCCAGCACGTCGAACATCAGCATGCTGTGATACGCCACCACGGCGCGGCCCGACTCTGACACGATGGTCGGGTGCGGCACGCCGGCCTCGTCGCAGACGCTCTTGATGCGGAAGACGACGTCGTTGGCGTACTCCTGGAGCGTGTAGTTGACCGACGACTCGAAGTCGGTCTGCGAGCCATCGTAGTCGATGCCCAGGCCGCCGCCGACGTCGAGGAAGCGCACGCCCGCCCCGACGCGGTGCAGCTCGACGTAGACGCGGGCCGACTCGGTCAGGGCGTTCTTGATGCTGCGGATGTTGGTGATCTGGCTGCCGAGGTGGAAGTGAACGAGCTGGAGGCAGTCGGCCATGTCGCGCTGCTGGAGATACTCGACGGCCTCCAGGACCTCGGTGAGGGTGAGGCCGAACTTGGAGCGGTAGCCGGCCGAACTGCGCCAGCGACCGGCGCCGCGCGAGGCGAGTTTGACGCGCACCCCCAACACGGGGCGGATCTTGAGCGCCTCGGCGTGGCGGACGATGGCCTCCAGCTCGGAGAACTTCTCGACGACGGGGATGACCTGCTTCCCCATCTTGCGGGCCAGCATGGCCATGTGAATGAACTCGTCGTCCTTGAAGCCATTGCAGATGATGGGCGTTCCGGTCGGCTCACCCGACGAGTTCTTGGCAGCGGCGCCGTTGGTCAGGGCGAGGACGGCGAGCAACTCGGGCTTGGAGCCGGCCTCGAGGCCGAAGTTGAACGGCTTGCCGAAGTCGAGGATCTCTTCGACGACCTGGCGCTGCTGATTGACCTTGATGGGGTAGACGCAGACGTAGTTGGATCGGTAGTCGAACTCCTTCATGGCCTGGTGGAAGGCGTCGTTGATCTCGCCGACGCGGTGGCGCAGGATGTCGGTGAAGCGCAGCAGGATGGGCAACTGGATGCCGCGGGCCTGGAGCTGGTCGATGAGCTCCTTGAGGTCCACGGAGCGGTCGGCGCGCTTGGTGGGATGGACCTGGAGGTGCCCCGCCTTGTTGATGGCGAAATAGCCCTTGCCCCAGTTGCGGACGCCGTAGGTCTCGACGGCGTCCTGGATCTTCCACTTCTCCATCAACTGCGAGTCAGCGCCTTGCGGCATCGGCATCGAACGGGCCTCCTTCGGGAAGGCGGTCACAGGAAGCGGGGGCGGCAAGGCGGGCCGATCGTAGAGGGCCCGGGAAGGGGTGCCGTAGGCACCGGGAAGGTTCGACGAAACTCCTTGTGTTCGCAAGGGGTTAGCCTTATCATCTGTATAGCTCTGTGTCCTCCCCGTCAAGGACATTTCCGCTCCCCACGCCTGGCGGAGAGGCGGCGCGTCCCCCAGGGCCCGCGCATCCCCGAAACCCCGCCCAACGGAACCGACCATGCGCGCCGAAGGCGCCAACCAGTCGCTGGTAGAACAGTTGATCGCGCGCGGCGCCCTCTGGTCGCCCCCCCTGATCGACGCCTTCCGCGCCACCCCGCGCCATCTCTTCCTCGACCGCGTTTACCATCACCACCCCGAGCGCGGCTGGCGCGAGATCGACACGACTCGTCCCGGCCGGGGCGAGCTCCGCCTCATCTATAGCGACCGGGCCCTGACGACGCGCCTCAGCACGCCGGAAATCGAGCGCGGCTCCCTGGCGATCAGCTCGTCGAGCCAGCCGTCGCTGATGGCGCAGATCCTCGAGGACCTGCGCCTGGCGCCGGGGCAGCGCGTGTTGGAGGTCGGCGCCGGCACCGGCTACAACGCGGCGCTGCTGGCCTACGCGGTAGGGGGCGAGGGGAAGGTGACGTCGATCGACGTCGATCGGGTGGTGCTGGGGGAGGCCCGGCGGCACCTGGAGGCGCTGCCGGGCAGGGAGGTGGAACTGCGCCACGGCGACGGGCGCCGGGGCTACCCCGACGGGGCGCCGTTCGACCGCATCCTGGCGACCGCGGCCACGCCCGACCTGGAGCCCGCCTGGCTGGAGCAGCTCGCGGAGGGCGGGCTGCTGGAGGCGCCACTGGACCTGGCGCCGGGACTGTCGTATCTGGTGTGCGGCACCGTGCGCGAGGGGCGATTCGAGGGCCGGCTGCTGCGCCCGGCCTATTTCATGCCGCTGCGCGAGGAGGGGACGACGGGCCGGGGGCCGACGCCGCTGCTGCCGGGCCCGGAGCGCATGACGGACGTGCCGGCGCCGTGGGCGGGGTGGCTGGGGAGGCGGCCGACGACGTGGGCGCTGAGCGGGGGCGGGCTGCTGGTGGCGCTGGCGTTTCTGGGCTGGCTGGAGGGGCTGAGCGTCGGCTACGCAATCTTGCCGGACGATCGGCCGGCCTACGGGGTGGGCGACCTGGTGCGCGGGCAGGTGTGCTGGGTGAGCGCGCGGACGTGGCGCGTGAGCGGCAAGGCGGGGCACGAACTGGGGCTGCGGCTGTGGCGGAAGTTTCTGGACGAGGGCGGGCCGTGGCCGACGGAGTTTCGGCTGACGGCCCAGGTGGGCGAGGCGGCGAGAGCGGAAGGGCGGTTGGCGTATCGCAAGCAGGGGGCGCGGTGCGGGCAGGTGTGGGAACTGATCGAGGCGAGGGAGCGGGGCGGGGTTTGACGCGGAAGCGATCCGTCGGGGAGGGAGGCACGAACCTCCTCCGGTCCCGTCGTGCGGTGCTGTGACGGGGGTGACGCGCTCGGGCCCGCAACGTAATCCTGCGTGCCCCGCTGCCACAGCCTGCCACGGTGGCAGGCAGCTATTCGCGACGGAAGATGTTTCTGGAAATAGGCTTACGCGCTGACATGACCCCACCCTGCCACCCTGCCACCGTACGCAGGGCTGGTGGGCTGCCCCCAGAAGCATCGAGATTGCGCTCAAAATGCTATCGCCACAACGTGCGCAGCGCCTGTCTAATCGAAAGGACACGAGGCGAGCACCGGGTAAGTCCCAGGACGGACAGGTTGGTCCGCCTCGAACTCATCGGCCAGAAGGGAATGCGGCCCACCCTCGCCGGGGCGACTTGGTGCGCGGGGAGGTGTGCTGGGTGGGGGCGTGAGCGGCAAGGCGGGGCACGAACGGGGGCTGCGGCTGTGGCGGAAGTTCCTCGCCGAGGGGGGCGCGCCGGCCTCCGTAACGACGTAAATCGCTATGCACGAGCGAGTTACCTAGCTGAAAGCAGCGCCGCTGGTCCCGCCATCAATGCGTTTCCACAGGACGTTCTGGCCGACAGAGTATCTGCCAGTCAGCGGATCAATATTTAGATCTTATCGCAACTCCTTTATAACAGATAACTTACGCATAATCTCTTACGTTTTCCAGAAAAACGTCGGGAACGCGCCTTGATACTTTTCCGAAAGACGTAATAATAAAGCAGTCCCAACCGGAAGGAGGGAAAGGTAATGGCGATGCTCGCGATGAACATTTCGGACAGGCTTTTCCAGCAGATCAAAGAGCTGGTCGAGCGCGGACTGTACTTCAGTCCAGAGGCGTTCTTGGAGATCGCCGCTTTTAACCAACTGGCACTTGAGCGCGGGGTCTCGCCGACGGAGATCATCGAGAAGGGACACCGCCGAAGCCGCGACGGCGAAGAAGCCTCAAACGGGGCGTCCCGACCGGCCAGGGACGCGCCTGCGTCTCGGGTGACCATCGAACCCGCGACGAAGACACCGCGGGCGTCCACGCCGCGCCGCTCCATCGAGCCGGTTGCGAAGGTCGTGCCGGCACCGGAGCCGGCGGTGCGTGAGGAGGATTTTGCGGCGGCGTTCAAACGGCTCGCGCTCGTTGCGCGGACCGAGTCGAGTCCGTCGCCGTTGAAGATCGACCTCGCGAGTCTGTCGAGCGAGCATATTTTCGGCCAGGTGAACCGCTTGTTGCCGATCAAGATCGCCTGCCGCTGGCTCGCAAATTCGGCGTCACAGGAGGGTAAGTGGCCCCGCTTCGACGCCGTCAGCGAACGGCTGGCCGACGACGCGGCCACGGTCGGCTCGCTCCTTGAGAAGTGGGACGAGGAGTCGGAGAGAAAGCGCGACGAACTCCTCGCTACTGGGCTGCCACGGCGCGGCAACACGGCGTCGAAGGACCGGTTCCTTAGTCAGAACATCGCTCGGGTAACGCGCGGCAGCGCTATCTACCCGGCGACGATTTGCCAGTACCAACTCGCTCGGTTCGACGACGCGGTCATCGCCCTGACCGACCAAGGTGTCGCCTTTGCCGAGATCGAGAACCCGATCGTCGATAAGCGCGACGCGAAGACGACGTTCACGCTCACGCCGCGAGAGTCGGACTTCCTCGCGAGGCACATCCTGGCCTGGGTGCCGTGCGAGCGCGACGACATGCGGGTTGTGTTGCAGGCAGTCAAGGGCGGCAAGAACACGCCTTCAGACCTCACCGAGGTTCTTCGTCCTAAATTCCCAACGGATTGGTCGGACAGCGTGTTCCAGACCCACGTCAGCGGGCTTGTTGCCCGCCTCGGCGAGCTCCGCTTAATGAAGCGCGTGTGGCAGGGCCGGAACGTCAATTACGAGCTCTGGGATAAAGTCGATGACTTCTTGAAGGTGCCCAGCACCGAGGAGCGCCCGTGACTAGCGTCAGGCCGACCGACATCACGCAGATCGTCAACAGCGCCAAGCTGCTCAAAGACACCTTGGCGGCCATCACCACGCAGGCGATCGAGGAGCTTCTCCTCCCCCTGCCGATCGTTCCCGAAGGCGAGTACCGTTTCAAAGAGAAAGATCCCTCTGCCGGGTGGCAACACTCATCTTTCGTGTAACGGTTCGGGGACTATCCAGTATTGGGCGCCAACCCAGTATAGAGAGTTGATGACAGCCCTACCAATTCCAAGACACGTAGGAGCAGCGCTGGCAATGCCGACACGTACCGGCGTGAG
>JBBSEZ010000238.1:0-15213 GCA_038239195.1 Gemmatales bacterium
CGAGGCGGCCCCCCCTCACCCCCCAACCGCCTCTCCCAGAACGGGAGTGGGGGGGCCAGACCTTCCGGCCCCCCCTCTCCCGTTCTGGGAGAGGGGGTTGGGGGGTGGGGGAAATGCCTGGCCCCCCTTTCAACCACGCCACCCACACCAGCGCCGCCAGCCCGACGACGGCAGGCTGGAGCGGCAGCGCGTGGCGCGGCCGATGGCCGGGCACCAGCGCCCAGAACAGCAAGTTGGGCCAGGCCCAGCAATGCAGGAACTGTAGCAGCCGCTTGCCGCGCTCGTCCCACAAACTCGCGAAGGCCGGCCTGCACGCGAACAGCGCCAGGCCGCCCGCCGGCAGACACGCCAGCAGAAACAAGAGCGGAAACGTCGCCAGCTCTACCCACGGATATGGCCGCGGGTGGTGTGCCGGCGACAGGCGCAGCAGCGCCTCCCGGCGCACCGTGTCGGCTAGCACGTTCCAGCCGACCTCGGTCACGACGAGGGCCGCCCAGCCCACGCAGAGCGCCGCGGCGAGCGCCAGGGCCAGCAGGTGCGCCCGCGACCACAGCAGGCGCAACCGGCTCCGCCAGGCGAGCAAGGGCACGGCGGTGAGGTAGAAGAACGCCGGCGCCGTCCACTTGGTCAGCGTTCCCCCCGCGACGCACAAGAGCGCCGCCAGCCACCAGGCCCCTTCGCGCCCCTGCCCCTCCTCGGCGGCCTCGAGAGCGCGCAAGAAAAAGAGCAGCGAGCCCGCCACCCAGCCGAGCTGGAGCATGTCGATCTCGGCCGACGGCACCCGCTCCAGCCAGAGCACCGAACAGGGCAACAGCGCGCCCGCGACGAGCCCGGCGCGCGCTCCGGCAGCGCGGGCGAAGGTAAAATAGAAGAGGAAGACGGCCAGCGTGGCCGCCAGCGCCGAGGGGAGCCGGGCGGTCGCGGTGCTGACCGAGCCGGCAGGCAGGCTGGCCAGGGCGATGGCGAGCGACATGCCGGGTGGCTTGGTCAGCAGCGGTTCCCCATGCAGCGTCGGCACGGCCCAGTGGCCGCCGCGCAGCAGTTCGACGGCCACCAGCGCGCGCAGGCCCTCGTTGCGGTAAAACTCGGCCGTGCCTAGCCCGCCGAAGCATAGTGCCCCGCACAGGGCGAGTAGCCCCAGCAGCGGGCGGATGGAGCGGGGGACGGGGGCGACGAGAGACATGACGGCCTCCGGCGAAGGAGTAGCGGGCCCGAGAGCGGGCACTATACCAGGCGAAGGCGTCGCGGGGGAGCGGAGTTTCGAGAGAGGAACGTGGAACGGACGGCTCGAGGCAACCATGAACGAACCTGCACCTTCCGATCTTCCTCCCGCGACGCCCGATGGCAACGGGAGCGCCAAGTGGGGCAAGGGGCCCGCCCCGCCCGAAGAGCACAAGTTCTTGCAGGGCCCGCAGCGGCGCGGCTTCGAGTTGTGGCGCGCCGTGCGCATCTTCTTCGAGCTGCTGCGCGGCTTTCGCGCCCTGCATTTCGCCGGGCCTTGCGTGACCGTGTTCGGCTCGGCCCGCTTCAAGGAGGACCATCCCTATTACGTGCTGGCCCGCGAGGTCGGCGGGCGGCTGGCCTCGGCCGGCTTCACCGTCATGACCGGCGGCGGGCCCGGCATCATGGAGGCGGCCAACCGCGGGGCGCGCGAGGCGGGCGGGCGGTCGATCGGCTGCAACATCGAACTGCCGCAAGAGCAGAGCCACAACCCCTATCTCGACAAGTGGGTGACCTTCCGCCATTTCTTCGTGCGGAAGGTCATGCTCGTCAAGTATTCCTACGCGTTCGTCGCCCTGCCGGGAGGCTACGGCACCCTCGACGAGCTCTTCGAGATCGCCACCCTCGTCCAGACGCGCAAGGTCGAGGACTTCCCCATCGTCCTGCTCGGCCGCGAATACTGGGCCCCGCTGGTAGACTTTCTCCGCGAGCGCATGCTGGCGGAGCGCACCATCGACGCCCTCGACCTCGCCCACCTGTTCGTCACCGACTCGCCGGAGGAGGCGGTGCGGCAGATCGTCGAGGTGGCGGTGCCGCGGTTTGGGCTGACGTACGGGCCGCGAGCGCGGCGCTGGTGGTTTCTGGGAGAGTAGGGCGGATTGGGCCGAGCCTTTTCAGCCCGTCACGGCGCGCTTGATGTGCTGCACCAAATTCTTCATCACCCACCCCTGCTCCGGGCAGACGTGGACCGGGGCCCCGCGCTCGCGCAGCGTGTCGGCCACGATCGGCCCCACCGCCGCCACGCGCGTCTTCGTCAGCCCCTCCTTCAGCGCCTCCTCCAGCCCGCGCTTGCCCGCCACCTCGTAAAGGCGGTCGATCTGCGGCGAGCTGGTGAAGAGCAGCACGTCGATGCTCCCCGCCGCCAGTTTGGCGATCAGCTCGGCCACGCGCTCGTCGTCCTGCGCCGGCGCGAACACGTACGACAGCACGGTGCGCACCTGCGCCCCCGCCTCCGTCAGGAAGCCCTCCAGTGCCGGGTTGACGTCGCCGTAGAGCGTGACGCCGACCGTCTGCCCTTGCACGCTCTCCTCGCGCAGCGTGGCGATCACCCCGTCGGTGGTGGGCGCCTGCGCGACCTTCGTCGCCGCCAGCCCGAGCTCCTTGAGGGCCTTGCCCGGCTTCGGGCCGCGCGTCAGGGTGCGCGTCTTGCCCAGCGCCGCTACGTAGTCGTCGCGCAGCCCGGCGCGCTCGGCGAAGCCGAGCAGCCGGCGCACCGCCTCCCCGGTCATCAGCACGACAATGTTGAACTTGCCTGCGATCAACTCCCGCAGCCAGGCGACCACGGGGGCCTCCTCGGGGGCGTCGAGGATGCTGACCATCGGACAGCGCAGAATGCTGGCGCCCTCGGCCTCCAGCATCTGCGCCAGTTCCTCGAGTTGCCGCGCCTCCGCCAGGGCCACGGTGCGGCCTTCCAGAGCTTTCGTCATCGCCCCTCCCCTGTTTAGGCGAGCGGCAGGACTTGGTTCCTGTAGGACGGCTCAGGAGGGCCGTCCTACAAGCATGCCTTTTCCTGCCGGTCGCCTTACCACTTCTTATACGGGAGGAACTTCCCGTTCATGGTGACGATCACGCGATCGCCTTTCGGGTCTTCCTGCTTCTGAACGTCCATCGTGAAGTCGATCGCACTCATGATGCCGTCGCCGAACATCTCGTGGATCAGCGCCTTGAGCGTGGTGCCGTAGACCTGCGTGATCTCGTGGAAGCGGTAGATCAGCGGATCGACCGGCACGTCGCGGCCGACCGAGCCCTTGCTCGGCATCTCCTGGAGCGCTGACGCCACGTCGGGGCCAAGCCCCAGCACCGCGACCGCCTTCTGCGCTTCCTCCGCCGACATCGTCGCCTGCCCCAGCAGGGCCGAGGCCACCCAGACCTGGTGCCGCCCGACCGCCTTCGCGACCGCCTCGAACGTCAGGCCCTTCGCCTTCTTCGCCGCCAGGATCGCTTCCGTCACCTGCTGCCGATTCACGTGCGCTTCCCCCGGAAACGTGACAAGGTGAGGGGGTGACAAGGTGAGGGGGTGACAAGAAAGGCATGCCTCCTGGCGTCATCCCGTTCACTCCTCGATCTTCCCCACCTTGTCACCTTGTCACCTTGTCACCCGCCGTCACCTTGTCGCCCGCCGGCCCCGTCAACTTCGCCAGGGCGTCGTCCTCCCTCGGCGTTCCGTTGAGGTTGGCCGCGGCGCGAACCTCGGCGCGGACGCGCGGGCTGCCCACCCAGTAGACGCCGGCCACGAAGAAGGCCCCGCCGATGATGTTGCCCACCGTCGCCAGCCCCACGTTGTAGGCGTACCCGGCCCAGGTGATGTTCTCGCCGTGCGGCAGCAGCAGGCCCAGCATCAGCCCGCACATGTTGGCGATGCTGTGCTCGTACCCGCTCGTGATGAACGTGAACATGCACCACCAGATCAGCAAGATGCGCGCCGTCTCGCTCTTGACGCGCACCGCCATCCACACGCCCAGGCAGACGAACCAGTTGGCCAGGATCGCTCGCAGCAGCAACTGCCCCGGCGGAAGGTTCATCTTCGTCTCGGCCACCTTGAGCACGAACCCGTTGATAGGAGCGAACTTGTCGGCGTCCATCAGCCCCGACTCGATCACCATCCACGCCAGCAGCACGCTGCCCAGCAGGTTGCCCACCCACGTCCACCACCAGTTGGCGAGCAGATCGGCCCAGCTCGCCTTGCGGGTCAGCACGCCCAGCGTCAGCACCAGGTTGCTGCCGGTGAACAGCTCCGAGCCGGCGAACACGACGATGGTCAGCGCCCCGCCGAAGCAGACGCCCATCGCCAGCCGCACCACCCCCGGCGATCGGTCCGACAGCGACCCGCCGATCGTGAAGATCAGCACGATCGCCGCCCCGACGTACATCCCCGCCAGGGCCGAGCGCACCACGTGACTCAGCCAGGACCGCCGTTGCTCCGTCAGCTTCACGACAGCCTGGTCGCTCAATGCCTGCACAGCTTCCGAATACATTCCGCCACTCCAAAGAACGGACGTGGCCCGAGGAGAGAGATCGGGCAGACAGAGCGAACGAAATGCCCGGGAGAGAGCGGGCGCCTTGTCGCCCGCCTTCCTGGCGCGCGATGCAACTAAAATACGTGCCAGTCGGGCGAAAGGCGAGCACAATTGCTCAAAAATCGGGCATGAAGGGGCCTCATGCTCTCGTTTCGCGCCGCGTGTTGGTTCGACCGTGCTCTCGCTCGAGAAAGCGCCTGGGCCCCGGGGTGTCGTTTGGCGCGCCGGCCCGATACAACGAGGGGAACGCTCGGGCTGGCTCCGCCCTGTGGGCGTGGCCGCGGGACCTCGACTCGAGGAGAAACAATGCGACGATCGTGGATGCTGCCGCTGGCGCTGCTCGCCGTGGGCCTGGGGCTGTTGGCGGGGCGCGGGCGCCAGGCGCGGGCGGCCGAGGAGGACTTCGCCGGCACCTGGAAGGTGACGGCGTTCGTTCAAGATCGGCAGAATGGCCCGCGCGAGCTGGGGCTGTGGCTGGTCAAGATCGAGGGCAAGGGCGCCAAGGCCAAGGGCACGCTGGTCTCGACCGTGGGGGCGTTCAAGAGCGCGACCGTCGAGAAGGTGGCAATCGATGCCAACGCGCTGCGTTTCGTGCTCAAGGCCAAGGGCGGCGACTTCGCCTTCATCGCCCACGCCCCCAAGGCCAAGGGCAAGGACAAACCGAAGGCCCTGTTCGGCGCGTTGGTCCTCAACGAGCAACGGCTCCCGGCGCGCTTCGACCGAAGCGCCCTCAAGGAGATCGACGAGAAGAAGGCTGCCGGGCCGCTCGACAACCTCGAAGACCTCGAAAAGGCGCTCGACGCCAAGACCGAGAAGGAGCGCGACAAGGCGCTAATGGCCCTGCTCGACAAGGTGGCGGACAAGCCGCTCGGCTACTACCTCTCGCAGGGCGTGATGCAGAACAAGATTGGCGACGACGGGACGGCCGCGGAGGTTCGCACGCGGGCGGAGCGCCACGCCCGAATCGCCGCTGCCTATGGGCGCGAGCTGGAGCTCCACGCCTACTTCACGGGCGCCCGGATGGTCGCCCAGTCGGGCAAGGCGCCCGAGCTAGCGGAGGAGCTCGGGCAGAAGGCGGTGGGGCTGTTGCGCGACACCGACCCGCCCGTGTACGCGACCAACGTGTTGCGCCTCCAGCTCCGGTCGCTGTGGAACGCGGGGAAGGCCGACCAGGCCAAGGCCGTGGCGGCCCGGCTGGTCAAGTTCGCGGGGGGCTACAACCAAGAGATGGTGGCGCGGGCCCAGGAGCAGGTCAAGGCCGGGGGCGAAAAGCTCCCCGCCCCGCAGCGCGCCACTTTGCTGAAGGTCCTGGCGTCCGCCTATCGCGTGGCGGGCAAGGAGGGCGAGGCCAAGAAGGTCGAGGCCGACGTCGCCAAGGCGCAGCAGGAGATCGACGCGGGCAACCTCAAGGATCTGCAAGACAAATACAAGGGCCTCAAGGAGAGCAAGGAATCGACGGCGGAAGAGCGCCTGACCGTCGCGCGGGCGCTGGCGCGGGCCCTCGGCAAGGTCGGCAAAGGCGCGGAGGCCAAGAAGCTGACCGCCGAGATCGCCCCGCTCGAAACGGCCCAGGCGAAGAAGGCCCTCGCGGGCGCCCAGAAGGGGCTCGCGGAGATGGAGAAGGAACCGCCCGCGCGCGACCGGGAGGCAGTGCTCAAGGCCCTGTCGCGGGCGCTGAAGCGCAACGGCAAGGTGGACGAGGCCCGGAAGATCGACGCCGATCTGGTCAAGGTGACGCAGGAGGTGAACGAGGCGTTCGCGAAAAAGGCGGTGCCGTTCAAGGTGGAGCCGTTCGCCGGCCGCAAGGCCAAGAGCGACCGCGTCGCCCTGGTGGAGTTGTTCACCGGCGCGCAGTGTCCGCCGTGCGTCGCGGCCGACGTCGCCTTCGACGCGCTGCTGAAGCGCTACAAGCCGAGCGACGTGGTGCTGTTGCAGTATCACTTGCACGTTCCGCGGCCCGACCCGTTGACCAATGTCGACACGGTGGCCCGCTCGGAATATTACGAGGACGACGTCGGGGGCTGCCCGACCGGCTTCGTGAACGGCGACCTGACGCCTTCCCTGGGCGGGACCAAAGCCCAGGCCGAGGACCGCTACGGCAAGTTGACCAAGCAGATCGAGCGGCAGCTCGAAACGCGGGCCCAGGCGGAGGTGAAGTTGCGCGCCGAGCGCAAGGGCGGCAAGATCGAGCTCGAGGCCCAGGTGACCGACCTGACGGGCGCGAGCGAGAACCTCCGCCTGCGCTTCGTGCTGGTGGAGGACGTGGTCGGCTACTACGGGAAGAACCGCCAGCGGTTGCACCACCACGTCGTCCGAGCGATGCCGGGCGGGGCAGAGGGACAACTCGTCAAGGGCAAGTCGGCGACGCTCAAGGCCTCGGTGGACGTGGAGGGGCTCCGCAAGAGCATCGCCGAGTATCTGGAAAGCTTCAGCGACCAGACGGGTGGGCTGGACGAAGACCGGCCGCTGGCGCTGAAGAACCTCAAGGTCGTCGCCTTCGTGCAGGACGACACCACGCGGGAAGTGCTCCAGGCCGTCCAGGTGGAGGTGCCGGCGGCGAAATAGTGTCGTGCGCGCGAACCGGCAAGCAAGAGGGGCCCCGCTTGCTTGCCGGTTCGCGGAGCGCCGCGGCCTTTCTCTCACATCGACGGCGCCACCCCATTCTGCGGGATCCACTTGATCGGCCCGCGCTCCCGGGCCAGCTTCTGGGCGTTGTCCTTGCCCGTCACGTAGAGCACGTTGTCGAGCCGCACGGACCCCACCCCGGCCATGTCGGCGAGGAGCTGGACCGCGGTGTCCACGGGCACGTTGGCCAGCCGGGCGCTGACGTCCACCTTGCGCACCTGATCGGCGACGCGCGGATCGACGACCACGTTGAAGCCGCTGGCGTCGCCGAGCTTGTTCAGCGCGTCGGGGAGCGCCTCCTTGTCAAACGTCTCCCACACCAGGGGGAGAAGCGGGCGATCCTCGGCGATGCCCAGTTCGGCGCGGACGGCGGCGACGGTGGTGATCTCGATGGTGTCCTTGCGGATCAGGAAGGTCGCCCCGGACGGGGCGGGCACGCGGGACAGGACTTTGTGGAGCACGGTGGAGAGGCGGGCCTTCATGGGCGGGATTTCGCGCGTGGCGATGATCGCGGCGCTGACGTCCTCGACTCCTTCGGCCTTGAAGGCCGCCTCGTTGACGTCGAAGGTGAGGCCACGGCTCTGGCCGAGCTCGTCGCGGTGCAGCACGCCGAGGCCATCCTTGAGCGTCTTGTTCTGGTCGGCCTCGATGCCCTCGAAGTTGATCTCCTTGCGGAGGGCCGTTCGGAAGGCGACGTCCGGGCCTTTCGGGGCCAGGGGCGGCGCCTTGGCGACGGCGGGCGGGGCCTTTTTGCCGGGATCGACCTTGGCCGGGGACGGCCTGTCGCCTTGGGGGGCCTCCTTGTCGGCGGCGACCGCGGGAGCGGGACCGCGCGGGGCCAGGAGCCCAACCCCCGAGCCGAGGAGGGCGAGCAGGACGAGGGCGGTGGCGGTCAACTTCATCTTGGTGAGGAACATGCCGTGCAAGGCTCCCTGGGCGAGGGTGAGGACGTGAGCGGAAACGTGAGCGGTGGTCGATAGTCCGAGCCGGGCGGTCGCTTCGACGAGCGCGGGCGAGAGGGCGGAGGCGGGCCGCTCCATCAGGGCCACGCCGAGGAGGGCGGCCGGCGCCGCCAGGCCGCGCCGGGCCAGGCTTTCGCGCAGGCGCTCGCGGGCCCGGGCCAGGCGCGAGAGAATGGTACCCTTGGGGCAAGCGAGGCGCCGGGCGGCCTCTTCATTGGTGAGGCCTTCGAGGTAGCAGAGGGCGAAGGGCACGCGGTAGCGCTCGGGCAGGCGGTTGACTTCTTCGTCGATCGCGGCGCGCACCTCGCGCCAGACGATCTCGGGCTCGCCCTCGGCGCGCGGGGGCGGAGGCGGCGCCGCCTGTTCGCGGGCAAGGCGGCGCGCCCGGAGCGCGCGGGCCTTGGCGGCGGTGCGGCAGGCGACCTCGTGGAGCCAGGGAGCAAGGGAGCCGGGCCGGCGCAGCGCGTGCGCTTTGCGGGCGAGGACGAGGAAGGTGGCCTGGAAGGCGTCCTCGGCATCGCCGCCGTCGGGGAGCATGCGCGCACAGGCCCCCCAGACCAGGGGCCCGTGGCGCTGGACGAGGGCGGCGAAAGCCGACTCGTCGCGCTGGCCGACGTAGCGCGCCAGGAGAAGGTCGTCCTCCTCGTCGATGCCGCGGAGGCGCCGCAGGTAGTGCAGGACCGTTTCGAGGGAACCGTATGCCATGCTGTGGGGCCCTCCGGAGGCTCATCCATCATAACTGCCCGGAGAGGGTGGGGGGCTTCCCGAAAAGCAGAAAAACGCGCTCGCGGCGACGCAATGTAGTCCGCGACTCCGTCGCGGGCCCCGCCGCTCCGCGGCGGGCTACATTGCACTGGGCAACGCAGCAGCCTCCGCCCCGGCCGCGACGCGAGAAAAAAGGGGACGAATCGGGCCTCGACCGGGAGATAATAAGCGGGGACGTTGTGCGATAAGGAGGCGGGAGCGACATGGCGACCAGGTCCAGCACTCGCGTTCTCGAGCAGGTTCGCAAGGCGGTCCTCGTCCGGGACGGGGCCGGCCTGACGGACGGGCAATTGCTGGGGCGCTTCCTCGAACAGGGAGACGAGGCGGCCTTCGAGGCGCTGGTGGGGCGGCACGGCCCGATGGTCCTTGGGGCTTGCCGCCGCGTTCTCGGCAACGAGCAAGACGCCGAGGATGCTTTCCAGGCGACCTTCCTCGTCCTCGCCCGCAAAGCGGGCACGGTGATGCCCCGGGACAAGGTCGCCAACTGGTTGTACGGGGCCCGCATCGTCGGCCCCCCAGGGACCAAGGTGTGGGTGATGGGGCCGGCGGGGCAATTCGACAAGGAAAGCGAAATGGAGGTGCCGGGGCGCATCGACCTGGAGCAGGGGAAGAGCGCCCGGCTGAAATTGGCCGACATTCCCAACCGTCGCGGCGCGGTCCGTTACCCCACTGTGGAGATTGCCCGGCGAACGCGACGACAGGGCCCTTCGTGAGCACCAGCGCCATTTCGCTCCACCTCACGGACGACGATTTCGACCGCGTGGCGAAAGGCGAGATGATTACCAAGGTCGTCTACCTGCCGTCCCGCGAGAGCAGAGCGGCCTCTGGCGGCCCCCACCCCGGGCAGGCCGGCGCCCTCGCGTCGTACGATCTTCCCCGGCACGACGCGGTGCAAGAAGCGAAGCGCCGAGGGGCCATTCTGGCGGTGCTGCGAATGGGCGACGTCGATCTGGAGCACGGCAGGCGCAACAAGGGGCCACTCTCGGCGGTCCGGATGCGGAAAGGCGAGAAGCTGGCCGCGATCGCCGTCGGAGACGACGGCATTGAGGGGCGCGTTGTTCGCGCGCGGCAGGGCGAGAAGTTGGTCGAGGTCATCCTCGGAGACGGTGGTGGTCGAAAGGTTGCGGTCCCAGGGAAGGAACGGCCCGAGGATTGATTGGGGAAGCAACGGCGAGGCCCGTCATCGTCGTGCGGTGTCGCGGCAACGTGAGACTACTCGGCTTTGGCAGGCCCGCGGTCCTGGTCGCGCGGGGACCGTAAGTTGTGCGCGCCGGGCCTGCCCTGAACGAAGACCGGCCGCCTGGAAGGCCCAGGCGGCCGGAGGGGATCAGGAGGCCTCTACTACGTGACCTGGGGCGCGGAGGGCTCACGGCCTCGCCTGGCCAAGAAGTACCTCTGCCAGAGCGGGATCACGATGGGCGGGGTTGTTCCAGGCCGCTCTGGCAGAGGTACTTCTTGGCCAGATAGCGGGGCTGAAACAGCCCTCCTCGCGACGCATGACAGACCAGACGCTCGGGCGGCGCAACGCCGCCCCGGTGCAAAGCACCACAGCTAGACCTGACCTCCTGAACGGCCCGCCAGGCGGGACCACAAGCGTTGTACTGCGGGGGCAGGGCGAGGCAAGGGGCGACTCTGGGGCCGGCGACGCGGAAATCGCCCGCCCGGAAGCAGGTGCGAGAGCCGGCACGCAACACCCGTCCCCACGACGCGGAGGACAAAATCCTCGAAACGCCCAACGCGCCGGCGTAGCCTGACCCATTATCAGGGGAGGAGCGCTCCCGTGGCAACCGCCGGCTTGAACAAGGTCCTCGACCACCTCCGCAAGGCCCTCGCCCCGCCCGACGACGGGCTGACGGACAGCGAACTGCTCGCGCGCTTCGTTGCCGTGCGCGACGAGGCGGCCTTCGCGGCGCTGGTGGCCCGGCATGGGCCGATGGTCCTGGGGGCCTGCCGGCGCCTGCTGCACCACGAACAGGATGCCGAGGACGCCTTTCAGGCCACCTTCCTCGTCCTCGCCCGCAAGGCGAGCTCGCAGCCCTGGTCCCACACGGCCGGCCCGTGGCTTCATCAGGTCGCCAATCGCGTGGCGATGGAGGCCCGCGCCGTCAACGCCCGCTTGCGGGCTCGCGAGAGGCAGGTGGAGGAGATGCCCCACCCCGAGGTCGGGCCGGCCGAGCCGCAGGACTGGCGGGCGCTGCTGGACGAGGAGCTCGACCGCCTGCCGGAGAAATACCGGACGGCGGTCGTGCTGTGCGAGCTGGAGGGGCGGTCGCGCAAGGAGGCCGCGGGCCTGTTGGGCCTCGCCGAGGGCACGCTGTCGTGGCGGCTGGCGACAGCCCGCAAGATGCTGGCCCGACGGCTGGCCCGGCTGGGGCCCGCGCTGTCTGCCCCTGCGCTGGGATGGCCCTGGCAGAGTGTACGGCGTCGGCGGCCGTGCCGCCCGCGCTGCTCGGTTCGACGGTCAAGGCGGCGTTGTTGGTCTCGGCAGGGCTTCAGGTCGGGGCAACCGTCCCGGCGGTCGCCCTCATGAAAGGAGTGCTGAAAGCGATGTTCCTGGCAAAGTTGAAGGTGGTGGTGGCGGCGGTGATGGTGGCGTCGGCGCTGGGCGCGGGGGGCGTCGCCTACCACGCGGGCAGGCCGGCGGCGGCACAGGCGGACGCGCCCGCCGGCAAGGCCCCGCAGGACCTGGAGGCGCTGCGCAAGGAGAACGAGTTGCTGCGGCTGAACCTGCAAGTCGTCCTCGAAAAGGTGAAGGCCCAGGAGGCCGAGCTCTGCGCCCTCAAGGGACGGGTGGGGGCAGCAGCCAGCACGGAGAAGGAGAAGCGGCTCCTGGCCCAGTTGGAGGCGGTAAGAGAGCAAGAGCGAGCTGCCACGCTCCGCGCCGAACGGGCCCGCTACGCCGCGGCAGTTGCGCTCGCCCATGCGGAGCTCGCCAAAGCAAAAGGCCCGAATCCCGTGCCGGCCGACCCGCTCAAACAGGCCGAGGCCGCCGTGAAGGCCCTCCGCGAGGCCCGCGACCCGGCGGCGAAGCGCGCCGCGGCGGACGCCCTGGAGCGGGCGATGAAGAGGCTCCGAGAGCAAATGGCCCCGCCCGCGACACTGCGGGCGAAGTAAGCCGCAGGGGCCCGGCGGAGACCGCCTGGGAAGCGGGGCGGCCTTCGGCGGCGGGGAGAGGGAGCAAGGGAGCAAGCTGTTCCGGCCTCTCTCCCTTGACGCGCCGGGGGCAAGCCGCTACCGTCCCGCCGCGCACCGGGACGCCACGCCTTGCGATGCCCCCTTTCCCGCGGAGGAGCAGGAACAGCATGAAAAAGCTCTGGACGGCCCTTGTGAGCCTGTTGTTGTCGGCCCTGGCAGCCGCCCCGCTGCGGGCCGGCGAGCGCGAATTGACCACGGTGGAGGCCGCCGCCGAGTCCGTGCGGGCCCTCTCCGCCATCCCGCTGGGCGGCATCCCCCCTGCCCTGCTCAAAGACGCCAAGGGGGTGGCGGTCATCCCCCAGGTCCTCAAGGCCGGCTTCCTGCTCGGCGGGCGGTTCGGCCGCGGCGTCGTCCTCGCTCGCCTGCCCGACGGCAGTTGGGGCGAGCCGGTGTTCGTCACCCTCGCCGGCGGCGGCTTCGGCTTGCAGGCGGGCGTCCAATCGACCGACGTGGTCCTGGTCTTCCAGACCGCCACCAGCCTCGACCGCGTCCTGCGCGGCGGGGGCAAGCTCACCCTGGGCGGCGACGTGTCGATCGCGGCGGGGCCGGTGGGCCGCCAGGCCGCCGCGGCCACGGACGGCGAACTCAAGGCGGAGATCTACTCCTACTCGAGGAGCCGGGGGCTGTTCGCGGGCGTCTCCCTGGAAGGGGCGGCCTTGCGGGCCGACGCCGACGCCAACCGGGCGTTCTACCCGGTTCGCACGGCCCCCGAGGCTGCCGCAGTGACGTCGCTCAAGGCCCGACTGGCCGGGCTGAGCCCGGCCCCACCCGCCGTCATCATCTCCCCGACTCCAGCGCCGGCCTCGCCCCCGCTCCTCATCGCGCCGGTCCCGGCGCCGCCCGCGCCGCCGATGCCGCTGCCTGCGCCCCCACCGTTTCCGGGCGGGCGGTAAGGATCGGCGCCCGAACCGAGCGGCCCCCGTCAGCGCCGCCGCTGAAGCGCGATCAGCATCGATCCCGAGGGCGGCGCCGCGAAGTCGCCTGGCCGCTGGTTCGCCGACAGGTAGATCACCTCGACGCTGTCGCCGTCGCGGCGGATCAGGCCCAGCCACAGCGCCTCGCCCATCGTGCCGCGCCAGTCGATGTGGCCGCCCTTCTTTTGCGGGTGGACCTCGATCCGATAGGTGACGACCTCTCGGTTCGCTTCCAGCAAAGTCCACTGGTCGTTCTGGACGCGGACGTGGGTGATGTTCCAGGGGCTCGGCTTCTTCGCGCCGTCCAGCCACTGGTGATGGCCCGCGACCCTCCACGTCCCCTGGAACAGCTTCAGGTCGATGCGCGTCTTGTCGCGATCCGGCCGGGGAAGCGGCGCGGGCGCGAAGCCCAGCGACAGCAAGGCGAGCAGCGGAAGAACGCGGCGCATGACGAGCCCCCTGGACCAGAGCGGGGAGACGGTATGATCGTACCCGCCCTGAGCGAGGGCGGTCAAGGCGCTGGTTGCTCCTTGCCGCGCCTCCGTGCCTCCAGAAGAATAGGAGTAGCGAGCGACGTTGCCTTGAAAAACGTTTACCTATTGCGTAAGCTAAATAGTTGAAGAGTCGATGCAGATGGAAGTTCACTTCCGGACCAGAAAGCTGCAAAAGGCTTGTTCGTCGGAGCAGGCCATGAAGGCAGAGTGGGGCCAGAAGATGGCCGACAAGATCGCCACGCGGCTCGCCCAACTGGAGGCCGCCGACAACCTCGAAGCGATCGCCCGGTCGGGGCTGGGCCGCTTCCACGAACACAAAGGCGACCGAAAGGGCCAGTTGTCGCTCGACCTGGTCCACCCCCAGCGGCTGCTCTTTCAGCCGAACCACGACCCCGTGCCCCGGAAAGAGGACGGCGGGCTGGACCTCGCCAACGTCACGAGCGTTCTGATCCTGGAGATCGTCGATCCCCATTGACAGAGGGAAAGATGGAGCATCAGAATGGCGGGCCGGTGGACCACCGTTACCCCCACCGGGGGGAACTGATCGTTCTCCCTGGACGGAGTTTGCAGGAAGCGCTGGACAACCTGGGAATGAGCCAGGCGGAACTGGCCCTGCGCGCGGGCCTTTCCAAGAAGACCGTCAACCGGATCATCCAGGGCCACGAGCCGATCGGCTACGACACGGCCGAGCGGCTGGAACGAGTAACCGGGGTGCCTGCGAGCCTGTGGAACAACCTGGAGGCCATCTACCGAGGTCGCCTTGCCCGCCTCGAGGCCGGGGAGCGACTCGCCCGGGATCGCCAGTGGCTCGAAGGCGTCCCCTTGAAGGAGCTCGTGCGACGCGGGGCCATCGAGGAGCAGGCAGACGAGGTAGGTTGGCTTCAGGCCGCGTTGACGTTCTTCGGCGTCCATAGCCCCTCCGCGTGGGACGCGATCTGGGCCAGTCCCCAGGCGGCCTTCCGGAAGTCCGCGGCGTTCGAGCACGATCCCAAGGCGGTGGCGACGTGGTTGCGGCTGGGCGAGCGGGCGGGACGGGCGCTCGAGTGCCGACCCTACGACAAGGAGAAGTTCAAGGAGGCCCTGGCGAAGGTCCGTGCCCTGACGTTGGAGCTACCCGAGGTCTTCGTGCCGAGGATGAAGGCCCTCTGCTCGGGCGCGGGCGTGGCCATCGTCTTCGTCCGCGAGATCAAAGGCGCCCCCGTGAGCGGGGCGGCCTACTGGCTGTCGCCCGAGAGGGCCATCGTGCAGATGACCTTGCGGGGCAAGTGCGACGACCGCTTCTGGTTCACGTTCTTCCACGAGGCCGGCCATCTCCTCAAGCACGGTAAGAAGGAGATGTTCGTGGACGACGACTCGACGAAGGGCCCCGAAGAGCTGGAGGCGGACCGCTTCGCCGAAGACCTCCTGATCCCGCCCGGCCGGGCGAAGAAACTGCCGAGCCTGAAAGGTCGGCAGCAGATCGTGGACTTCGCCGAGTCCGTCGGCATTGCCCCGGGCATCGTGGTGGGGCGGCTTCAAAAGATGGGGCTGCTCGGCCATCAAGCGCGCGAGAACGGCCTCAAGAGGCGGTTGCAATGGGCGGATGAACTGGCGGAAAAGGGGAGACTCAGCGCTAATCCCTCCCAGAATTCGGGGCACTATCCGGGCCCGTCTTGGGGTTAGATGGGGGGTCGGCGGTTGGTGGCGGGGCGCACAAGGGCCGTCGGCCCATGCGATCCAGGCGGAGGCGGAGGAAGCGGTC
>JBBSEZ010000239.1:0-15200 GCA_038239195.1 Gemmatales bacterium
AGCGGTCGAGCCAGAACGCTAAGCCGCAAGCGGCAAGACGGGCCGTCTGAGGAACGGGGGAGACATGCTCGGCCAAGTCCTACCGCTCGCCGTCCCGCTCTCGAGCCGGGGCACGACCGCGGAGCCCTCCGCCCGACCGAGCTTCTCCACCTCGCGCGGCCAGTGTCATCCCTTCGGCGCCACCCCCAAAGCCAACGGCGTCAACTTCGCCGTCTTCTCGCGCCACGCCCAGGCCGTCCACCTCGTCCTCTTCCAGGAGGGGCACGACGAGCCCCTCGCCGAGATCGTCCTCGATCCCACGACCCACCGCACCGGCGACGTCTGGCACGTCTTCGTGAGCGGGCTGCCCGCCAACGTCCTGTACGGCTACCGGGTCAACGGGCCCTTCCACCCGCGCGCCGGCCAGCGCTTCAACCCGCGCGCCATCGTCCTCGACCCCTACGCGCGGGCGCTCAGCGGCGGGCACCCCTGGGGCGCCCGAGCCGACGTTCGCGGCCGGCCCGCCCGCCTCGGCCGCATCGTCGCCGACGACTTCGACTGGGAGGGCGACGTAGCGCCGCGCACCCCCCTGGCCGAGACCGTCCTCTACGAGCTCCACGTGCGCGGCTTCACGCGCCACCCCAGTTCGGGCGTGCAACACCCCGGCACCTTCCTTGGCCTGTGCGAAAAGATCGCCCACCTGAAGGCGCTGGGCGTCACCGCCGTGCAACTGATGCCGGCGCTCGAGTTCGACGAACACGACCATGGGCGCCGCAATCCGCAGACCGGCGCCCCCCTGCACAACTACTGGGGCTACTCTCCCCTGTCGTTCTTCGCCCCCAAGGCGGGCTACGCCGCGCGCCCCGGCCAGCAGGCGCGCGAGATGAAGGAGATGGTCAAGCAGTTTCACCGCGCCGGCCTCGAGGTCGTTCTCGACGTGGTGTACAACCACACGGCCGAGGGCAACGAGAACGGGCCGACCCTCGGCTTTCGCGGGCTGGACAACGCCCTCTACTACATGCTCGACAAGGAAGGTCGCTATTACAACTATTCCGGCTGCGGCAACACGCTCAACGGCAACCACCCCGCCGTTCGCGAGATGATCTTGGACAGCCTCGTCGAGTTGGTCGCGGAGTACCACGTCGATGGCTTCCGCTTCGACCTGGCCTCGGTCATGACCCGGGGGCCCGACGGCAAGGTGCTGGAGGCCCCGCCCCTGCTCGAACACATCGCCGGGCACCCGGTGCTGGCCGGCTGCAAGTTGATCGCCGAGCCGTGGGACGCGGCCGGGCTGGCGCAGCAGGGCAAGTTCCCGGCCTGGGGGCGCTGGGCCGAGCTCAACGGCACGTTCCGCGACGACGTTCGCCGCTTCGTGCGCTCCGAGCTGGGGGCGACCGCTGCCGTTGCCAAGCGGATCTGCGGCAGCCTCGACCTCTACGGCGAGGCGCCGGGCGGGGCGCTGCACTCCATCAACTTCGTCACCTGCCACGACGGCTTCACCCTGCACGACCTCGTCGGGTACAACCTCAAGCACAACCTCGCCAACGGCGAGAACAACGCCGACGGCTGGGACCACAACTTCAGCTACAACTGCGGCGTCGAGGGCCCCACGGCAGACGCCCACGTGCTGGCGATGCGCCAGCGCCAGATGCGCAACTTCCTGGTGCTGCTCCTGGTGTCGCAGGGCGTCCCGCTGCTGCTCATGGGCGACGAGCTCGGCCGCACGCAGGGAGGCAACAACAACGCCTACTGCCAGGACAACGAGACGGCGTGGGTCGATTGGTCGCTGGCCCGGGAGAACGCCGGGCTGGTGCGCTTCGCGTCGATGCTCATCGCCTTGCGCAAGAGGTATTTCGCCCTCAGCCGGGAGCAATTCGTCCACCGGATCGCCTGGCACGGCAACAAGGTGGGCGGGCCCGACTGGACCGGGCAGCAGCGCACGCTGGCCTTTCAGGTGCAGGGAGGCAACGGCCAGCCGCACCTCTTCGCGCTGTTCAACGCCCACTGGGAGCCGCAGCGCTTCGCCCTGCCTCCCGCCGACGGGCAGTGGCGCTGGCGCCGGCTGGTCGATACCAACTTGCCGGCGCCCGACGACGTGGTCGAGGAGCGCCAGGCGGTGCCCCTGTGCCCGGGCGACCACTACGTCGCAGCGCCGCGCTCGGCAGTCCTGCTGATCGCATAGGCCGGAGCTCAACCGCATGGAGGCGGAAGTCATGCCGATACGCTGGCTCACGAATCGGAGGCTCACGTGGGCCCTGGTCGGGCTGGGCCTGGCGCTGCGCCTCTACCACTACGCCCGCGGGCGCGCGGTCTGGCACGACGAGGCGGCGCTGGTCCTCAACGCCCTGGACAAGGGCTTCCTCGAGTTGCTGGGCCCGCTGCGCTTCAGCGAGGCCGCCCCACCGCTGTTCCTGTGGCTGACCCGCGCCGCCAGCCTGGCGCTCGGCGACGGGCCGCTCGCCCTGCGCCTGCTGCCGTTCCTGGCGAGCTGCGCCAGCTTGCTGCTGCTCGCCTCCAGCGCGCGCCGCCTGTTGCCGGAGCGGGCCGTCCCCTGGGCCGTCCTGCTGTTCGCCGTCTCCGAGCAGCTCCTCTGGCACGCCAGCGAGGCCAAGCCTTACGCGATGGACGTGCTGTGCGCCACCGCGCTGATCGCCCTCTACGCGCGGGTGAGGCCCGAGGCCGTCGGCCGCTGGTGCCTGCTTTTCGCCGCGCTGGCGCCTCTCATGATCTGGACGTCGTACCCCGCCTGCTTCCTCCTCGGCGGGCTCGTGCTGGCGCTGCTGCCGGCGGTCTGGCGGCAGCGGTCGATCGAGGCCGGGCTCTGCTTCGGCCTGCTCGGTGTGAGCATCTCGGGCGCCTTCCTGGCGCTGCTACTCGGCCCGATCCACGCCCAGCACGACCCCGTGATCCACGAGTGCTGGCAGAACAGCTTCCCCGACTGGAGCAGGCCGTGGTCGGTCCCCGGCTGGGCGTTCCTCTCGACGCTGGGCGCGTGCCGCTACTGCTGCAAGCCGGTCGGCGAGGCCTTCGCCTTTCTCGCGGCCCTCGGGGCCGTCGGGCTGTGGCGCGGCGGGCGGCGCGGCTGGACCGTCCTGCTGCTCGGCCCCTCCGCCCTGGCGCTTTTGGCCGCCTGCCTCCATCGCTATCCCTACACCGGCGCCCGCGTCATGGTCTTCGCCGCCCCGGCGGTCGTGCTCCTCACCGCGGCCGGCGCGGACCGCGCGTTTGCCTGGCTTGCGACGCGCCGGCGGGCGGCCTGCGCGGTGCTGGCCGCGCTGCTGCTCTGGCCGATGGCCCACGCCCTGCGCACCGCCGTGTTCGTCTGGCCCGAAACCGACAGCGCCGGCGCCGCCGACTACGTCCAGGGCCGGCGCCAGCCCGGCGAGCCGGTCCGGGGCAACAACTGGTCCCACGAGTACTATTTCCGCCATCTGGGGCCCGAGTTTGCCCTGCAAGGCGAAGGCCCGGTGCCGGCTGGCGACCGGATGTGGGTCGTCTTCGCCAGCGAAGGGCACGACCACGGGCAGCGGCTCGCCCTGGCGCGGCAGATGGCCCCCCCCGGCTGGCGGCTCGCCGAGCAGCGCGAGCTCTCGTTCACCAGCGTCGGGCTTTTCGAGCGCGCCGGCGAAGAGCAGGCGCGCCGTTGAACCGTCCCGCCCAACTCGCCCATTGCCGAGCCTCGCGCCAGGCTCCATAATCACCTCCCGGAGCAACCCCCGTGGCCCGCCTCTGTGAGGACACCCCCCATGCACTCGCGCCTCTGGCTTTTGGCCCCCCTGTTCCCTCTGGCCGCTACCCTGGCCCTGCCCGTCGCGGCCGAGCGGCCCGCCGAGAAGGCCCCCGCCCTCAAAATTACCTGGAAGAAGACCGTCCTCGACAAGGCGTTCCGCTCCGAGGGCGTCGCCGTCGCCGACGTCAACCGCGACGGCAAGATCGACGTCCTGACCGGCGAGGCCTGGTACGAGGCCCCCACCTGGAAGATGCACGAGATCCGCCCCTCGAAGGACTACACCCGCGGCAAGAACAACGTCTACAGCAACAGCTTCGCCTGCTTCGCCGAAGACCTCAACGGCGACGGCTACCCCGACCTCATCGTCATCGGCTTCCCCGGCGCGCCGTGCCACTGGTTCGAGAACCCCAAGGGCAAGCCCGGCCACTGGAAGCAGCACGTCCTCTGGCACAGCGCCTGCAACGAGACGCCCCTCTACGTCGATCTCTTCAAGACCGGCAAGCGCGTCCTCCTCATGGGCTCGCAACCCAAGGGCAAGGACAACCAGGGCCAGATGGCCTACTTCTCCCCCGGCCCCGACCCGACCAAACTCTGGGAAATGCACCCGATCAGCGCCCCCGGCGCCCCAGGCAAGCCCGCCCCCGGCACCAACCGCTTCTCGCACGGCCTGGGCGTCGGCGACGTCAACGGCGACGGCCGGCTCGACGTGCTCTGCACCGGCGGCTGGTGGGAGCAGCCCGCCAAGGCGGATGGCAAAACTCCCTGGAAGTTCCACCCCGTCAACCTCGGCCCCGACTGCGCCGACATGTACGTCTACGACGTGGACGGCGACGGCAAGATGGACGTCCTCAGCAGCAGCGCCCACAACTACGGCATCTGGTGGCACCAGCAGCGCGGCGGCAAGGACAACCCGACGTTCCTGCGCAAGGACCTGTTCCCGCGCCTCGTCTCGCAGACGCACGCGATGGTCCTCGCCGACGTCAACGGCGACGGCCTGCTCGACTTCGTGACCGGCAAGCGCTGGTGGGCCCACGGCCCAGGCGGCGACGCCGACCCCAACGCGCCGGCCCGCGTCTACTGGTTCGAGGCGAAGCGGGGGCGCGACGGCATGGTCTCGTTCACGCCCCACGTCATCGACGAGGACTCGGGCATCGGCACGCAGTTCGTCGTCGCCGACGTCAACGGCGACAAACTGCTCGACGTCGTCACGTCGAACAAGAAGGGGACGTTCCTGTTCGAGCAGGTGCGCGGGAAGTGAGGGCCGTCGTGGGACGAGGCCCGGCCGTGACGGCGTGCCCAGCCGTCCCGGCCCGGGGGCGGAGGAAGCGCTCCGGGACGTCGCGACCGCCGCCTGGAATCCACCTTCTCGTCGAAGGGTGGGCCCGGCGAAAAAGCGGTTTCATCTCACGCCCCCAGACACCACCCTGAACGAATCCGGCCCTGGCAACCAGTGAACCTTGGGAAAGGCGTTCCTCAGCGCAGCGGCCCCGGGTCGATCTCCTCTCTCTTGCCCCCACTGCCCGTGCTGCCTGCCCCAGGGTGCCACTCCCTGCCACGGTGGCAGGCACCTCCTCGCGGCGAAAGACCTGTCTGCTCATCGACTTACGCGCTGACGTCTGCCCTCCCTGCCACCCTGCCACCGTACGCAGGGCTGGCGGGGCTGCCCTCGGGTTGGTCCAGATTGCGCTCAAACTGCTCTCGCCACAGAGTACGCGGGGCCTGTCTAATCGCAAGGGCGGGCCGAAGCACTGGGCTGGCGTCCGGCAGGTTGAGTCGCGGGGGGGCCGCGGTAGGAAGACCGGGATGAGTGCGGGAGAAAGGGGGACGGTCTGGCGGGCCCGCCTCGAACGCATCGGCCCGAAGCGAAGGCTGCCCATCCCGGCCGGGGCGAAGCGAAGGGAGCGTTTCAAGCGCCTTCCGCTTACGCCTCTGGCCTCCTGGCTTCTCGGGGGACCAGCGAGAAGCGTCGAGAAAACCGCTGCTCAAGGCGTCTGCGCGCGGGTACGATACAGAACGTGACGAATGCCGGCTGGTGGCATGGCGGAGAGAGGGGCGCCCGTGGGCCGTGAAGAACTTGCACAACTGGTTGCCCAGGTCAAGGCAGAGCGGCGCACCGACCTCGATCTGTCCCTTGCTTCGCTTACGGACGACGAGGTGGGGCATCTGACGTCGGATGCCGAGGCGTTGGCTTCGGTCCGAACGATGAGCTTAAAGGGGAACAGGGAGATCACCGACGCGGGGCTGCGGGAGGGCGCTGGGCGACCTCACAGCGTCGGCCCGATGCTCCACGGCGCGAACTCCTCCTCGCCCACTCCGTTCAGCTCGCTCTTCGTCTTCTTCCCGCTCGCCACCTCCAGCACCTCCTCGAAGATCTGCCTCCCCACCTCCTCCACCGCCGTCCCCGCCAGGATCACGCCCGCATCAACGTCCATGTCGTCGATCATGTGCCGATACATCGGCGTGTTCGTCGCCACCTTGATCGACGGCGCCGGCTTGCAGCCGAACACCGAGCCGCGCCCCGTCGTGAAGACCAGCACGTTGGCCCCGCCCGCCACGATGCCCGTCATGCTCACCGGGTCGTAGCCCGGCGTGTCCATCACCACGAAGCCCTTCGCCTTCACCGGCTCGGCGTAGCGCACCACGTCCACCAGCGCCGTGCTGCCGCCCTTGGCGATGGCGCCGAGCGACTTCTCGAAGATCGTGGTCAGCCCGCCCTCCTTGTTGCCCACCGACGGGTTGTTGTTGATCTCCGCGCCGAAGATGCCCACGTACCACTCCCACCACTTGATGCGCTCGATCAACTTCTCGCCGACGGCACGGCTCACGGCGCGGCGCGTCAAGAGATGTTCCGCCCCGTAGATCTCCGTTGTCTCGCCGATGATGCTCGTCCCGCCCTGAGCGACGAGCAGGTCGGACGCCACGCCCACGGCGGGGTTGGCGGTCACTCCGCTGTTGCCGTCGGACCCGCCGCAGTTGGTGCCGAGGACGATCTTGTCGGCCGTCAACTTCGTCCGGCGGACGTCGTTGACCTGGGGCAGCAGGCCGGCGACGGCGCGCACGCCAGCCTCGACGGTCTTGCGAATCCCGCCGCACTCCTGCACGGTGATGACGAGCGGTTTCTTGCGCGAGCCGTTGAGCTGGATCAGCCCCTCGCCCTCGACGAGGTGGATGGCCTGGCCCGTCTCGCAGCCGAGGCCGATCAGCACGTAGGCGGCGACGTTGGGGTGGCGGGCGAACCCGGCGAGCGTGCGATCGAGCTGGTTGTGGTCGGGGCCGTCGTACTGCATGGCGCAGCCGGCCTTGTGGGTGATCGCCACCACGCCATCGACGTTGGGGTACTGCTTCAGGAGGTCGGTCGCGCGGAAGCGCTCGGAGACGTACTTGCTGGTGGAGGCGGAGCAGTTGACGGTGCTGATGATGGCGACGTAGTTGCGCGTGCCGTAGCGCAGGTGGTCGGGTCGCTCGGGGCCGCGATCGTAGCCCAGGAAGGTGCGCAATTCGGCGGGCCGGGGCGGGGGCGGGGGGCAATCGCGGCAAAAGGCGTAATCGCGCTCGAAATTGTCGGCGGAGACGTTGTGGACGTGGACGTGTGCTCCGGCGGGGACGGGCTGGCTGGCGAAGCCGATGATCTGGCCGTACTTGAGGACCGGGGCGCCCTTGGGGATCGGGACGAGCGCGAACTTGTGGCCGAGGCCGACGCGGCCGCCGATGGTCAGCACGTGGCCGTCGTGGGCCACCTCGCTGCCCGGCGGGAGGGGCCGCGCGGCGACGGCGACGTTGTCTTCGGGGCGCAGGTGGACGGCGACCTGGGACAGCGGTACGGCGGACATGAGTCGATACACCTCCAGAGGGACGTATGCGCTCACGATACCGCGCGGGGGCGACGTAGGACAGGTTTTCCAGCCTGTCCGGCCTGAGAACGGGCGTCGCCAACAAGAAAAAGACGGTTCTCCGCCAAAGTTGCTGATGGGGCGAGGCACGGAACGGCACGGAGGCCGTTCCCTACTGGTTTTCGCTGGGCCTCTGTAGGGAACGCCCTCCGTGGCGTTCCGCTCTTCAGCACGGAACGGCACGGAGGCCGTTCCCTACAGGTTTTCGCAGGGCCTCTGTAGGGAACGCCCTCCGTGGCGTTCCGTTCTTCAGCGACTTTGGCGGAGAGCCAAAAAGACAGGCTCGAAAGCCTGTCCCACGGAAAGGCAGGCGAGCCTGACCTACGGCCCATTCGCTCGTACCTGCTTCAGCGCCTCCTTCGCGGCGGCGCGCACGTTCTCGTTTTCGTCGTTGGCGCGGCGCCTCAGCGCGGGAAGCGCCGCGCGAGCAGCGGGCCCGAGCTGTTCCAGCGTGCGACAGGCCTCGACGCGGGCGCCGGCGTCGAGACTTTGGAGCTGGGCCATCAGCCAGGGCACGACCGTGCGGGCCTTCGTGGCGTCGATGCGGACGAGGAGAAGGGCGGCGCGGTGACGCTGGAAGAGGTCGCCGCCGCGCACGTCGGCCTCCAGCAGAGGCACGGCTTCCGCCCCCAACCTGGGGGCGACGCGCAGGGCGGCCTCGACGGCCTCCTGGCGCAGGGCCGGGATCGGCGAGCGCGTCAAGCCGGCGAGGGCCGACAACGCCGCGCCGCGTTTCGGATCGACCGCGAGCAGCGCGATGGCGGACGCCAGGCGCACGGCGGCGCTGCCGTCGTTCAGCGCCCCCGCGAGCTCCTCCAGCGCCTCGCTCGTCGGAGAGGGACCGAGGACAGCCCGAGCGGCACCGTGGCGCACCAACTCGTCGGGGCTCAACAGACACTCCGCCACGCGGGCGCGGGCGCTGGGGGATAGCGGCGCGACAGCGAGGGCGCGCACGCCCGCCCGGCGGTGGTCGGCTTCCGAGCGGTCGAGCCAGCCGAGCAGGATCGGGATGGCCTTGTGGTCGGCGGTGGGGATGCGAAGGAGCGCAAGCGAGGCGGCGGCCTGGAGGCGGACGGAGAGGTCGCTGTCCTCCAGCGCCGGCACCAGCGCGTCCGCGTAGAGCGATTGCGCCGTCGGCCGGTCGGTGAGGGCGGCTCGGCCCATCGTCCAGGCGGCGGTGGCGCGGACGGTCGGGTTGGGGCTGCGCAGCGCAGTGGTCAAGGGGCCGGCGGCCGGCCTGCCGATCCGGGCCAGCAGCCGGCCGGCGCGCTCGCGCAGAAGAGGCGAGCTTTCGGAGAGGAGCTTGATCAGGTCGAGCGTCGCCGGGGCGGCGTCCTTGCCGAGGCGCTCGACAAGGGCCAGGGCCGGGTGGACGAGCTCGCCGTCGGACAGCAGCGGGCGCAGCAGTGGGAGGGCCTCCGCGGGAACGCGCTCCATCTCGCGCAGGGCGGCAAGGGCCCTGCGGCATGCGCCCGCGTCCTCCCCCTCCAGGTCGGGCGTCAGCGCCTTGAGCACGTCCGCATCGCGGGCCGGATCGATGCGCGCGAGGGCGGCGGCGGCGTAGGGGCGCAGCGCGCGGTCGGCGAGCAGGGGGAGGAGGTCGGGGACGGCCTCCCTGGCCGACGGGCCCAATCGTGCCAGGGCCAGCGCCGCGCGCTGGGCCCGGGCCTGGTCCTTGCCCTTCAGGGATGCCAGGAGCAGCGGGACGGCGGCGCGGGCGCCCTCGCCCACGTCGGCGAGAAGCAGGACGACGTCGCCCCCATATTTTCCATCGAGCAGGCGCAGCAGGGCGGGGACTGCGGGGCCCGCCCTCGTCGGATCGATGCGCACGGCGCAGCGGGCCAGGGCGAGGGGCAAGCGGGCCTGGCCTTCCTCGTAAGCGACCAGGGCGGCGCAGCACGTCAGCGGGCCCGAGGGCAAGGCGCCCAGCCCGACGAACGGCGCCCCCAGCGTGGCCGGGGCGGAGCGGTCCTCCAGCGCGGCCAGGACCGCGGGCAACGCCGCCGTCGCCTGCGGCCCCAACTTCGCGAGGACGTCGGCGGCGGCGCGGCGCAGGTCGCGCTCGGGGCCCTGGATGGCCTCGATCAGGGCAGGCACCGCTGGCGGGCCCAGGCGCTCGAGCACGAATGCGGCGTGGGCCCGCTCGGCACGCGGGCTGGCCAGGACGGCCACCAGCGCCGGAATGGTCCCGCGCGCGGCCGGGCCGAGCTGGGCCAGCGCCTCGGCGGCCGGGAGCTGGCGCGGATCGTCCTCGCCGAGCACGCGCGCCAGCAGCGCCGGCGCCCCGGGGGGAGACGCCAGGTGCCCCAGCGCCCAGCACGCGGAGGCCGACACCTCCGCCTCGGGATCGCGCGACGCACGCGCCAGCGCCGGCAGCGCGGCCACGGCGCGCGGGCCGATCTCGCCCAGCCCCTCGGCGGCGCGCTGGCGCACCGCGGCGCTTCCGTCGGTCAGCGCCGAGGCCAGCGCCTCGACGACGGCGTCCGGCGTGCCGGGCGCATCCGCGGGTGGTGGGGCAGGCCCGATCCGGCCTAGCGCGCGGGCCGCCTCCGCGCGCGCCTCGTCCTTGGCCTGGCGATCCAGAAAGACGGCGACGAGGTCGGGCACCGCCGCGCCGGCGCGCGCGCCCATCGCGCCGAGGACGCGGGCGGCGTGTTTGGCCCTCTCGGGCTGGCGCAGCGCGGCCACCAGGGCAGGCACTGCGGCGGGGCCGATGCGCACCAGGGCCGTCTCGGCCCGGTCGCCGCTTTTCGGCAGCACCTCGACCAGGCCGGGCGCGGCCGGCCCGCCCACGCGCACCAGCCCTGCCACGGCGCGGCGATGCACGCGCAGGTCGGGGCTGGTGCGGGCCTCCAGCAGGACGGCAAGACCGGGCTCGCCCAGGTCGGCCAGGGCGTGGGCGGCCGCACGGCCCTCTTCGGGCGAGTCGCTGTTGAGGGCCTCGAGCCACTGAGCGCGGGCCTTGTTGCCGATGAGGGGCTCCTTCGGGGCGCGGCTGCGCTGCCAGGCGCGATAGCCCCAGACGCCCGCGGCGGTCAGGCCGGCGGACAGCAGCGCCACCGCCACGAGCTGCCAGGCGGTCTTCCTCATGGCGGGTTACTCTCGGAGGTTTCCCGCCGCGTCGAAGGCCAGCGGCGCCGACTTCCCCATCGGCTCGAACGGGTTGCTCGCCGGCGAGCCCAGGCACGCCTCCGACACCTCGACTTCTTCCACGGCCAGCGTGTTGCGGATGCGCATCACGCGCGCCTCCTGCGGCCCCCGGGTGCCCAGGATCGCAAGGCCGGCGTCGAGGACCTCGCGGTCGGTCTCGAAGTGGACGGGGAGGAACGCCCCCTCGGGGTAGCCCGCCGTGAGGCAGTTGATGACGGTGGCGCGGTAGTCCATCTGGCGGGCCAGGCGCGTGGTGGTGAAGTCGGCCAGGCCGATGCCCGAGGCGTTGCCGTGCGTGTGCGCGCTGAGGCCGCGCACAAAGATGAGCCGCATCGCCGGCAGCCCCGGCGGGGCGGGCTGGGTGCGGAAGGCCCTCTTGCGGCCGACGACGTTCGTGTCCATTCCCGATCCGCTAATGTCCTTGCCGATCTCATCGACGATCAGCAGGTCGGCCTGCTGCCGGGGCAGCCGGCCCAGCAGCCGGCGCGCCTCGACCAGCAGGCGCTCCTCGACCGGCTCGAACTGCTCGGGCAAGACGCCTTCCACGAGGGCGGTCTCGTCGTAGGCGTTTTCGACGATGCCAAGCCCGAAGGCGATGGGGGCACGCGCCAGCATGGCCCGGCCGACGCTGCGCACGACGAGGTCGTAGGGCTGTTCGATCAGGATCTTGTGGTACGTGAGGGCCCCGGCGTGCTTGCCGAGGCCGATCATCATCATCTTGAGCAGCCCGCTTTCGATGGGGCCGTGAAAGGCCGTGTGTGGCTTGACGCGGGCCACGACGCCCACGTGGTCGGCCTCGGCGGCGTGGCGGTCGAGCACCACGGGATAGCCTTCGCTCGTCTCGCCGAGCGGCACCACGTCCATCGACGCCTTGATCGGCACGCCGACGAACGCCTCGGTGATGCCGTAGCTTTCGAGGACCGTGCGCTGTCCTTCGGCGGTCCCCCCACCGTGGCTGCCCATCGTCGGCACCAGGAAGGGGCGGGCACCGAGCTTCTTGAGGAAGTCGGCCGTGGCGCGCAGGATGGTCGGGACGTTGGCGATGCCGCGACTGCCCGCGGTCAGGGCGACCGTCTGGCCGGGGCGGATACGGGCGGACAGGTCGAGCGGGCCCAAGGCGGCGGCGACGGCGGCGGGAACGTCGTCGATGCGCGGGCGCTCGAAGTGCTGGCGGATGCGGAGGAAGGATGGATAAGGCACGGCAGTACCTCGGGGGGATCGTCGGGGCAACGGCCGGGCGAAGTCAGGGGCTTGCGTTCCGGAAAGACAAGGGCCCGGAGGCCATCGGGCCCTGTTCTTCTTAGCCCCAATGGGGCGGCATTCAATAGCTTCGCCCTTCGGGGCTCGCGCCCTCGGATCGCCATTCGCCGGGGTGAATACGGTTGCCGGGGGCGCGATTATCGATCCTCACGGCGCCGTCCGGAACTTCAGCGCGACCGCGAGGGCCCGCCCGGACGGGCCGAGCGCGAGCTCGCCCTTGCGGAGCAGGTCGGCCGTGACGACAACGCGGTAGGTCGCCAGCGTGTCGTCCGCCTGGAACAGGTACTTGTCCATGACGTGGACTTCCACCTTGTCGCCCTCGGCCACGATGAGGTCGCCCTCGCCGAAGTCGTGCTCCACGGCCTTGGCGACCGCCGTCTGAAAAGAGAGGCGACGCGCGAGCCCCTGCCTGGCCCGATCGATCTCTTCGAGGCGCCTGCGTTCTTCGGCCTTCAAGGGGGGGTAACTCGTCCTGATCCGTTCGAGGTTCCTCTCCGTCAACTCGAAGAAGGGGTCGGCCTTGTCCATCTTGGCGAGCCGCTGCTCCGACATCCCGATCATCTTCTGCCATCGGTCGCGGCCCCTCAGTCCCTCCGCCTCTTCTTCGAGCTTGGCGAGGCGCTCCTTCAGGGCAGGGTCGTCGCGCGTCAGGCGGACGTACAGATCGGGCCGCCAGGGCATGCCGGCATTGAGGGGCGCCACCCGCACGTTGCCGACGACCATCCTTGTCTCCTTGGCCAGGGGAGGGGGCGGAAGGACGGGAGCGGGGACCGGGCCGGGGCCGGCAGGCGGCGACGGGATAGGACGGGGCTCGCCGACGTCTTGCCCAAGGTCGGGCTCGTTCGAGGGGGCTCGCCCTTTCTGTCGCACGCCGAAGGCCAGCACTCCCCCCACGACGAGCGCGGCCGAGGCCGCCAAGGCGACGGCCAGCCGGACCAGGCGCCGGCGACGCGGGCGGGCGATCGCCTGCTCGATGGCGAGGAGCTCCTGCTCGACCACCTCGGCGGAGGCGGGCCGACCGGCCGGGGCCTTCGCCAGCAGCCGGAGGAGGAGGGCCGACAGGGCGCGGGGCACCTTGGGGCAGGCCTCGTGAGGGGGCGTCGGGGCCTCTGCCCCGATGGCCCAGAGGACCGCGAGGGGGTTGTCGCCCTGGAAGGGCGGCCGGCCGGTACTCAGCAGGTAGAGCACGCACCCGAGGCTGAACAGGTCGGCGCGGGCATCGACGGCGCCGCCGCTGGCTTGCTCGGGCGCCAGGTAAGCGGGCGTGCCGAGCACCGTTCCCGGCAGGGTGAGCCCGCCCCCGCCCGCCGGCCCGCGGGCGAGGCCGAAGTCGAGCACCTTCACCCGGTCGCTGCCTTCCTCGAGCCAGAGGTTGGCCGGCTTGACGTCGCGGTGGACCAGCCCGGCGCGATGAGCAGCGGCCAGCCCCGCGGCGGCCTCGCGGCCGATGCGCAGCACCTCAGCGGTGGGGAGGCGGCCGAGGCGCTTGACGCGCGCGTCGAGGGGCTCGCCGCGCAAGAGAGGCATGACGAGGAACGGCACGGGCCAGCCGGCGGGCCCGGCAGCCTCGCCGACGTGGTAGATGGGGACCACGTGATCGTGTTCGAGAGCGGCGGCAGCCTGCGTCTCGAGCCGGAAGCGCTCGCGGCCGGCGGCGCTGGCAGCGAGCTCGGGCCGCATCACCTTGAGGGCGACGCGGCGCCGCAGGGCCTCGTCCTCGGCCTCGAAGACCAGCCCCATGCCGCCCGCGCCCAGCAGGCGCAGGACGCGAAACCGGCCCAGCCGGCCAACCTCGCCGGGGCGCTCCGGCGGGCCGAGCAGCCCGGGGGGCACGAGGCCTTCCGCGGCGGGCAAAAGGTTGGTCGCGGACAGGGCGAGATGCTGGAGCCGCCCGACGAGCCGCGCCACGGCCGGCTCGTCGGCCCACTCGGCCGGCGCCGGCGGGCGGGCCAGGGCCGCGCTGAGCGTATCCAGGGCATGGGCCGACTCCGCCGCAGCCTGGCAGGCGGTGCAGCCCAACAGGTGTTGTTCGAGCGGCCCCGCCTCGCCCGGGGGCGAGTGGCCGAGCAGGAACTGCTTCAGACGGGCGTCGTCGGGACAGGGGTGACAGGGGACCACGCGGGGCCTCCGGAGAGTCGGGCGGCTGGCCCGCGTCGCCGTTCGCGGGGCAGTCTTGTAGGCGGGCGTTGCCGAAGGGAAGGGCGCTGAGGCAGTTCGGGCATTTTCTCCCTTCGACCGTCAATGTACTCGAAGACGCGACGGGCAAGAAGGCCGGGGCCCTCCTCCGTCCTCAATAGGCCCGCTCGCAGATCGTGCAGTAGCGCTTCCCGGTCGCCCCGGGCGCCTTGCGCCCGCAGGTCGGGCAACCGGGGCCGCCGGGCGTCGATACCCGCGCGACGGCCTGTGGCGCTCGCGCGGGCGCGGGAGGGACGGAAGGCCGCTCGGGGACGGGCGCCCTGCGGGGCCCCGGCTTGATCGTGCCGCGATAGCCCTGTGGCGGCGCTGGGGCGGGGCGCTCCCTGGCAGCGACGGTCGTGGCATCCGCGGAGGCGCCGGCCGTGCGGACGGTAACGCGGAGCTTGCCGATAGCCAACGACTGTCCCGGGACGAGCACGCGCACCTCCCCGCTGGGGACGTCCTCGCAGCGCACCTTGCCGCCGCGGAACCAGAAGCAGTAGGCGCGGGGGGCGGCCCCGCGGGCGAAGACGGTGCAGGAGGAGGCATCGCCGCCGAAGCTGACCGGCTCGGGGCCCAGGTTGACCGTGCCGGCCTCGCGCGGGCCGTAGACCACCTCCAACCAGGCGGAGCGGAAGGCCATCTCCACCAGCGCCACCATCAGGCCGATGCTGAAGCCCAGCAGCAGGGCGCCGGCCAGCCGGCCCGCGAAGTCGGCCCCCAGCAGCGAGACGGCGCGGAAGGCCAGGGCGGCGAGGAGCCCGCCCGCGGCGCCCGCCGCGGAGGCCTTCCAGCCGTGGAGGTTGGGGATGAACCAGGCCAGCCCGCGGCCGAGCAGCCCGCCCAGCAGCAACCAGCCGGCGACGAAGCCGAGGGCCTTGCCGCTCAGCGCGGGGTGCTGCAACAGCTCGCCCAGCCCGCCGGCGACCAGGCCCGCGAGCAGCCCGCCGCCCGCCAGCAGGGCCCCCTGCTGAGGCGTGAGCCACGAGCGCTTCAGGTAGGCGTTCTGCCCGACG
>JBBSEZ010000240.1:0-15195 GCA_038239195.1 Gemmatales bacterium
CGCCTCCTCGATCTGCCGCTGGGCCCACGGCTGCTGCTCTTCTCGCGCCGCCTCCAGCGCGGGCACCGCCAGGTCTCCGAGTCGCTCCAGCGCCACCCGAGCCGCATTCTGGACCGGGCGGGCGCCATACTTGAGCGCCCCAAGGAGCGGGGCAACGGCCTCCGGCTCGCGGCGCTCCCCCAGTATTTCCGCGGCGGCCCGCCCCACCTGCGCGTCGGCGTGGTTCAGTCCCCGGCACAGCGCCGGAAAGGCTGCGGGCCCTTGCCGTCCGAGGGAAGTACGGGCAGCCTCCCGGACCGAAGCGTGCGCATCGCGCAGCATTTCGAGCAACTGGTCGGCTGCCCACGGCCCGGACACCTCGCCCAGTTGCGCCGCTGCGCGTTCTCGCGCGCCGGGCTCGGCGCTGTGCGCCTGCTTCGCCAACGGCGACTGGTCTGGGGCGGGCTCGCCGAGAAAGAACCGTTTCAGCCAACCCAGCATGAGGCCCCTCCTTCGGCGCGTCCCCCGCGCGCTCGCGCCGAGCAGAAACGCGCAGAACGGTGAGGGTAGCATCCGGCGAGCGCCGCCTCTTGTCAAGGAAAAAGCCTGCCGTGGCGGCGATCACGAAGCCGCAAGCGGCGAACGTCGAGGGCCCGCCGCTTCCAGTTCCGCGATCGGCGCCCACGGGCTCGCTGCCGCGCCTGGATCGCCGATCTTCGCCGCAATCGATCCGGTTTCCCCTTGGCCCGGTCCGCGCAGGGTGACACAATGCCCACTGACGCCTCGGGGCCCCACGCACGCGGACGATGCGCTACCTCATCGACGGCTACAACCTGGCTTACGCCATGAGCCTGCTGACGCCGGGCCCGCAGCCGCCTCATCGACTCGAGCTCGTGCGCGAAACGCTCCTCCTCAAGGTGGCGGGGCGCCACGGCCCCGCCGGCGAGGAAGTCACCGTCGTCTTCGACGCCAGCCGTGCCAAACATCGCTCGACCATGCCGCAGAGCTTTCAGGGCGTGCGCGTCCTCTTTGCCCAGGAGGAGTCCGCCGACGACCTCATCGAGGACGTCCTCGGGCGCGAGAAGACGCCGCGCACCCTGACCGTCGTGTCGGATGACCGCCGCTTGCAGCAGTCGGCGCGCCGGCGCGGCTGCCCTCCCCTGGGCTGCCTCGATTACATGGAGCTCTTGCGCGCCTTCCGTGCCCCCTCGCCCGCGGTCTCTGCCCCCGAGCTCCTCAAGCCCGGCGCCGACCCCAACCTCGACAAGAAGCACTGGCTCGAGACGTTCGGCGACGTCGATAACGACCCAAAACTGCGCGACGACCTCGACCGCTTTTCGTGAAGGGATCGTGCGCCGAGTCTCGTTTCTGGAAGGAGGCCTCATGTTCCGACTCGCGCTTCTGGGCAGCATGGCGCTCCTCTCGACGGCGCTCCAGGCGGCCGACGAGAAGGCGCCTCCCCTCCGTTTGACCAAGGCCGACCTCGGCAAAGTGCCGGCCGGCTGGAAAGCGGCGCAGACCGGCAAGGGCGTCGCCAGCACGTGGAAGGTGGAGGCGGACGCCACGGCGCCCTCCAAGGGCGGGCTCGTGTTGACGCAGATGGCCAAGGGGCCGCGCTCCACGTTCAACCTGTGCGTGGCCGAGGGCGGCACCTACCAGGACGTCGAGGTTCGCGTCTCTTTCAAGCCGTTGCGCGGCAAGGACGACCAGGGCGGCGGCATCGTCTGGCGCTATCAGGACGCCAACAACTATTACGTCGCCCGCTTCAACCCGCTCGAAGACAACTTCCGGCTGTACAAGGTCGTCGCCGGCAAGCGCAAGCAAATCGAGTCGGCCGAACCGCTCGCGGCCAAGGCGGGCTCGTGGCACGTGCTTGCCATCAAGCACCAGGGCAATCGCATCGAGTGCTACCTCAACGGCAAGAAGCACCTCGACGCCAAGGACGATGGCATCAAGACCGCCGGGAAGGTGGGACTGTGGACGAAGGCCGACGCCATCACCTCGTTCGATCAGTTCGTGGTGCGCGGGCTGGGCAAGTAGAAAAAGAGTCGAAAAAGGGGAGAGGATGGATCGATTCGCCCGATTATTCTGCTTTGTGTGATGGCGGCCCCCCGATACCAAAGAAAGGAAGAGGAAGGTGCGCCGGCTGACGAGTCGTCTGCCGGTTGTGGCGAGGAGGGCGAGCCGAGGGCCTGTCCTCCGCTGAACTCATCCCTCGTCCTTTCTCCTTCCAAACTCGCCGATCTGACCGGCGAGGCGCCCCACCTCGCGCGTGAAGGCATGGTCGGCGTAGTGCAAACAGAACAGGCCGCTGCTCCCCAACTGAAGCATCTCCTCGTTGAACGGAAAGATGGCGGCCACGTCGATGTTGTACGTGGCCTCCACCTGGTTGCGGAGCGCCTTCCAGTCCAGGCTGGTCAGGGCCTTGTTGATGACCAGGAGCAGGTGCGGGACGTTCAACTTCCGGGCCACCTCCACGGTCACGGCCGTCCCCTGGAAGTCCTGATGGTCGGGGCGCAGGATCAGCACGGTCACGTCCGAGAGGGAGATCGACAGCAGGGTCTCCTCGTTGAGCCCGGGGTGGGTGTCGATGAAGAGGTAGTCCAGCCGGAGCTTTTCGAGCAGGTCGCGGTAGCCATCGGCCAGCAGGCCAATGTCGTATCCTTCCCGGAGGACGCGCGCGATCTCGCCGGCCTTGATGCTCGACGGGATGAGAAAGACGGTACCGCCCCGCGCCGCCACGGCGGGCGGGGTGATGTTGTAGGCGGTGTCCTCGATGGCGCAACGGCCCCAGAGGTAGTCGTTCAGAGATCGGTTGATCGTGCCTTCGTCCAGCCCGAACAACACGTGAATGCCGGGCGACTGAATGTCGGTGTCGATGATGCCGACGCGCAGGCCGGCGCAGGCGACGGTGGCCGCCAGGTTGGCGGTCAGGTTCGATTTCCCCGTTCCTCCTCGATAGGAGTGGACAGACACGATCATCGCCATCGGCCAATTACTCGCTTGCTTTCCCCAGGCCCATTAACCGCCGCACTTCCTCGCAGACGGGGGCGCGGGGGGCCCCACCGCGTCGCCCGAGTCGGGCGAGCTGGTCGCTCAGGCGGGCTCGGTCCTCCTCGGAAAGGCGCGCCGGGGTGAGGACCACCACCGGGATCGAGCGCCAGGCCGGGGCGTGGGCCAACTCGTTCAAGAGCTCGAACGCGCCGGGCTCGGGCAGGAGCAGGTTGACGAAGATCAGGGAAGGCCGCCTCCAGCTCAGGTGCCCCAGCGCCACCGTGCCGGTGTCCGCCGAGGCTGTCGTCCAGCCCGCCTGCTTGAGCAGGCCGAGGAGGTGGCGCCGGCCGATCGCGTCGTTCTCCACCACCAGCACCTCTCCCTGGGCGGGCGGACATTGGCGCAGCACCGCCTCCAGCCGGCCCTCCTCGACGGGGCAAGCGAGGTAATCGAAAGCTCGCAGGGCGTGGCCGGCCTCCGCCTCCTGGCGCAGAGAAACCAGCGCGACCGGAACGTCCGCGAGGGCGCTGTCGGCGTCGAGGGCCGCCAGGGTGGACCACCCCTCTGCCCCCGTCATCAGCATTTCCACGACGATGGCAACCGGGTGAACGGCCCGGGCCCTCTTCAGGGCCTCGTCGGCGCGCGGCGCCAAGATCGCGTCGAGCCCTTGAGGGGCCAGCGCGCGGGCGAGGCGGGCCCGGCCTTCGTCCCCGTCGTCCACGAGCAGGACGGCGGGCCGCGCTGGACGGGCAGGGGCGGGCGCCGGCGCGGGAGGGGCGAGCGCCCTTGCCTCGCCGTCCGGGCTGGCGACCACGCGCGGGAGCCGGATCGTGAAGGTCGAGCCCTTGCCGGGCTCGCTCTCGACGGTCACGTCGCCGCCCATCAACTGGCAGAACTTGCGGCTGATCGCGAGGCCCAGGCCGGTGCCTCCGTAGCGGCGCGTCGTGGAGGAGTCGGCCTGGGCGAACGCCTGGAACAGCCTGCCCACCTGCTCGGAGGTCAGCCCGATCCCGGTGTCCGCGACGTGGAAGGCCACCCAATCCTTCCCGCCCCGCGCCTCGGGCTCGACGCGCAGCGCGATGGTGCCCTTGTCGGTGAACTTGCAGGCGTTGCTGAGCAGGTTGTACAGGCACTGCCGCAGCCGGGTGACGTCGGCGTGCATTCCCGCCGGGGCGCCGGCGCACTCCACCACCAGACGGTTGGCGTTCTTATCGACCAGCGGCCGGACGGTCGCGACCACGTCCTGGAGGAGCTCGGGCAGGGCGAACGTCTCCAGGCACAACTCGAGCTTGCCGGCCTCCACCTTGGACAGGTCGAGGACGTCGTTGATGAGGGCGAGCAGGTGCGTGCCCGAGGCCCGGATCTTGAGCAGGTCGGGGACGAGCGCGGTCTGTTCGGCGTCCTCGGCCTCTTCCTGCAACAGTTCGCTGTAGCCGATGATGGCGTTAAGGGGAGTGCGCAGCTCGTGGCTCATGTTGGCCAGGAACCGACTTTTCGACCGATTGGCCTCCTCGGCAGACTCCTTGGCCTCGCGCAACAGCACCTCGGTCCGCCTGTGCTCCAAAACCTCCCGTTCGAGGGCGGAGTTGGTCTGCCCCAGCTCGGCCGTGCGCGTGGCGACGCGCTCCTCGAGGGTGAGCTGGGCATCGCGCAACGAGTCGGCCGTGCGGTTGAACGCCCCCAGCATGGTCCCCAGTTCGTCGCGCGCCAGCCCCCCGATGCGCGCCGACGTGGTCGGGTCGGCGGCCACCTGCTCCATGACCGCGACCGCCTCGCGCACCCGGCGGTGGACGAGGCGCTCGAACAGCACGTGGAGCACGAGCAGCAGCGAGAGGGCCAGCCCCCCGTGCAGGCCGAGCACCTTCCAGAACACCGCCCGCTGGTTGGCGCGCAGGTCCTGGGTCGGGACGCTCACCATCATGATCGTCTGGATCTCCCCCTTCACCCAGTCGTAGCCCTGGCTGGTCCCGTACCGCCGGCGCACCGCCTCGGGGGCCTCCGAAGCCGGGCCGTGGCAGCGGAGGCAGCTGCGCTCCACCAGCAGCGGGCGGGCCACGTAGAAATGCTCCTCGCCGTCGCGCTGGGAAAAGCCGGCGAGCTCTTGCAATTCGCGGTCGGCCTGGAAGCGGCGGATGAGTTCCTCCTCGTGGGGCCGGGCGCGGTTCTTCTCGTTGAGCGGGTTGAGCGTCGCCTCGCGGAAGGAATAGCCCGGCAGCCTCTCCTGGAGCGCCTCGAACGTGCCCCGCGCCACCAGGCTCGGGGTCTCGGCCTCGAAGACGATCGAGCCGAGGTGCTCCGTCTGCCGCTGCACCGCGGGGCGCATGACCTTGCTGGTGTAGTCGCGGCAGGCCTGCCCGAAGTACAGGATGGTATCGGCGCGCTGGCGGGCCTCCGCCTCGAGAGACCGCTGCTCGTCCTGGATCAGCACCCAGGCCGTGGCCCCCAGGGTCGCGGCGAGAAGGACCAGCACGGTGATGCCAAACTTGGCGCTCAGCCTCATGACAGGCCCCTCTCCTCGGAAAGGATGAAGGATGAAACCGAAGCGGGCCGCTAAGCCGCAAACGTCGAGGGTCGGTTGCGGCTTAGCGATCCCCCCAACCCTCTTGGTTCCTCCTTCCTCCTTCATACTTGCGCCACCACTCGAAGGCCCGTGCAACTGTCCCTCTTGGTCGGGGGCAGCGCGTTGCGATAGGCCGAGCGGCAGGTGACGGCGTGATTGCGCCACGAGCCCCCGCGCAGGACGCGGAACCGACCGACGACCGGCCCGCTGGGGCCCCGCAAGGGCGACTCCGCGTAGTAATTCTCGTCGTACCAATCGGCACACCACTCCCAGACGTTGCCGTGCAGGTCGTACAGCCCGAAGGTGTTCTCCTGATACGACCTCACCGGGCTCGTTTGGCCGAGGGCGGGGCCCGGCGCGGCGCCGTGGGGGTGGGTGCCGTCGAAGTTGGCCTGGAGCGACGACAGCGACTTGCCGAAGGCGAAGGGCAGCGATTCCCGGGCGCCGGCCCGGCAGGAGTGCTCCCATTCCGCCTCCGTCGGCAGGCGGTAGATGCGCCCCGCGGCCTTCTCCTCCGGAAGGGCCGAGAGCTTCCGGCAGAAGTCCACGGCCTCTTCCCACGACACGTTCTCGACGGGATGGTCGGGCCCCCCGCCGTTGGCGCGCGTGAAGCGCGAGGGGTTGCGCCCCACGACCGCCTCGTATTGTGCTTGCGTGACGGCGGACGCTCCCAGATAGAACGCCTGGGGGACAGTGACCTCGTGCTGAGGGCCCTCGTTCTGGCGCCGGCCGGGCTCCTCGGGGGGAGAGCCCATGCGAAACTTCCCGGCCGGGATGAGGACGAGCTTCATGCCGACGGCGTTGGCAAGCGCCGCGGCCGACTGGCGCTTCTCGCCCTCGAGCCCGCTGAGAAGCTCCCCGATGTCGATGGGGCGCCGCCCCGCGGGCGCGCGCCGGAAAGGTGGGCTAGGGCTGGGGTCGTTCCCGGGGGGTGGGGGGTCGGCCACGGTGCCTCCTTTGGCAACGTCCGCCAAGCATGAAAGGCCTTCAGCCGAGGCGGAGTGCGCTCTGCGAGCATAGCAAACGAGAAGGGACAGGGCAACTTGGAAGGACAACTCGAGGCATTGGGCGAGCGGCAGGAACAGGCCTCCCTGGAGGACGGCGCTCCAGATCCGTCCGGCCGGCGCAGGAGATCCGTCCTCCAACAAACCAACTCCTGCCGCTCGCCTTAACGAGGGCCTGGCGCCAAGCAGGATTTTTGCTTGCGTCTCGGCGCCATTCTTGAGAACATGCCCACCGACGAATTACCGTTCGCGCTTCGCCGTGAGCGAATCCTTTTCCAGGGACGAATCACCGTGGCTTCCGTCACCCCCAGCGCCTTGCTCGGCAAGTTGAACGCCGTTTCCAGGCGCGGCCTCGAGGCGGCCGCCGGGCTCTGCCTCTCGCGCACCAACTACAACGTCGAGATCGAGCACTGGCTTCTCAAGCTGATCGAGGCCCCCAACACCGACCTCGCCCGCATCTTCCGCCAGTACAACGTGGACGCCGGGCGCGTCGGCCGCGAGCTGACCAAGTCGCTCGACCAGCTCAAGACCGGCAACGCCCGCGCCCCCGCCCTGTCGCCGGAGATCCAGGACCTCATGCGCGAGGCCTGGGTCATCGGCTCGCTCGAACACGGCGCCCAGCGGGTGCGGTCCGGCTACCTGCTCGCCGCCCTGCTCACCGACCGCGCTCTCGCCTCGCGAATGCGCGCCGTGCCCGAGTTGAGCAAGCTCCCCGCCGAGCGCCTTTTGCAAGAGGTCAAGGCCGTCACCGCCGGCTCCGCCGAGGACGAGGCCGACGTCGGCGAGCCCGCCCGCGAGCCGGGCGCCGCTTCCTCCGCCCCCGGCCCGAGCCCCAACTCCAAGACGCCGGCCCTCGACCAGTTCACGCTCAACCTGACCGACCGGGCCCGCAAAGGGGAAATCGACCCCGTCATCGGCCGCGACCCCGAGGTTCGGCAGGTCATCGACATCCTCACCCGCCGGCGCCAGAACAACCCCATCCTCACCGGCGAGGCCGGCGTCGGCAAGACGGCCGTCGTCGAGGGCTTCGCCCTGCGCATCGTCGCCGGCGACGTGCCCGAGTCGCTCAAGAACGTCGCCGTCCGCTCGCTCGACCTCGGCCTGCTCCAGGCCGGCGCGGGCGTAAAGGGCGAGTTCGAGAACCGCCTCAAGTCGGTCATCGCCGAGGTCAAGTCGTCGCCCCAGCCGATCATCCTCTTCATCGACGAGGCCCACACGCTCATCGGCGCCGGCGGGCAGGCCGGGCAGGGCGACGCGGCCAACCTGCTCAAGCCCGCCCTGGCCCGCGGCGAGATGCGCACCGTCGCGGCCACCACCTGGACCGAGTACAAGAAGTTCATCGAGCCCGACCCCGCCCTCAAGCGGCGCTTCCAGGTCGTCAAGGTCGATGAGCCCGACGTCGAGCGCGGCATCCGCATGATGCGCGGCGTGACGGCCACCCTGGCGAAACACCACGGCGTCCGCGTCCTCGACGAGGCCGTCGAGGACGCCGTCAAGCTGTCGCAGCGCTACATCACCGACCGGCAGCTCCCCGACAAGTCGGTCAGCCTGCTCGACACCGCCTGCGCCCGCGTGGCCCTCGGCCAGTCGAGCACCCCGCCGGCGCTGGAAGACGCCCGGCGCGAGATCGAGCACCTCGACGTCGAGATCGGCATCCTCGAGCGCGAGAGCGCCGTCGGGACCGACCACAAGAAGCGCCTGCAAGAGCTGGCCGAGAGCAAGCAGGCCGCGACGGAGCGCCTCGCCGCCCTCGAAACGCGCTGCACCGAGGAGAAGCGCCTGGTGGTCGAAATCCAGAAACTGCTCGGCCGGCTGGAGGGGCACGCCAAGGTCGCCGCCCAGCCTGGCCACGCCGAGCGGCTGGCCCCGGCCGACGAGGCCCGCAGCCGCGAGGAGCTCGCCAGGCTCCGCATCGAACTGTTGCAATTGCAGGGCGATTCGCCCCTGGTCCAGCCCGTCGTCGATCGCCAGGCGGTGGCCGACGTCGTCTCGGCCTGGACCGGCATCCCCGTGGGCAAGATGGTCCTCGACGAGATCAAGACGGTGCTGGCGCTCGAGGAGAAGCTGGCGGAGCGCATCATCGGCCAGCCGACGGCCCTGAAGGCGATCGCCGAGCGCATCCGCACGGCCCGCGTCAACCTGGTGGACCCGCGCCGACCGATCGGCGTCTTCATGATGGTCGGCCCCAGCGGCGTCGGCAAGACCGAGACGGCGATGGCGCTGGCCGACATCCTCTACGGCGGCGACCGCAACGTGGTCGTCATCAACATGTCGGAATACAAGATGCCCGACAAGGTCGCCAACCTGACCGGCGCCTCCAAGGGGCTCGTCGGCTACGGCGAGGGCGGCGTGCTCACCGAGGCCGTCCGCCGCAAGCCCTACAGCATCGTGCTGCTGGACGAGGTCGAGAAGGCCCACGTGGACGTGCAGGAGCTGTTTTATCAGGTGTTCGACAAGGGCATGCTCCAGGACAGCAACGGCAACGACGTCAACTTCAAGAACACGATCATCCTGCTCACCTCGAACGTCGGCACCGACACGATCATGAAGGTCTGCGCCGACCCGGAGACGTGCCCCGACGCCGAGGGGCTGGCGGCGGCGCTGCGGCCCGACCTGCTCAAGGCGTTCAAGCCGGCCCTGCTGGGGCGCATCACCATCGTCCCCTACTTCCCGCTGGCCGACGACGTGGTGCGGCAGATCATCCGCCTCCAGCTCGGGCGCATCGCCACGCGGATGCGCGAGAACCACCGGGCCGAGTTCAGCTACGACGACGCCGTGGTAGACCTGATCGCGGGCCGCTGCAAGGAGGTCGAGAGCGGGGCCCGCAACGTCGATCAAATCCTCACGGGAACGCTCCTGCCCGAGGTCTCGCGGGAAGTGCTGGCTCGCATGGCCGAGGGCAAGGCCGTCGAGCGCGTCCGCGTCAGCGCGGACGGCGAGAACAAGTTCGCCTACCAGATCGAGTGAGGCCGGCCATGCGTCCCCCCGCCCCCGCGCCACCTGCCCCGACGGTGGCCGAGATCTGCAAGCGCTTCCCGCTCGGCGAGGAGGCGGGGAAGTTGCTGCGCGACGGGCTTACGCCGCGGCAGTTCCTGGGGCTGCTGCAGGAGAAGGGACACTGGCTCGACGCCCTCCGCTTCCTGGCCCACCTGCTGCCGAAGCGCGAGGCGGTCTGGTGGGCGTGCCTGTGCGTCCGCGGCGCCGGCGGGGCGCTGGCGCCGGCGGAGCAGCAGGCCTTGCAGGCGGCCGAGAAGTGGGTGGTCGATCCGAGCGAGGCGAACCGGCGCGGGGCCCAGGCGGCGGCGGAGGCGGCGGGGCTGGAGGCGCCGGCCGGCTGCGCGGCAATGGCGGCGTTCTGGAGCGGCGGGAGCCTCGGCCCGCCCAACGTCCCGGTCGTGCCGCCCGGGGAAACGCTGACGGCGCACGGGGCGGGCGGGGCGGTCATGCTGGCGGCGGTGGTGCGCGAGCCGGAAAAGGCGGCCGAGAAGCACCGGAAGTTCGTGGCGCTGGGGATGGACGTGGCCGGGGGGACCAACCGCTGGAAGGAGCCGGCGAAGTAGCGGAGGTGGGACGATCTTCCTTGCAGGGGGAGGTTCGTGCGCAAGGTGCGGGAAAGGGGCCCAGAAATGCGTTTCATCTCACCCCCCCAGACACCCCCCGAATGAATTTTCCACAACAGGAGCTCCTCGGCTGGCGGCTTCGGGCAGGGCGAGTCACGTGCTCAAGTGGGCTTGGGGGCGACAACCCAACTTTCGCTTCCCAAGTCGTTGCGGGGCCGGCGCTTGTGCCAGTGCAGTGGAGTCACGTGCTCACTTGCTCACATGGGCCCCCCGATGGCGTAGCTCTTCGGCGCGGCACGCAAACGTCGCCTCTGACCGGCGGGCGGGGCGGCCCCGTGCTGCCCTCGCGGTGGGCGCTTCGGCGGGAGAGACAGTCGGGAACACCGTGGGTCGATGGGTGCGGATCGTGAGGGGTGCGGAGGAGACGGGCCCGCCGGGCGGCCCAGGCGGCCGCGGAGGTTGCGGGGCTGGAGGCGCCGGCGGGGTGTGCGGCGATGGCGGCGTTCTGGAGCGGGGGGAGCCTGGGCCCGCCCAACGTGCCGGTCGTGCCTCCGGGGGACACGCTGACGGCCCACGGCGCCGGCGGGGCGGTGATGCTGGCGGCGGTGAAGCGCGAGCCGGAAAAGGCGGCCGAGAGGCACCGGAAGTTCATCGCGATGGGGATGGACGTGGCGGGGGGGACCAACCGCTGGAAGGAGGGGGCGAAGTAGCGCGTGGAGCCGCTGACGCAGAGCACACCGCGGCGTACGCATCTCGGCGGGCGCGGGCAGGTCACCTGACCGGCTTTGCTCCTTTTTGCCGAGTTGAAACGAAACTCCCGGGGATGAAACGGATTAACGCAAGAGCAGGAGAACGCACCCCGTCCTCCTTGGGGGAGCCAAGCGGCTGCCTTCTCGCCACAACTGCCTGCCACTCCCTGCCACGGTGGCAGGCGGGGCCCGGCAACGGAACAATCAACTTGGTAAGGAGTTGCGCTTGTGTATCGGGGTTGCCTGCCACCCTGCCACAGCGCAGGGGGGGAGTGGCACTCGACGGGCCGGCTTCGGGATGGCACGCAAAGTGATCTGGTAACGTCGTGTCCGCTTCTGCTCGAATGGAGAGATGGCGAGCGCAGCGCCGTGGCTTGGCGCCTTGTTCCCCGAAGGAAACGCTTTGCGCCGGGATGAAACAAAATGGCCGACTTCGGAGGTAAAAAAGAGCAAAGCCCATTGTGAGGATGGGGACGGGCCTCCCCGCCACGCGCACGGCGACCGTCGGCCCGTTTCTTGATTTCGCCCTGCCGTTCGCCGGGTTACTGGGGCACGATCTGCTTCGACTGGATACTTGCGACGCGTTCCGAATCCCCGCTGTCCCCCGCGGGCTCGTTGTCCTGGGGCCCACCCTTATGCGCACAACCCGAACCAACAAAACGGTGGGCCTGACTTCGTTGCTCGTCGCTCGCGACGCATATCGCCGCACGGGCCGGACGGTGGTCTGGACCAACGGCTGCTTCGACCTCCTCCACGCCGGGCACGTCCGCAGTCTGCAAGCCGCCAGTCGGCTCGGCGACGTGCTGGTTGTCGGGGCCAACGACGACGAAGCGGTCCGACGGCTCAAAGGGCCCGGGCGGCCGATCCTTCCGGCGGCGGAGCGCGCGGAGGCCCTGGCCGCCCTGGAGTGCGTCGATCACGTCCTCGTCTTCGCCGAGCTCACGCCCGTCGCGGTCATCGAGCAACTCCGGCCCGACGTGCATTGCAAAGGGGCGGAGTACGCGCCGCCGCACGGCAGGCCAATTCCCGAACTGGCCGTCGTCGAGGCCTACGGGGGCCGGGTCGCTTTCCTCCCCCTGATGCCGGGACTTTCGACGACCGAACTGCTCCGACGAATCCGCCAACTCGAGGACGGTGGGGAACAATGCTAGCCCCTGACCGCCCCGCCGTCTTCATCGACCGCGACGGGACGTTGATCGAAGACGTCGGGTATCCCCGCGACCCCGACGCCGTGCGCCTGTTGCAGGGCGCCCCCGAGGCCCTGCGGCAGCTCGAACGGCTTGGCTTTCTTCTCGTGTTGGTCAGCAACCAGTCGGGGGTCGGCCGGGGCCTGGTGAGCCCGGCCGAGGCCGAGGCCGTGGCGGCGCGGTTTATCGAGTGCTTGCGTGCGCAAGGCGCTCGCCTCGATGCTGCCTACTACTGCCTTCACGCGCCGGGCGAGGGGTGCCCGTGCCGCAAACCGGCCCCCGGCATGCTGCTGCGGGCCGCGGCGGAACTGGGGATCGACCTGCGGCGGTCCTTCATGGTGGGGGACAAGCCGAGCGACGTCGAAGCCGGGCGACGGGCCGGCTGCCGCACCATCCGACTTGCCATTCCTCCCGGCGATGAGATGGGCCCCTTCTCCGACTGCGTGGCCCACAGTTGGGACGAAGCCGTCGGCTGGGTTGTCGGGCAGATGGCCGCTCCCGGGCCCGTCTCGTAACATCCCGAGGGGCGCTGCCATCTGGACGCTGTCCCCGAATGTTCGAGCACGCCGTGGGCGAGGTGGTCATGCCGGACGGGGGCCTGAAAAGCATCCTGGCGCGGTTTCCCGGCAAGCGCATCCTCGTCGTCGGGGACGCGATGCTCGACGAATACCTGTGGGGCGCCGTGCGGCGCATCTCGCCGGAAGCGCCCGTCCCCGTGGTCGAGCTCGAGAAACGGACCTACGTCGCCGGCGGCGCGGCCAACACGGCGGCGAACGTCGCGAGCCTTGGGGCGACGGCGCTGCTGGTCGGCGTCGTCGGGGGCGACGAGGCCGGCAAGCACCTCCGCGGCGCGCTGGCGGCGCAAGGAATCGGCCTGGAGCGGCTACTCGTCGCGGAGGACCGGCCGACGACCACCAAGACGCGCGTCATCGCCCACAGCCAGCAAGTGGTGCGCATCGATCGCGAGGATCGCTGTCCCTTCCCGCCAGCCCAGGAAGAGGAGCTGCTGCGGCTCATCGACGAGCGGTTGCCCGGCGTCGATGCCAGCGTCCTTTCGGATTACGCCAAGGGGCTCGTGTCGCCGGCCCTCGCCCAGCGGCTCATCCGGCAGGGGGCGAAAGAGGGCAAGCCGGTGGTGGTAGACCCCAAGGGCGTCGATCCTTCCAAGTATCGCGGCGCGACCCTGGTAAAGCCCAACCTGCACGAGGCGGGCATGCTGCTCCGCCACGAGGTGAGCTCGCTTGCCGACGTGCTCGATGCGGGCCCGCGCCTGCTCGATTTGCTCGGCGCCGGCGGCGCGCTCGTCACCCGCGGCGCGGCCGGGATGTCCCTGTTCCAGCGCGGCGCCGAGCCGATCCACATTGCCGCCCAGGCGCGCGAGGTCTACGACGTGACGGGGGCAGGCGACACCGTGGTCGCTGCGCTGGCGGTCGCCCTGGCTGCAGGCGCCAGCCTGGAGCAGGCCGCCCGACTGGCCAGCCGCGCGGCCGGGATCGCCGTGGGCCGCGTGGGGACCGCCACCGTGCGGCTGGACGAGTTGCTGGGCCGCCAAGGGGCATGACGCCGGCCGCCCGGCGACCCGGCGAGTGGATGGGGCAAGCGAACGCTCCCAAACCAACGGCCTGCCATGCAACCCCCCGACCCACCCCTGGGATCGCGCCCCTCGAACACGGCCCTGCCCGGCCCGGTCTGTGCGAGCCGGGCCTGCTGCAAGTGTTGCGGCGCGCCTGCGCCGCTCTATGGCGTCGTGGACTTCAACAAGAGTTGCGAGGACGCGCGCCGTCAGGTGTTCGAGCTGTCCGGGATGCCCATTTATTACTATCGCTGTCCGCGGTGCGAGCTCCTGTTCACGACGGCCTGCGATCGGTTCTCGCCCGAGGACTTCCGCACCCTCATCTACAACCACGATTACGCCCTGGTCGATCCCGATTATCGGGAAGCGCGCCCGCGCGGCAACGCGGCGATGCTCGCGCGACTGTTTCCGACGGTCAAGCCCCGGCGCCTGTTGGACTACGGCGGCGGCAACGGCCTCCTGGCCGAACGACTCGGCCCGCACGGCTTCCCGGACGCCCGCTGCTACGACCCGTTCGTGCCCGCGTTTGCCGCCCGGCCGGCGGGCTCGTTCGACTGCATCACCTCATTCGAGGTGGTCGAGCATTCCACCGACCCTCTCTGCGCCTTTGCGGACATGAGCAGTTTCCTGGCGGAAGAGGGGCTGATTCTCTTCTCGACGGTCCTCCAGCCGCCGGACCTGGGCGGGCAGAGGATGAACTGGTGGTACGTCGCCCCGCGCAACGGCCACGTGTCGCTGTTCGCGCGGAAGAGCTTGCAGGTGGTGAGTCGGGGGCTCGGTTTACAATTCGGCAGTTTCAACGATAACTTGCACGCCCTGTTCCGCTCGGCCCCCGCGTTCGCCCGGCACCTGCTGCCCTCGCCCCCGCCCTGAATGGCGCCCCCCCCGGTCAAGGCGTTCCCGCGCCTCGGTGGGCCGGGAGCGAACCGCCGTTCCCGCCCGCCAGCCAGGCGGCGAACTGAGCCAGGGCGCTGGCACGGTCCTGCTGCGCCCGCGCGAAGCGCCGCACCAGTCCCGCGGCCCGCGCGTCCAGTTCCGGGCCCGCCTCCCGCGCCATCTCCTCGATCGCTCTCTCGGCCGCCTCGAGGGCGGGCTTGAGCCTCTCCGCGAGAAGGCCGACCTCGGGCGCGTCGAGCGCCCCGGCGTTGAGCAGGGCGGCCCAGTCCTCTCCCGCCCGGCCGTTGCGAACCTCCTCGCGAACGGCCCGTTCGACCAGTTCGGCGAGGCCCACCTGGATCGAGACGCGCTGCAGGAGCGGGCGGAGCGTTTGCTCGCGCAGGGCCTGGGCGACGCGCGCGAAGACCTCGCCCCAGTCGCCCCAGCGGGCCTGGCGGAACAGGCGGGCGCTGGGATACCAGGCGCTGTCTTCCCGGCCGAGCAGCCAGCGCCAGTCGGGGTTGAACGGCAGCAGCACCCAGACGGGGGCCCCCATGGCCCCCGCCAGGTGCGCCACCGAGGTGTCCACGCTCACCACCAGGTCGAGGCTCGCGATCGCCGCGGCGGTGTCGCGGAAGTCTCCGGAGATCTGACTGCCCAGGTCGGCGATGCCCAGTTCGTCGGCCAGGCCGGCCAGTTGCTCGCCCCCCTTC
>JBBSEZ010000241.1:0-15172 GCA_038239195.1 Gemmatales bacterium
ACGCAAAGGAGTCATGGGACCATCCTCCGGGGAAGGGCCGGGCGAACGGCCCGGAGGATGTCAACGGTTGCCAAAAAGCGCAAGAGGAGTTTTTACAGAACGGGCAACCCTTCTCCCCCCCGCGGAGCGGGTTAGTTCAACTCCATAATAGGCAAAGGAGCTATCGTCGAGTGCCAGGAGGGTGTCGAACTGACGGCCGTAGCTGGGGTCAAAAAAGATCGTGTTGCCGCCGTAGACGATCTGGGCAACGACGTGATTGGCGAAGTTGGCGAACGGGTTGTCGTTCCCTTGCGCCTTGACGCCGGACTTCGGCCCGTGGTCGAGGTCGGGGCCCTTGGCCCACCGATAGACCCATTGTTTCGTCGCCGTGTCAAAGCGATAGTAGGACAGGGCTACGGTACCGTTGCGGTAAACGTATCCTGCCTTCACGCTCGCCGCGTCTTTGTTGCTTGGCGCCTTCCGGGTAAAGCGCCAGTTGTTGACGAACAGCGATTCGGGCTGGCCCTCATACTGTTTCGTAGAGTCGATCAGCGCGGCATTGTTCCGGAACGTGATGCCCTGATCGCGCAACACGTCGAGGAAAAAGTTCGTCCAGGCACCGCACATCCCGTCCGCATACTTCAGCAACAAGGCCGTCGTGGTTAGCGCGGGTCGCTTCGGGGGGCCGGCGACCGCGATGGCGGCGTTCCAACTGCGGTAGTATGCCAGGACCGTCCCCCCGAAGTCGGGCCCCAGGGGAGATTCTTCGTTCACGCGCTGGATGTTGAGTTTGGCGAAGGCATCCATCGCCGCCTTGACAACGCCATCTTGGTTCGCCTGATTGGCCGCTGCTTTGGTGCCCACCCGCACCACCGTGTGATAGAGCTTGGCGCCGGGCGGCGGCGCGGCGAACGTGACGTAGAACCGATGCGTCGTGGTCAGCTTCGCCGGAAACCAGAGGTTCGCGAGCCCCCGCGCCGGGGGCGCTACCTCCCACGTCAGCTCAAGGTCGTCGATTACTTGGGCCTTATCGGGCAGAGTCATCTGGAGCGCGGGGGCATACACCCATCCGGCCACAATAACGCCAAAGCCCGCGATCGTGACCCCTTGTCCGGTGGCTCTCACTTTGACGATGGTGTTGTTGGGATACAGATAACTATTGACGACCCGAAAGACCGCTCCCACCTGGACCGTATCGTTGGCCCCGACTCGCCGGGCGAACACTACAGAATTGCTCTTGATGGGATCGACGTCGGTCCAGCTCTTGTCCATGAGTTGGCCCGTCTGGTCATTCAGAACGCCCCTGCCGCTCGGGACGCCGTTTTTGAACGGGAAGTCCACCCGGACGATCTTCACCGGGGGCACTATCTGCGCCCGAACGAGTTCGACGTACGCATCCCGGATCGATCCAAGGGCGCCGGCGATGACCCGGTAAGTGAAGTGCGCCTCGGCCGGAGGGGGGCCGGGCGCGTCGGCGTAGACGAAACTGCCGTCAGCGTTTACCGTCACGCTCGCCCCGGCTGAAGCCGAAACCAACTGGCAGGTCAGCGCCCCTCCGGTCGGGCTGAAGTCGTTGGCCAGCAGCCCGTCCGCGGCCGACACCGTCAAGGGCCCATACGACGGCAGGACGTAGACGTCGTCGTGCGCCACGGGGGCCGCCGTCACGTTCAAGGTGATTGTGGCGAAGTCGCTCAACAAGGTGCCGTCGCTCATCCGATAAACGAACGTATCGTTCCCGACGTAGCCCGGCTGCGGGGCGTAAAAGAACGTGCCGTCCGCGTTGAGCGAGAAGGCTGCCGCATGAGCCGGACCTTGGTACAACACCGGCGTCAGCGTGTCGCCCTCGGGGTCGTAGGCCGCGTCTCGCAAGTTTCGGCTCGCATCGGCGGGCAGGGCCCCGTTCTGGGCCACGTCGAAGGAACTGTCTGCGACCAGCGGTGCCTTGTCGGTCACGGTCAACGTCACCGTGCCAACCTCGGCACTGGATTCGGCCCCGTCGTTGGTGCGGTAGGTGAATACGTCCACGCCCACGAAGCCCGGGGCGGGTTGATACGTGAACGCCCCGGTGGCGCCCAAGCCCACCAAGGTGCCGTGCGCTGGTCCGGTGACGAGTTGGAAGGACAGCTTGTAGAAATCGGGGTCGCTGACGACCCCGAGCAGCCCTGGCGCAGCCACGATGAACGCCTGCCCCGCGTGAACCTCGTAGTTGTCGTCCGGGGCGGTCGGCGCCTGGTCGGTTACCGTCAAGCTGACGGTAGTTGGGGCCGAGAATCGATTGCCCGCCTGAGCGCGGTACGCAAACGAGTCCGGGCCGACGTACCCCGCGACCGGGCGATAGACGAAGGAGCCGTCGGTGGCGAACGTCAGCGTGCCGTGCTGAGGGGAAGTCATGGAGACGGCCTGCAACGGCAAGCCATCGGCGTCCTGATCGTTGAGCAGCGGCCCCCAACTGGCGCCCACCGTCAGGGTGGTGTCGTGGAGGACCGTGAAGGCATCCGGTGACGCTACCGGGCCGGCCGTCAGGGTGACCGTCGTCGCGTCCGACTGCTGGGCCCCTGCCACCGCCCGGTAGGCGAACGTATCCTGACCGGCGAAGGTGATGTCGGGTGTGTAGGCAAACGACCCGTCCGCGTTCAGCATTACGGAACCGTGCGCGGCGCCGGTGACCAACACGGCTTGCATTGCGTCCGTCTGGTCACTGTCGTTGACCAGCACGCCGTTGTCCGCGCTGACCGTTGTGGTCCCGCTCGCCAACACGCTGTAGGCGTCCGCGTTCGCCACCGGCACGTCGTTCGTCACCGTCAGCGACACGGTCGTCACCGCCGAGTAGGTGGTGCCGTCGAAGTCCTTGTAGGTGAAGCTGTCGGGCCCCGCGTAGGCGACGTTCGGCACGTAATCGAACGAACCGTCCTGGTTGAACGTCAGCGTCCCGTGCGTCGGCCCGCTCACAAGCTGCGCTAGCAGCGGCGTGCCGTCCACGTCCGTGTCGTTGCTCAGCACGCCAGTGCTCGCATCCACGCTCAGCAGGGTGTCGTGCGCAACGCTGTAGGCGTCGGCCACGCCCACGGGGGCAGCGTTGGTCGCCTTGACCGTGACGGTCACCGTTGCCGCGCTCGACGCCAGGGTGCCATCGCTGACCTGATAGGTCAAGGTGTCCGTGCCCACGTAGCCGGCGTTGGGTACGTAGACGAGGCCTCCATTCGCGCTGACCGTTGCCGTCCCGTTCTGCGCCTGCGCCACGAGCGACGCCGTCAGCGCGTCGCCCTCCAGGTCGCTGGCGTTGAACAGCAGCCCCGGCGCCGCAATCGTCAGGGTCGTGTCGTGCAGCACCGCGAACGCGGCGTCGCTGGCCGTTGGCGCGTTGTCGGCCACGGTCAGGCTCACCGTCACCGGCCCGCTGTTCTGCACGCCGTCGCTTGCCTGATACTGGAAGCTGTCCGGGCCCATGTAGGCGACGTTCGGGGTGTAGACGAACGAGCCATCGCCGTTGAACGCGACCGTCCCGTGCGTCGGGCCGGCCCCGCTCACCAGGCTCGCCGTCAGCGTGTCGCCGTCCGCGTCCGTGTCGTTAGCAAGCACGCCGACGTCCACCGAGACCGTCAGCGCGTTGCTGCGGCCGACGTTGTAGCTGTCGGCCACGCCCACCGGCGCGCTGGCATCGACCACCGTGATGCTCGCCGTCGCCGCCGCGCTGCTGAGCAGCCCATCGCTCGCCACATACTGGAAGCTGTCGGGCCCCGTATAGGCCACGTTCGGCACGTAGACGAACGAGCCGTCGCCGTTGAGCGTCACCGTCCCGTGCGCCGGCCCGCTGCCCGGCAGCAGCGTCGCCGTCAGCGGGTCGCCGTCCGCGTCCGTGTCGTTGGCCAGCACGCCCTTGCCGCCCACCGTCAGCACCCTGTCGTGCTGCACGCTATAACCGTCCGCGTTGGCCACCGGCGCCGCGTCGAGCGCATGGACGGTCAGCGCGACCGTGCTGGTCGCGCTCAGGGCCCCGTCGCTGGCGCGATACTGGAAGCTGTCCGGCCCCACGTACGCCACGTTCGGCGCGTAGGCGAACGAGCCATCGCCGTTGAGCGTGACCGTGCCGTGCGTCGGCCCGCTCCCCCTGACCAGGCTCGCCGTCAACGTGTCGCCGTCGGCGTCCGTGTCGTTGGCCAGCACGCCCTGGGTCGCGCCCACGGTCAGCGGCTGGTTCGCCTGCACGCCGTAACTATCGCCGTTCGCCACCGGCGCCGCGTCCGTCACGCTCAGGAACACCGTCGTCGCGGCGCTGCTCAGCACGCCATCGCTGGCCACGTAGACGAAACTGTCCAGCCCCACGTAGCTGGCGGCGGGCACGTAGACGAGCCCGCCCATCGGATCGAGCGCCACCGTCCCGTGCGCGGGCCCGCTCACCAGCGAGGCCGTCAGGGGGTCGCCGTCGGGGTCGCCGTCGTTGGCCAGCACGCCGCCGGTGGCGTCCACCGTCAGCACCTGGTCGTGCAGGCCGGTGTAACTGTCGGAGACGGCGACGGGGGCGCTATCGGTGACGGTGAACGTGACCGTTGCAGCGGCCGAGGTCTGCGAGCCGTCCGAGGCGGCGTAGCTCAGCGAGTCGGTGCCCGCGTAGTGGACGTTTGGCACGTAGACGAGCGCCCCGTTGCTCTGGAGGGTGGCCGTGCCGTGCTGCGGCCCGCTCACCAGGGTTGCCGTCAAGGGCTGCCCGCTCGGCGAGCCGTCGTTGGCCAGCACCCCGCTTGCCGGCACGCTCAACGTCGCGTCGTGCGGCAAGGTGTAGGCATCGTTGTTCGCCACCGGCGGTTGCGGGGCGTCGTTGTCCTCCGCGATGGAAACGGTCGCGTTGCTGGGGGCGCCCAGCGCGGCCCCAGCGGCGCCGGACAGGGACAGGTTCACCGTCTCGGGGGAGCTCTCGCCCGTCGCCTGGTCGTCCAGGATCGGGACGGTGAACGTGGCGAAGGGCTGGCCCGGCGCGAACGTCAGGGTGCCGCTGACCGGCGTGTAGTCGGTGCCCGCCAGCCCCGTGCCGTCGGCGGAGGCATAGTTGACCGTGACCGTCTGGGTGGAGGGGGCGCTGAGGGTGGCCGTGATGACGGCCGAGCCGCCCTCCATCGCGCCGTAGGTGGCGTTGCTGAAGGAGACCGTGGGCAGCCCCGCCTCGGCGTCCTCGCCGATGTTGAGGGTGGCGCTGCTGGCGCTGCCCAGGATCGCATTCGTCGGGCTGCTCAGCGCCAGGTTGACCGTCTCCGGGGAGGCCTCGCCCGTCAGGGCGTCATCGAGGAGGGGCACGCTGAAGGTGGCGGAGGTCTGCCCCGGCGCGAACGTCAGGGTGCCGCTGACCGGCGTGTAGTCGGTGCCCGCCACGGCCGTGCCGTCGGCGGAGGCATAGTTGACCGTGACCGTCTGGTCGCTCGCCTGGCTGAGGCTCACGGCGACCATCGCCTGCGTGTTGGCCTCGTTGACGTTGACCGTGGGGTAACTGAACTGAACCGTCGGTGGTGGTGGCGGCGGTGGCGGCGGCGGAACCAACGGCGAGGCCGAGCCCCCCTGTCCTGCTGGGGGCGCGCTGGCCCCAGTTCGTGCCGACGGCGGCGGCAGGAGCAACGGCGAGGCCGAGCCCCCCTGCCCTGGTGGGGGGGCGCTGGCCCCAGTTCTCGCCGACGAAGGGGCGGCCCCGCTGCCCGGGAAAGTTGCCAGGCGAGCGGCGGCCACGGTCTGCGCCTGGTCCCCGTTCGACGCGGGGGCGCCGCCCGCAACGCCGGCTGCGGCCGGCGCCGCCCCGCCGCCTCCGCTCTCCTCGCCACCACCTCCACCCCCTCCGCCACCCCCTCCCCCCGCATCGGCGCCTGTCCCCGCTCCCGCGCTCGCCGGGGGGGTGTTGTGGCGGGAGTTGTCGCCGAGCGGATCGTCGGGCAGGGCGACGAAGTAGTTGCGATCGAGTGGCCTGTCCTCGCTGAACACCTGGTCGCTCACCGCCTCCCTTGACGCGAGGGGCGCGCTCGCGGTCGCGTCGAGCGCGCCCCCCGCGTGGGCGCCGGCCGCGTCGGGCAAGGGCAGGAGGGCGGCGGGGCGGTTGTCGGCCTGTTCGGTGGAGAGTCGGTCGCCCGGAGAAGGGGAGAAGGACACCAGGGCGGGCGGGGGCGCGATGTCGCTCGCGGTCGCCGCGCCGGCCCCGGCGAGCTCGTGCATCAGGTCGTCGGGGGCCAGCCGCGCTTCCAGCACGTCAACCCCCAACACCACGCGCCGGGGATACGGGCGGCAGCGCGAAGGGAGGCAGAATTTCCCCCCCCCCTTATCCAAATTACGGGGGAGGGCGCGCCAGGCGCGGGAGGGCCAGGCCGTCAAGAGGGAGGCGATGCGGGCGAGCAGGTGAAGGGGGGACATGGGTGGCCTTCCTGGTGCCGGGGTCGGGGGAGAGCGGCTGGGTTCCTCGATGGATGTGGTCCCACAACCCAAGATCATTCCAACCGCGCGGGGGCGGAATGGCAAGATGATTTTGAGCGACGCGCGAGCTTATTCCCGCCTTTCTCTTTCCAGGCGAAGGGCCCAGCGCGAGGGCATCCCGGCCGTCGTTGGAGGCCCCTGGCGATGGCAGACAGGGACGTTTGCGTGCCGCGCCCGGAGTCACGTGGTCGCCGTGGCCCCGCGACCACGTGACCCCATGTTCTGGCGCAAGCGATAGTTTGTTAAGGACTTGTGGAGTGAAAGTCACGTGGTCACCCCCCGGCGCCTAGGCCAAGTGGTCGCGTGACTTGCCCTGCCCGGGCCCGGGGCTTTGTAGCCACAACGCAGAGCGGAGCGCGGCGGACGCTTCGCGTCACGGCTACACGGCCCCGGGCGGCGTGGGAGGGGGGGCGCCCCTCCTTGGGGGCGAGCGGAAAAGAAAGCGCCGATGAATCGGGCGCGCTCCAGGGCCCGCTGAAAAACCTCCTCAAGAAAAAACTTCGCGCGTGCTGTCCGGTTTCGCCGAGTGACGGCGATTGGAAGGCAGAGAGACGACTTCTCTCACCCTCCTGACCCGAACCGCAGCAAGCGTTGTGCCCTCTTGCGAGGGCGAGGAGGCCTCGTGTTCCGTTCCCGCCTGTTTCCGTTCGCCCTCGTCTCCTGCCTGGGCGTGGTCCTGGCAGCAAGCATGGCAAGGGGCGAGGACGTCTTGGATGAGGCCCCCGAGGACGGGGCCGAGGTGATGGCCCGCGGCCCCGTTCACGAGGCGTTCGCCACGCCGAGCGAGGCCCGTCCAGGCCCCAGCCCGGTGGTGGCCAAGGAGCCGCCCGAGGCCGTTGAGGAAATGCCCCCCGAAGAGAAGCCCGAAGGCGACAACGTCCTCTGGGTGCCCGGCTACTGGGCCTATGACGAGGAGGCGAGCGACTTCCTCTGGATCAGTGGCTTCTGGCGCGTGGCCCCGCCCGGCCGCGAGTGGGCGCCCGGCACCTGGCAGAAGGTGAGCGACGGCTGGCAGTGGTCCCCCGGCTACTGGGTTGAGGCCGGCACCGGCGAGGTCGAGTACCTGCCCGGCCCCGCCCGCTCTCATCGAGGCCGGGCCGTCCACCCCCGCCCCCACCGTCACCACGCCCCGCCACGTGGCCCCGACGTTTCCCGTGCCCAAAACGAGCCCTGTGACGACGCCCCGTCACATCACCCCGACGTACCCGCGACCTGTCATCGGCGGTACGGCGCCGCACCCCGGCACCCGGCTGGTGCCTCCGACGGGTGGCGCCGCCCACCCGGCGCGTGGGCGGGATCACGACGCCCCGGCCCGGTCCTGTCACCAAGGCGCCGATGCGTCACTCGCGGTAAAGCCCAGAGACAGCCCCGCTCGCTCCTTCCGGGCCCGGCCCTCTTGCACGAGAGGGCCGGGCCCTTTTCGCATCAACCGCCGCGCCCCGCCGTCAGCACCGCGTCGAGGTCGAGCTCCTGCGCCCCCTGCCATGCCTCGACCGTTCCGATCGGCAGCCAGAAGTTCGTTGGCACCACCTGCACCGTCCCGCGCCGCGCCAGCGCGCTGACGTAGTCCGTGATCTCGTACTCCCCGCGCGTCGAGACCGTCAACTCTGTCCCGAACACCTCGGGCGGGAACGCATACGCCCCCGTGTTGGCGAGGTGCCGCCCGGTGAGCTTCGGCTTCTCGTCCAGCTTCGCCAGCGTGCCGTCGTCCTTCAGCAGAGCGATGCCGAAGCGCCACGGCTCATCGACGGGGTGGACGAGCAAGCCCGCCCGGCACTCGGCCAGCCGGGCCAAATCATCGGCGCCGTAAAGGTCATCGCCGTTGAGCACCAGGAACGGCCCCGGCCTCAGATGCTCCCGGCAGGAGCGCAGCGCGTCCCCGGTGCCGCGCGGCACGTCCTGGCGCACGACCTCCCAGTTGGCGATGCGCTTCTGCGAGCGCAAATACGCCTCGATCTGCTCGCCCAGGTAGTGGACGACGACGAGCAGCCGATCGACGCTGGGCGGGAGGGCGCCGAGGGCCCAGTCGAGGATCGGCCGGCCCCGGATGGGCAACAGCGGCTTGGGGACGTGTTCGGTGTGGGGACGCAAGCGCGTCCCGAGCCCCGCCGCCAGGATGATGGCGTCCACGCGCTTGCTCTCCTCCCTTTTCTCCACAGGGCCGGGCTTCCTCCGCCTGGCCTTCTACCCCAGGTTCACGCTGCCCGCACAATCATCCCCCCCAGCGCTATTCCGTCAAGCCCTCCGGGTTGCGAGGTCGATGGAGAAGGTGCGTGGGAAGGGACTCCCCAACTCCTCTTGCAAAGGGACCGAAGCGATGCGACGCATTTGGGTCTTGCTCGCCAGCGTCGGCACGCTGAGCATGACGCTCGGCTGCCATCACACAGCGGGCGTTTGTGACTGCGAAGCCCCGTGTAACCCCTGCTGGGTCGGCCAGCATCACGCCGCCCCCCCCCCGGTCGTCACCAGTGCCGTCCCGGCCCCCACCGATCCGGGCAGCGAATCGCTCCGCGTGATGCCGCGCGTTCCGGAGCCCACCCGGTAACGCCTTTGGCCGTCCCTCGCCAGCAGGGGCCGGCAGCGCTAGCAGGCGCTGCCGGCCCTTTCCGTTTCCCCACTCTCAACTCGTCTGACGCTTCCGGGGCCGGCGGACGTTGACCGTCCGCGGATCGGCGTCGGCGCTGGGCACGGGCGTCGTCTGGAGCTCCTTGAAGCGAGCGCCGTTTTGGGCCGCGATTTCGAGAAACTTCTCCTGGCTGCGCACGCGTGGCTGGCCCTCGGCCGGCGCGATGCGCCGGTAACTGCCGTCGGACAACAACTCGCGCGACTTGACGTTGTCGGCCAGGGAGATCGCCAGCACCTCGTCGATCAGGCGGCGCTTCAGGTCCGGCACCTCGATGGGGAAGACCACCTCGACGCGCCGGCTCAGGTTGCGATCCATCCAGTCGGCCGAGCCGATGTACACCTGCGGGTCGCCTGCGTTGCCGAAGTAGAAGATTCGGCTGTGCTCCAGGAAGCGGTCCACGATGGAGATCACGCGAATGTTCTCGCTCACCCCGGGAACGCCTGGGCGGAGGGCACAGGTCCCTCGGCAGATCATGTCGATGCGCGCGCCCGCCTGACTGGCGCGGTAGAGGGCCTGAATCACGGCCGGCTCGAGCACGCCGTTGATCTTCGTGATGATCCGCCCCTTCGGCCCGAGGGCGGCCTCCTGGTGGATCTTCTCGATCATGAAGGTCTGCATCCGGCTGGGCGCAACGATCAGTTTGCGCCACTGCGGGAGCTCGCAGTAGCCGGTCAGGTAGTTGAAGAGCGCCGAGACGTCCTCGCAGAACTCGGGGTTGCAGGTGAACAGCCCGAGGTCGGTGTAGATGCGCGCCGTCTGGGGGTTGTAGTTCCCCGTCGCCAGGTGAACGTAGCGGCGAATCCCGTCCTCCTCGCGGCGCACCACCAGGGCGACCTTGCAGTGGGTCTTGAGGCCGATGAACCCGAAGACGACGTGGACCCCCGCTTTTTCCAGTTCGCGGGCCCAGACGATGTTGCGCTCCTCGTCGAGGCGGGCCTTGATCTCGATGACGGCCGTCACCTGCTTGCCATTGTCCGCCGCGCGCTGCAAGGAGCGCACCACCGGGGAGTCGCTGCTGGTACGGTAGAAGGTCTGCTTGATGGCGAGCACGCGGTCGTCGTGGGCGGCGGCGTCGATGAAATCGACGACGCAGCCGAACGAATCGTAGGGGTGATGCACCAGAATGTCGCGGGCGCGGATGGCGGACCACAGCGACGTCGCCTGAGCAAACTCGGCGATCGGCTGAGGGGTGAATTGCGGGTCGCGCAGGTGCGGGTATCCGGGCAGGCCGTGGACCTGGAACAGGCCCGTCAGGTCGAGCATGCCGGGGACGCGGTAGACGTCGCTGGGGTCGAGGTCGAGGGCGTGGGCGGTCATCAGGAACTGCTCGACCTCGGCGGGCGCGTTCACCTCGATCTGGAGCCGGACGGCGGCGCCCCGGCGGCGCTTGCGCACCTCCTCCTCGATGGCCTTGAGGAGGTCTTCCACTTCGTCGTCGTCGATCTCGAAGTCGCTGTTGCGCGTGACGCGAAAGGCGGTGTCGCCGAGGATCGCCATGCCGGGAAAGAGCTCCGGCAGGTGCATGCGGATGACCGTCTCCAGGGTGGTGAAGACGTGCTTGGGCCCGTTGATCGCGGTCGGCAGCGCGACGAAGCGGGCGAGGACGGAGGGCACCTGCACGACGGCGAACAGGTTTTCGGGGTCGCCGGGGCGCTGGAGCACGACGACGAGGTTGAGCGACTTGTTGAGCAGGTGGGGGAAAGGATGGCCGGGATCGACGGCCAGGGGCGTCAGCACGGGGAAGACCTCGCGGCGGAACAGTTCGCCGAGGTGCCTGCGGTCGTCCTCGGTGAGGGCCCTGGGGCCGCGCAGCTCGATCCCTTCTTTCTCCAGCCCCGGCAGCACCTCGTGGTTGAGGCACCGATAGGCCTCGTTGACCATGTGCGTGACGGCCTGGGTGATGCGCTCGAGCTGCGTCTTGACGGACATGCGGTCGGCGCCGGAGCCATAGGCGATGCCGAGCAGGACCTTCTGCTGGAGCCCGCCGACGCGGACCATGAAGAACTCGTCGAGGTTGGACTCGAAGATGGCGAGGAACTTCAGGCGCTCCAGCAGGGGCACGCTGGCGTCCTGGGCCTCTTCGAGGACGCGGCGATTGAACTCCAGCCAGCTCAGCTCTCGGTTCAAGTAGAGGGAGGGGTCATCGAGGGCCACTCTGGGCGTTGCGGCGGCGGCCTGTTCCATGAGCTCGAACCTCCCCTTTGTGACGAAAGGGCATTATAACGATTCCGGGCACAGAGGCTCGTGAAGATTTGAACGAGGGCACGATGGCCGAGAGCATCCTGACCGAACAGACTCACGATTTTGTCCGCGCCCAGCGCTGGCAGGTCGCCGTGCTGCCCTTCGGGGCCACGGAGCCGCACAACCTCCACATGCCCTACGGCACCGACAACTTTCAGGTCGAGGAGCTGGGTCGCCGCGCCTGCGCCCGGGCCTGGGAGGCCGGGGCGAAGGTCGTCCTGCTGCCCGCCATCCCCTACGGCGTCAACACCAACCACCTCGCCATCCCCGGCGCGCTCGCGTGCAGCGTCGCGCCGACGACGCTCCTTGCCGTGTTGAGCGACCTCGTCGAGTCGCTGGAGCGCCAGGGCGTGCGGAAGTTGCTGCTCCTGAACGGGCACGGCGGCAACGAACTGAAGCCCCTGACGCGCCAGCTCCATCACCGCACGAGCGTGTTCCTGTGCGTGTGCGACTGGTTCCGGATGGCGGCGGACCTCTACGGCGGGATCTTCGACCACCCCGGCGAGCACGCCGACGAGGTGGAGACGAGCCTGGGGCTGGCGTTCTTTCCGCACCTGGTCCACCCGGAGCTGGCCGACGACGGCGCGGCGCGCCCGTCGCGCTTCGAGGCGATCAACCGGGGGTGGGTGAACATCACCCGGCCGTGGCACCTGGTGAGCGCCAACACCGGCCTCGGCGACCCGGCGGGGGCGTCGGCGGAGAAAGGCCAGCGCCTGATGGATGCGATGGTGGAGCGGCTGGGGGGCTTTCTCGTGGAGCTGGCGGCGGCGCCGATGGACGAAGGGTTTCCGTATTGAGCGGGAGAATTAGCCACAGATGAACACAGATGAACACGGATAAGACGGAAGAGGAGAGACGGCCGGCGCCGAAGCTTCTCGATCCTCAGTTCTTCCATCTGTGTTCATCTGTGTTCATCTGTGGCTAATTTCTCTTCCTGCTTTCACCGGGTCAGCAGCCCCGCGTCGAGCGTGAACTGCGCGCCCGTGATGAACCGCGCTCGGTCCGACGCCAGGAACACCACCGCGGCGGCCACGTCCTCCGGCTCGATCCACGGCACGTCGAGGAGGTTGCCCGCCGAGCGCTCCGCGATCTCGCGCGCCGTTGCCCCCTCGAGCGCCGCCAGGCCGTCGTTCATCGGCGTGTTGACTCCGGTCGGGTGGATCGACACGACGCGCACGTTGTAGGGCGCCAGCTCGATCGCCCACGACTTGGTCAGGCCGACCAGCCCCCATTTCGACGCCGCGTAGTGGCTCAGGCGCCCCATGCCGCGCAGCCCCGCAATCGAGGAGTTGTTGAGGATGACGCCGCGTTTCTGGGCCATCATGTGCGGGATGATCCGCCGCGCGACGATCCAGGCGCCCTTGAGGTTCACGTCGAGCATCGCGTCCCACGCCTCTTCGGTCAACTCGTGGGCCAGGCCGTAGCCGCAGATCCCGGCGTTGTTGAACAGCACGTCGATTCGGCCAAAGCGCTCCATCGTCTGCGCCACCGCGGCACTCACGGCGACGTCGTCGCGCACGTCGGCGCGAAAGGCCAGGTACTCGACGCCAATCTCGCGGCACTGTTGGGCGAGCAAGTCGAGCCCTTCGGGAGTACCGAGCGCGTAGCCCGGATAGGCGAGCGGGCGGGCCACGTCGAGCGCGACGACGTGGGCGCCCTCGCGGGCCAGGGCGAGAGCGCTGGCACGACCCTGGCCGTTGGCAGCGCCGGTCACGAAGGCCACGCGCCCTTGCATCTCCTGCGTCACGTGGTGCTTCCTCTCAGGAAGGGATGGAGATAGTCGTCGAGGTCCACGCGCAAGGCGTTGTTGAAGAGGTTGGTGGCGACCATCAGCCCCGCGAAGGCCGTCAGCGCAACCACCTGCGCCGAGGCCAGGCCCTCGGTCGCGGCGGCGAACGTCTCGTCGGTGACGGCGTTGGCATCGCGGGCGAGCTGGCGGCCATACTCCACGAGGGCGCGGTCGCGCGTGTCGAGGACGAGGCGGTCGGGGTCTTCGCCGGCGTCGGTGAGCCAGCGGCGGAAGAAGGTCGAGCAGATGAGGCAGTCGGTCTGGGCCGAGATGGCGTGGGCGAACAGGGTGGTGCGGCGCACGCCCAGGAACGCCACCACCTCGGCGTGGAGGTCGTACCACGTCATGAGGGCGCGGAGGGCCGCGGGGGAGTGGGCGAGGGTGCGCTTCATGTTGGTGACGCGGCCGTGGGCGGCGCGCTGGCGGTCGAGCTCGGCGCGGGCCGCGGGGGCGACGGCTTCTTCGGGGGCGGGCGGGATGCGTGCCATTGGGGCCTTCTGGTGAAGAGAGAGCGACTCGGTGGGGGCATTGTAGCCCGTGGCTCTGCGATGGCCCGCTGTTGAGAGGGGGGGGCCTTCGCCCCAGCGAGAGCGCGCACCGGGAAAACGGCATTCCGGTCACGATTCCTTGAAGTGGGATTGTCCTTCCGTGGATAGCCGATCCTACAACAGCGACCGTGAAAACTATTCGGTCTGATGGAGAAAGGCTCGTAGGGTTTCGATACCTACCCGATATCGCCTGCCCGCCTGTTTCTCTTCCTCACGAACTCTTGCAGCAATCTCCTCGTTCCAAGGACCACACCAAGTACGAATAGAAAACGTCTGTCCCCATTCCTCGTCTGTCGTCGGGGCGTTTTTCGCTACCACTTTCAGTTCCTCAAGTAAGTCGGGCGTAACGTGCCTGAGAAAATCCTCCAGATTTACCGGAGTAAGAGCCTGAAAAACCAGGAAGTGACATTCGGCTCGCCCAAGCAAGCCTTTCTCCCATTGATGGATCACCTTCGCTGGCGTATTGTAGTTTTCCAGACCCATTTCAACCTCTCTTCAATTCCTCCCCGGCGAACACCACGTCAAATGTCAGAGTATACTGTGAATGGCCTTCCGTGGAGATGGGGGGGGCTTACTGCTTTCCCAATATCAGGTCCACGACCCAGCAGCCCCGGACGTGCCGCCCTCCCTGGTGGCAGTGGTTCAGGATGTCGGTGTTAGTGCAGCCCGCCTCCTCCAAGGCATCGGCCAGGATGGGCAGGCTGTCGAAGGCCCGGTCGTCGTAGATGGCTTGAGCCAGGGCAACCACCTGGGGCGTGAGCCAGTTGGGGATGAAAGCAATCGAGTGAAAGGGGTTGCCGAAAATGTCACGGAGGTAGCAGGCCCAGTCCCCCAGAACACATTCGTCAGCATAGTTGTGAAGTGAGTAGTAACATGAAACGGCCGGGTTGGATTCCGCTGCCACTGTCGGGAGCAGTGCCGCATTCCACCGCTTGGAAGCCAGTATCTCATTCTGGATAGCGGCCTCGATTGCTTCCTCGGTTCCCGGCGAAGGGCCATCTATTAGTTGGATTCCCTCGTCAGCCGCCCTCCACATTTCCTCTTCGAAGTCCACGCAGGGGGCGTGGGCGTGCAGATATGCCGACCTCAGTTCATCCCCGCTGGCAAGCTCGTCCACGTAACGTTCTACGGTTAGGACAGCCTGTTTGCTGCACTCATGTGGGAGCAAGTCCCATATTCTATAGCACGAGGCAACAAACAAGAGCCGAACCGTACGGTCGCTCACCCTTCCTTTACCCTGTAAAAAGAACAGCATCTTCTGCGGATCTTTGCAGGCCAGCCACTCCGTCTCGGTCATCGTCCTTCTCCACGCACTCCGTATAGATCCGCTCCGTCGAAGGCCACGTCAAACCCCAGAGTATACTGTGAATGTCCCTCCGTGAAGCCGAGGGATGGGTCACGCAATCGCAATGGAATCTATGCTGCGTGGTCCGCGCGGAGAGACCGTGTCCATGCCGAAGCCGTGCCTCGCGGACCACGCAGCATAGATTCTGGTTGAACTTACCCGCCTGGTGGGCCTCTCCCCTGGGGGCATTCAATCCAGCC
>JBBSEZ010000242.1:0-14985 GCA_038239195.1 Gemmatales bacterium
CCCCCCCCCCCCCGGCTCCCTCGTCGGGGGGCTCCCCCACACGGCCGGGTTGCCCTGCAACCAGTTTTCCGACTTCGCTCGTGGAGGGACGTTGAAGCTCTTCAACTCCCCCCTCTCTTCTCCTATTCTAAAGTGAGCGGAGGGAGGAAGCAAGGCGAGCCGCTCTGAGGGCAAAGCCGAGGGAGCCATGAAAACGCGGGGAGAAATCGAGGCCGCCGTCTCCGACGGGATCACCCACTTCGAGCAGGAGCACGTGGGCCGCGGGCCCAAGCACATCCGCACGCACTTGCTCGGCGACCTCCTCGTCGTGCGCCTCCAGGGCGTGCTCACCCTGGCCGAACAGCAACTGGCGAAGTCCGTCTCCCCCGAGAAGGGAAGAAACTTGCTCAAACAGGTGCGGTGCGAGTTGATGCAGACCGCCCTGCCATTGCTGGAGGCGATGGTCGAGTCGGCCACCGGCACCAAGGTGGTGAGCCTGCACCACGACGTCGGCACCGTGACCGGCGAGGAGGTCGTGCTGTTTGCCCTCGCCCACGCCCCCGAAGTCCGCGAAATGAAGCCGAAGTAGTGGGCCCGGGTGACGCCCCATTTAGCCGCCCCGCTTGCAGGGCGCGAGCGTCGCGCCCCCTTCCCACCGGAGAACCACCATGCGACGAGCCCTCCTCGTGCCCACCCTTTTGCTGGCCGCCTTCGCCGGCGGCCAGCAGGCAGCAGAACCGCCCCCGGCCGCCCCGCCGCTGACGCTCGACCTCTGGCCGGGGAAGGCGCCCGGTGAAAAGGGAGCTGTCGGAGAGGAAAAGATGACCGAAGGCAAACCGGGCACGCGCGGCGTGAAGCGGATAACGAACGTCACGCGCCCGACCCTCACCGTCTTCAAGCCGCCGCGCGACAAGGACACGGGCGCCGCCGTCGTCATCGCGCCGGGCGGGGGCTATCACATCCTCGCCTGGGACCTGGAAGGCGAGGAGGTGGCAACCTGGCTCAACTCGATCGGCGTGACGGGCATCGTCCTCAAATATCGCGTTCCGCGGCGAGCGGGCGCCCCCAAGGGCGGCGCCCCGCCTCAGGCGTTGATGGACGCCCAGCGCGCCGTGAGCCTGGCGCGGAGCAAGGCGAAGGACTTCGGCATCGACCCCAAGCGCATCGGCATGCTCGGCTTCTCGGCGGGGGGGCACCTGACGGCCTGGGCGTCCACCAACTTCGACAAACGCGCGTACAAGGCGAGCGACGAGATCGACAAGGTCAGCTGCCGGCCCGACTTCAGCGTGCTGATCTACCCGGCCTACCTGGTGACGAAGGACCAGGAAGCGCTGGTGCCGGAGATACGCGTCACGAAGGACACGCCCCCCACGTTCTTCGCCCACGCCGGCGACGACGGGGTGCCGGTGGAGAACAGCGTGCGCACGTATCTGGCGCTGAAGAAGGCCGGCGTGCCGGCCGAGCTGCACGTCTACGCCACGGGAGGGCACGGCTTCGGCCTGCGGCCCAGCGACAAGCCGTGCTCGACCTGGCCGCAGCGCTGTGCCGAGTGGATGAAGGCGCGGGGGATTTTGAAGCGCGGGGGGAGCTGAAGAAGCCAGGGGCTCACGCCCCTGGAACGTTGAACGGAGACGTCCCATGCCTCGCTCTCTCCTGGTTCTGGCAGCCTTGCTCGCTCTCGCCGCGGCCAGCCACGCCCTCGTCGAGGATCCGCCCCCACCGGCGGCCCGGCACTCCAGCGGCCGGCCGCTGCCGAAGATGCCCGCCGTCACCAGGGTCGTGCAGTTCAACACCCCCGAGGCCGACCGCATCCTGACGGCGATGCAGGTCTTCCCCGCCAACAACCCCTGGAACGAGGACGTTTCGAGCTGGCCGCTCCACCCCAACTCCAAAAACATCATCGCCTCCATCGGGGCCGAGAAGCCGTTCCGCGCCAACCCCGACATGGGCTTCGTGCTCGTCCCGCCCGGCCAGAAGCGGGTGCCGGTGAAGATCCGCACCTACCCCGCCGAGTCGGACAAGGGGCCCTTCCCCGTGCCTCCCGACATGCCGATCGAGGGCTGGCCGGTCTCCTACCTGCGCGATCGCAAACTCAAGCTCGCACTCGACGACGTGCAGCGCGACAAGCGCAAGGAGGGCGGGGACCGCCACGCCATCGTGGTCGATCCGATCAAGGGCGTACTCTACGAGTTCTATCAGGCGCGCAAGACGGCCTCCGGGTGGGAGGCGGCCCAGTCGTCGGTGTTCGACCTCAAGAGCAACAAGATCCGCCCCGCCGGCTGGACCTCGGCCGACGCCGCGGGCCTGCCGATCTTCCCCGCCGTGGTGCGCTACGACGAGATTCGGCGCGGCATGGTCGAGCACGCCATGCGCCTCACCGTCAAGAAGAGCCGCCGCGCCTACGTCTACCCGGCCCGCCACTTCGCCAGCCGGCTCAACGATCCGAACCTGCCGCGCATGGGCGAGCGCATCCGGCTGCGGCAGGACTACGACGTCTCGCGCTTCTCGCCGCCGGCGCAGGCGATCCTCAAGGGGCTGAAGAAGTACGGGATGTTCGTGGCCGACAACGGCATCGACTGGGCCATCTCCATCGCCCCCGACCCGCGCATCCCCAGCCTGCACGCGGAACTGCGGCGCATCAAGGGCTCCGCCTTCGAGGTGGTCGAGAAGCCGAAGTGAGGACCGGATGGCGCGCGCCAAACAGAAGTCGGTGCTGTTCCTCGGGACGGGCAACGCCCAGCGCAGCCGGTTCGCCGAGGCCCTCTTCGACTCGGTGGCGGGGAAGCTGGGCCTGCCCTGGAAGGCCCGGTCGCGCGGCCTTGCCGTGGCACGTGCCGGCCACGAAAAGCGGTTGGCGGGCACCCTCCTCGAGGAGTTGAAGAAGCGCGGCATCCACCGAGTGGCCGAGGGCGCCCCTCAGCAGGTAACGGCCGAAGACCTGGAGAGCGCCGACCTGATCGTCGCCCTGAACGAGCCCGAACATCGCCCTCTGCTCGGGGAGCTCTTCCCGACCTGGGCGGACCGCGCCGAATACTGGGACGTGGCGGAGGGAGCATGGCCCCGCGCCGAGCGAGAAGTGCTGGCCGTGGTGGCTCGCCTCATCGGTGGCGGTGCGCGCCTCCCGGCGGACGAGGTCGCGAGCGAAGTCGCGGAAGAAAAACCGTGTCCGAAGTGCAATCGGCCGGCGAAGGACTGCACCCGTCGCGAGCCCGCCGGGCCCAAGGCGGTCGTGCGCGTGGGCAGGGAGACGAAAGGCCGGCGGGGCAAGGGCGTGACCACCGTCTACGACCTCCCCCTCGACGAGGCCGGCGTGCAGGAACTGGCTGCACGGCTCAAGCAACTCTGCGGGACGGGAGGGACCGTCAAGGCAGGCCGCATCGAGGTCCAGGGCGACCACCGGGACCGGCTCGTGGCCGAGTTGGAGCGCATGGGCTACCGGGCGAAGAGGACCGGCGGGTGAGCCATGAGTGCGGCAAGCGGCAATTGCTCCCCGATGGTACGTTCTTTGCAAGCACACCTGTCCGTTCGTGCCTGCACGCGCCTCCTTTCCCACGTACCCGAGGAGAGCATGCCTTCGCGCATCGAGGACTACGCCCTCATCGGCGACTGTCAGACGGCCGCCCTGGTCGGTCGCGATGGCTCCATCGACTGGCTCTGCGTCCCCCGCTTCGACTCGGGCGCCTGCTTCGCCGCCCTGCTCGGCACGCCGCAGCACGGCCGCTGGCAACTCGGGCCCGCCGCCCCGGCCCGCGCCAGCCGGCGCCGCTACCTTCCTGGCACGCTCGTCCTCGAGACCGTGTACGAAGCGCCCGACGGCGCGCTCGCCGTCACCGACTTCATGCCCGTGCGCGACCGGCTGCCCGAGCTCGTGCGCATCGTCGAGGGGCGGAGCGGGAAGGTCGCCGTCCGCATGGAACTGATCGTTCGCACCGACTACGGCTCCATCGTCCCCTGGGTGCGCCGTACCGCCGATGGCATCGTGGCCGTCGCCGGGCCCGACACCCTGCTCCTGCGCACGCCCGCCGAGTTGCGCGGCGAGGGCATGACTACCGTGGCCGAATTCACCGTCGAGCCCGGGCAGCGCGTGCCCTTCACCCTCACGCGCTGCCCCTCCCACGAGCTCGTGCCTGACGCCATCGATCCCGAGAAGGCGCTCACCGAGACCGTCGCCTGGTGGGAGGAGTGGTCCGGGCACTGCACCTACGAGGGGCCCTGGCGCGATGCCGTTTTGAGATCGCTCATCACCCTCAAGGGGCTCACTTACTCCCCGACGGGCGGCATCGTGGCTGCGCCGACCACCTCCCTGCCGGAACACGTGGGCGGGGTGCGCAACTGGGACTACCGCTACTGCTGGCTCCGCGACGCCACCTTCACCCTCTACTCGCTGCTCAGCACCGGCTTCCACGACGAGGCCCGGGAGTGGCGCGAATGGCTCCTGCGGGCCATCGCCGGCGACCCGACCACCACGCAAATCATGTACGGGCTCGCCGGAGAGCGGCGCCTGACGGAACTGGAGCTGGACTGGCTGCCCGGCTACGAGGGCTCGCGCCCCGTGCGCATCGGCAACGCCGCGTCGGGGCAGTTCCAGCTCGACGTGTACGGCGAGGTGATCGACGCCACGTATCAGTCGCGCAAGACGGGCCTCAAGGAGATCGAGGCCGGCTGGCGCCTCGAGGTCGCTCTGCTCGAGTTCCTCGAGTCGGCCTGGGAAAAGCCCGACGAGGGCATCTGGGAGGTGCGCGGACCGCGCCGGCACTTCACGCACTCCAAGGTGATGGCCTGGGTGGCGTTCGACCGCGCCGTCAAGAGCGTCGAGCAGTTCGGGCTGAACGGCCCCGTCGAGCGCTGGCGGGCGCTGCGCGACACCGCCCACGAGGAAATCTGCCGCAAGGGCTTCGACGCGCAACTCGGCTCGTTCGTGCAGTCCTACGGCTCGAAGGAGCTCGACGCCAGCCTGCTCATGGTCCCGCTCGTCGGCTTCCTCCCCGCGACCGATCCGCGCGTTCTCGGGACCGTCCAGGCCATCGAGCGCCACCTGCTGCGCGACGGCTTCGTCCAGCGCTACGACACGAGCAGCTCGGTGGACGGCCTCCCGCCGGGGGAGGGGGCGTTTCTGCCCTGCACCTTCTGGCTGGCCGACAACCTCGCCCTCCAGGGCCGCAAGGAGGACGCCACGCGCACGTTCGAGCGGCTCCTCGCGCTCGGCAACGACGTGGGGCTCCTGGCGGAGGAGTACGACCCCCACGCCAGGCGGCTCGTCGGCAACTTCCCGCAAGCGTTCTCGCACGTCGGGCTGGTCAACACCGCCCTCCACCTGGCGCAGCCCGAGGCCTGCCCCACCACTGCTCGGCGTCAGTCGTAGGAGACGAACCGAGAAGCGTTGGTTTGGCAGGGCGAGGCCTCGCCTTTCCGGTCACGCCCCCTGCTTCTTCGCCGCGGCGACGAGGTCCTTCAAATGCCCCTCCGAATCGCGGTCGTTCGCCTGCCGGGCCGCGGCGAGCCCTTCTTCCGCGAAGCGCAAGGCGCGCGGCGCTTGCTTGAGCGAGAGCATCGCCTCGGCGGCGGCGGCGCGAAACCTCAAGTTTGACGGCACGCGCTCGATCAGGCGGCGGAACACGTCCTCGGCCCGATCGGCCTCGCCGCGCTTGACGTGGGCCTGCCCGCGCTTCAGTTCGTACTCGTTGCGGCGCCGACCTTCATTTTGCTCGCAGTCGGCCTTCTCGCCCTCGTTGACGCCATCGAGCGCCGCGTCGAGCTCGCCTTCCTTCAGCGCCTTGGAGATCAGGAACGAATACCACGCGAAGCGGTCGGGCCGCTCGGCCCTTGGCGGCCGGCCGACCAGCGCCCGGGCGAAGTGGGCGGTGAGCTCCTGGGCGTCGAGCCGGTGCGCCGCCTGGTAGGCTTGCTCCAGTTGTTCGTCCGTCAGCGCCTCCATCGGCAGGGCCGACAGCTCGGCGGCGCTCAGCGCGGCGAGGTCGGCGGGCACGGTGCCCGGGGCGGCCAGGGCAGCCCCGCTCACGCCGAGCTTGCGCCGCAGCCGATCGAAGTCGTACTTGGCCACCAGGGTGCCCTCGCCGCACTCCTCGAGGAAGCGCACCACCCCGAGCAACTTCTTGCGCGACTTGCCGTGCCCGGCCGCGTCGATCGGCGCCAGCCCCGACAGGACGCGGCGCGGGGCGTGGATCCACTTGTCCTCGTAATACTGCTGCACCTGCTGGAGCATCTTGTCCTCGTCGCCGGGGGCGCCCCCCACGGGGAAGCTGAGGGCCTCCGCGACCACGTCGTGGAACTGGATCGGCCCCGTGCGCTCCTGGATCTCGCCGAGGGCGGCCGACAGGCGGGTGCGCACCTCTTCGCGGAGGCGCTCGAACGGCCCCTGGAGGGGGCTGGTGACCTGGAGCACCCCGCGCGCGATGGCCAGGTAGCCGGCCAGTTTGCCGGTGTCGGCGGCCGGGGCGCCCACCGTCACCAGGGGGGCCGTGGTCAACTCGAGCACGAGCGCCATGAACGCCTCGTTCTCCTCGTCGGGCGCCTGGAGGACGACCAGCCGGCGGGCGCGCGCCCACTCCTGGAGCAAGGCGTTGATGCCATCCACGCTCCGAATCTGATAAAAGAAGGCATGTTGCTTGTAGTCGCCCTCTTCCTCCAGCCCCTGCCCGCAGCGCAAGACCTCGGCCAGCGTCGCCATCTCCGTGGCGGCGGCCTCGTCGGCCTCGCGGTCGAGGTAGCGGTCGATGGCGTCGAGTGCGCCCTTGTTGTCCCCGAGCCAGGCCCGGCTGATGGCCAGGTTGTACAGGGCCGGCGCGTCGTCCGGCGCCTCCTTCACCAGCGCCTCGAAGGCGCGGGCGGCGTCGCCGAGGCGGCTGCTCGCGGTTTGCAGCGCCCGGTCCCAGGCCGCCCTGCGCTCCCCCACGCTGGCGGGGGGGGCCTTGAACGCCCACTCGCGCCGGGCGGAGTCGGGGAGCTGGCTCTGGGGGCCGTAGAGCTGATCGAACAGCTGGTGGGCCTGCTCCTCGCCGGGCTGATAGTGCGTGAACAGGCGGAGCGCGGCGCGGGCGGCGACGGGCCGGTTGCGCCGCATCTCGCATTCGAAGATGAGCCGATAGGCCTCGCTCAGCGGGTCGCGCGCGGCCGGGTCGTAGGCGTCGGCCGCGCGGCGGGCCAGCAGCAGCGCGCCTTGCAGTTCGCCCTCGGCGTAGCGAATCGTGGCGCGCAGCAACAGCCCGAACGGATAGTTGGGATTGAGGTCGAAGGCCTTTTGCAGGGCCTCCTCGGCCTTTTCGGCCTCGCCGTGGCTGTAAAGAAGGCGCGCCTTCTGGCCCCACACTTCGGGGTTGCCCGCGTGCTCGGCGGTCAGCCCTTCGAGGATGCGCAGCGCCGCCTCGTGCTGGCCGTTGGCGTCCTGCTCATGGGCGTGGCGAATCCCGGCGTAGATCGGCTGGCAGCACCACTTGAACTTCTTACCGCTGCCGCACGAACACGAGGCGTAGAGGTCGGGGGTCATGGAAACCTTCGGGGCTCGATGGTGATCGGGTAGCAACCTCGGGCCAGCATAGCAGATCGCGCCGAGGACGGGAAGCGGCGCCGTGCGAGGAGCGAAACGACAAGGAAGAGGGCCGGCGCGATGGAGAAGTTTGACACCGTCGGATTTGTGTCCCATCTTTCGGTGAGGACCGTGACCGCGCCCCCGTTGCAGCCCCCGTCTCCTCGGCCACCTTCGGTCAACGACCTGCAACCGGCGCTTCAGGACACGGGCTCGATGCCGGGCGCGATGCTTTGGGGCGCGCCTCACCCTCCGCGAACAAAGGACGATGCAAGCCATGTTGAGTACCGACCTGGGAGCCTGCGAATGGTTCGTCTGGGACCTGCGGCGGAGCAACTTGATCGACCGCGGCCAGCTCGACCAGATTGTCGGCGAGTTCCTTGGCAAGAGCCCCGGCGCCGAGCCCCCCGCCCTGGCGGAGTTCCTCGTCAAGGAGGGCATCCTCACCGACTTCCAGTCCGAGCGCCTTCTCCAGGGCAAGACGCAGGGCTTCGTCCTCGGCCCGTTCACGCTGATGGACTCCCTGGGCACCGGCAGCATGGGCACCGTCTACAAGGCCCAGTCGAAGACCGATAGCGGGTGGTACGCCGTCAAGGTGTTGCCGCGCCGCAGCATGTGGAACGTCCGCATCGCCCGCCGCAAGGTCCGCCTCTTCGAGCAGGCCCAGCACCCTTCCGTCGTCCCGTTCGTGGACGTCGGCACCTCCGGCGGGATGCACTACCTCGCCTGGCCGCTCGTCGAGGGCACCACGCTCGACAAGATCGTCGAGAAGCAGGGCCCGCTCAGCGCCGAGCAGACCGCGCAGTACGCGATCCAGACGGCCGAGGGCCTCGAAGTCTGCCACCAGCAGAACCTCTTCCACGGCCTGCTCAAGCCGTCGAACTTGATGATCGGCCCCGACGGGCTCGTGAAGATCCTCGATTTCGGCATCGGCTGCCTGCTCGCCGAGACCGAGGGCGAGTCGCTCGTGGACACCATGTCCACCGCCAACTCGGTCAACAGCGGGCTGGATTGTTCCAGCCCCGAGAGCATCATGGACCCGACCAACCTCAACCCGATCGGGGACCAGTACAGCCTCGGCTGCGTGATCTACTACTGTCTGACCGGGCGCTATCCGTTCCCCGACGGCACGGCGGTCGAAAAGATGATGTGTCATCAGCACAAGCAGCCGGTGCCGATCAAGCAGTTGACCCCCGGCGCGCCCGACGAGTTGGTCGCCATCGTCGAGCGGCTGATGCAGAAGGCCCCCGCCAACCGCTACGCCAACTGCGGCGAGGCGATCGACGCCCTGCGGGCGATCGCCCAGGGCGGCTCGGGGCCCCAGCGTCGGCCGACCATGACCATGCCGCGCATCCGGGCGCCGCGGCCCGACGGCGGGCGCCTTCCGCTGGCGGTGCCGACGTCGGTCGGCCCGACGCCTCTCCCCGCGACCAACGGTTCGTCGCGTGCAGCCGCCCCGCTGCCGCCGCGCTCGCCGTCGGCCGCTCCGCAACCGACGCGCGCGGCTGCCCGCGCCGAGCCTCAGCGCCCAGCCCCCGCCGCAGCCCCGGTGGAGGAGGGGGAACACCAGGAAGAGGATCGCCGGTCGGCCCGCGGCTTCAGCCTGGTCACCGTCGTGCTGCTGGCCGCGCTCGCCGGGGCCGCGGCTTTCTTCCTGAGCAAACTGGTCCTGTGAGCGACCGGTCGCGAACGAACACCGAGGGCCGGCGCGAGCCTCGCGCCGGCCCTGTCGTTTTGGCATGGGTGGCCGCCCGCCCCGCGCGGTCGGGGCGCGCCGGTGTGCGGAAATGGCCTCCACGCCCCCGCGCCCGGCCCGAGGCCCCAACGGGCACGGGAATTGCAATTGATATTGATGATGAGGTGAAAAGGCCACGATCGGCGCGCCAGCGGCCCTACTCGGGAGACAAGCCATGTATCGTACTCTGATGGTGCCGCTGGACGGGTCGCCGTTCGGCGAGCACGCCCTGCCTCTGGCCCTGTCGATCGCCCGACGGGCCAAGGCACGCATCCACCTCGTCCACGTGGTCCCGCCGCTCGCCGAGCCGTTCGCCGAGGGCATCTTTCTCACCCCCGAAGACCTGCAAACGCGCGCCATGAAGCAACAACTCGCCTACCTCGAGGGCGTGGCGCGGCGCCTGGGTGCCGAGGGGGGCGTCGAGGTGACGACGACCGTGTTGGAGGGGGAGGCCGGCAGCACGCTCCAGGCCCACGCCGAGGGAGCCTCGGCCGACTTGGTGGTCATGGCGACGCACGGGAAGGGAGCACTGGGCCGCTTCTGGCTGGGCAGCGTCACCGACGAACTGGTGCGGCACCTGGCGATCCCGCTGCTCTTGGTGCGCCCCCACGAAAACGCGCCCGACCTCGCCGCGGAGGCCAAGCTCGGCCACGTGTTGCTGCCGCTGGACGGCACCGAACTGGGCGAGCGCGTGCTGAACGCCGCGACGGAGCTGGCCTGCTTGATGCCTGCGGCGGAGGTGACCCTGCTGCGCGTCGTCAAGCCGGCGACGGCCCCCTACTACCCGATGGAGGGCGCCGTCGATCAGGCGGAGCACACGCTGGTGCTGCGCGTGCAGGAGCTCCAGGATCGCCTGTATCGCGCTGCGGAGCAGTATCTGGAGAAGGTGGCAGAGCGATTGCGGGCCCGCGGCTTGAAGGTGGCGACGCGCGTGGCCGCGGAGGCGCAGCCGGCGCTGGCGATCCTGCACGAGGCGAAACAGGAGCGTGCAGGGCTGATCGCCCTGACGACGCACGGCCGGCGCGGACTGGCGCGCCTGGTGATGGGCAGCGTCGCGGACAAGGTGATCCGCGGCGCCGAGGTGCCGGTGCTGGTGTTGCGGCCGAAGTGAGGGGAAGAACGCCAAGCCGCAAGCGGCGGGCCCGGCAGGCTCGCCGCTTGCGGCTTGGCGTTTCCTCATCCCCGCGGCAGCAACACCGCCGCGCCAAAGCGCTCGCGCAGGGCCCCCGCCGCCTGACCGAGGGGGTTGCCCGTCAGGTCGAGGAAGGTGAGCCCGCCCAGGTGCGGGGATGTTGCCAGGGCGTCGGCCCCCGCCTCCCCGATCAGGTTCTGGCCCACCCCCAGAGCGGTCAGCTCGAACGGGGCTTGCGCCAGGGCGAACGCCCCCGGATCGCCGATCCCGTTCTGCTCCAGATAGAGCTCGCGCAGCTGCGTCAGGGTAAGCGCCTGCGCCAGGGCGATCCCGCCAACGTCGCCGATTCCATTGGCCCCGAGGTCGAGGGCGCGCAGGCGGCGGAGGGGAGGGGAGCGCGCCAGCGCTTCCGCCCCGCCGGCGCCGATCGGCCCTTTCAGCGCCAACCGGTCGAGCGAGGCCAGCAGCGGGCTCGCCGCCAGGGCCCGCACTTGTCCCGTCGCTTCCGCGAGTTGAGCGCTGCCGATGGGAGACCGCCCCAGGAGCTCCCCGCCGCCCGCCAGGAAGGCGCGGGCCGTGGCGGCGATTTCGTACACGAAGCCGCGCCGGAACGCCTTCGCGGGCCCCAGAATGCTGTCTCCCCGGGCCCACTCCGGCAACGCGCCCCACCACTCCGCCAGATGGGGCGCGAGCAGTTCCCGCTCCCGGCGCACCAGTTCGCACCGGCCCGGATCGTTCGGCCCAAGCCGGGCCAGCCGGCACTGCACGCGGATGAATTCGGCGCGGTCGGCGTCGCCTGGGCCGCCCCGGTCATCGAGCCAGTCGGCGAAGACGAGGCGCGGCCCATCGTCGTCGGCGTTCTCGCAGATGTCGGCCAGGAAGGCGGCTTCGGTGCTCATCGCTGCTGATACCCGAGGAGCCCGCCCTTGAAGCGGGCTCGGTAAAGGCCCTCGACCTCGGGGCTGCGAATGCGGTTTCCGCCGAGGTTGAGCTTGGTCAGGCCCTGCAAGTGGGGCGATTCGAGCAGGGCCCGCGCCCCGCCGTCGCCGATCTCGTTGCTCACCAGATGGAGCTCCTTGAGCCCCGCCAGGTTCGGGGAGTTGGCCAGCGCCAGGGCGGCCGGGTCGCCGAGGGCGTTGGAAGACAGCACGAGGATGCTCAGGCGGGCCAGGTGCGGGGACTGGGCCAGGGCCGCGGCGCCCTCTTCGCCCAGGCGGTTGTCGAACAGGTCGAGGAAGCGCAACTCCGAAAAGTTGGGGGAGGCCGCCAACGCCCGGGCGCCGACGTCAACGATCCCCTGGCCGCCCAGGCGCAGGAGCGTCAACTTGCGCAGGTGGGGCGAGGAGGCAAGCGCATGCGCCCCGCCGTCGCCGGCCGCGTTCTTGTCCTGCGGCCGCTGGCGCGTCCGCTCCATCGAGAGCTCGAGCTCGGTGAGGCCGGCCAGGTTGGGCGACCGGGCCAGGGCGGTCACGCCCGCCTCGGTCAGGCGGTTGTTGGAGAGGTTGAGCGCCGTCAGGTTCTTCCAGTGCGGCGAGGCGGCCAGCGCCCTCGCGCCCTCGTCGCCGATCTGGGCGCCCATCAGGCCCAGTTTGGTCAGCCCGGCAAGGTGGGGGGATCTCGCCAGGGCGACCAGGGCCGCGGTGCCGATCTGCGACCACACGCTCGTCCACTGGCGCAGGCTGCCGACGTGCGGAGACGCGGCCAGCGCCTGCGCCCCGGCGGGCCCGGGGCTGTGGAGGGTGAGGATGCGCAGCCCCGCGAGGTGGGGCGATTTGCAGATCGCCTCGCCGCGCCCCGAATCGTTGCGCAGCCACAGCTCTTCGAGGGGCGTGGCCCGGTGCAGGGCCCCGGCGGCGCGCAGCCACTCGGCCGCGTTGGGCCGGGCGTAGGCGATGAAGCCGCGACGGAAGGTGGGGGGGGAGGTCCTCCAGTAGCGATTCCGGGCCCAGGCCGGCACCTCCAGCAACCAGGTCTTGGCGTTCTCGGCCAGGAGTGCCTTTTCGCGCTTGACCAGCTCGTCGCGCCGGGGCGCGTCGGGCGGGAGCTTTGCCAGCTCGCACTGAACGCGGATGAATTCGGCGCGCTGCGGCCGGTCGTGGTCGTCGAGCCAGTCGGCGAAGACCAGGCGCGGGGCGTCGTCGTCGTGGTTGGCGACGATGTCGCGCAGGAAGCCCTGCGCGGCGGGAGACGGCCAGGCAGAGGCGGTCAGGTGTCGGGCCATGGTTCTTCGTCCGGGTGGTACACGGCAACCTGGCAACAGGGTAATGGACAGGCGCCCGCTTCGCAAGCGCGGCAGTCGATCCGCCCTCCGGCGCATACCGTAATAGCAAGAGGGGCCGGCCTCGGCCCACGGTCCGATCTCGCTTGGGCGACAGGAGAGCATGGCATGCGAAGGAACTCGTTGCGGTGGGCGCTCGTGCTGGGCGCCCTGTCCGCGGGCGTCACCGCGCTGGCGGCGGAGGCGGAGTTGAAGTACCCCAGGACGAAGCGCGGGCCGCAGGTGGACGATTACCACGGCACCAAGGTCGCCGACCCCTACCGCTGGCTCGAGGACGACGTTCGCAAGTCGAAGGCCGTCAAGGACTGGGTCGAGGCCGAGAACAAGGTCACGTCCGCCTATCTGGAGAGCATTCCCCAGCGCAAGGCGCTGCGCGATCGCATCACCAAGCTGTGGAACTACGAGCGCTACTCGGCGCCCTCCAAGGCGGGAGGCCGCTACTTCTACACGCGCAACGATGGCCTACAGAACCAGTCGGTCCTCTATACCGTGGAGAAGCTCGACGGCAAGCCGCGCATCTTGCTCGACCCCAACAAACTGTCGAAAGACGGGACCACGGCCCTGACCGGTTTCGAGGTGAGCGACAACGGCAAGTACCTGGCCTACGGCCTGGCCGAGGCGGGCTCCGACTGGCAGACGTGGAAGGCCCTCGACGTCGCCCGCGGCAAACCGCTCGACGACGCGGTCAAGTGGGTGAAGTTCTCCGGCGCGAGCTGGGACAAGGCGGGCAACGGCTTCTTCTACAGCCGTTACGACGAGCCCAAGGGTGGGAAGTTCACCGCGCTGAACCTCAACCAGAAGGTCTACTACCACAAGGCCGGCACCCCCCAATCGGAGGACAAGCTGGTCTACAGCCGGCCCGACAACCCGAGTTGGGGCTTTCAGGCCGGCGTGACCGACGACGGCAAATACCTGGTATTGACGATCTGGAAAGGCACCGACCGGCGCTACCGCATCGCCTACAAGGCCTTGACCAAGGCCAGCGCCACGATGACCGACCTGATCGACAACTTCGCCAACGAGTACACCTTCCTCGACAACGTCGGCCCGGTCTTCTACTTCCGCACCGACCTCGACGCGCCGCGCCGGCGCGTGGTCGCCATCGACGTCAGCAAGCCCAAGGGCGACAACCTCCGGGAGGTCGTGCCGCAGGCGGCCGAGACGCTGGCGGGGGTGAGCCTGGTCGGCAACCACCTCATTTGCTCTTACATGAAGGACGCCCGGTCGCTGGTAAAGGTCCACAAGCTGGACGGGGCATGGGTGCGCAACGTCGAGTTGCCGGGGATCGGCAGCGCCAGCGGGTTTGGGGGCAAGCGCTCCGAGACGGAGACGTTCTACACCTATTCCAGCTTCGCCACCCCGCCGACGACCTACCGCTACGACGTGCCGAGCGGGAAGAGCTCGCTGTTCCGCAAGCCGAAGGTGGCGTTCGAGCCAACCGACTACGTGACGGAGCAGGTCTTCTACAAGAGCAAGGACGGCACGAAGGTGCCGATGTTCCTGACCTACAAGAAGGGGCTGAAGAAGGACGGGAGCAACCCGACGATGCTCTACGGCTACGGCGGGTTCAACATCAGCCTGACGCCGAGCTTCAGCATCGCGCGCGTCGCCTGGCTGGAGATGGGCGGGATCTACGCCCAGGCCAACCTGCGCGGGGGCGGGGAGTATGGGAAGGAATGGCACAAGGCGGGGACGAAGACGAAGAAGCAGAACGTCTTCGACGACTTCGTCGCGGCGGCGGAGTACCTGATCGCCCAGAAGTGGACGAGCGCGCCGAAGCTGGCGATCAAGGGCGGCAGCAACGGCGGGCTGCTGGTGGGGGCGGCGATGACGCAGCGGCCCGACCTGTTCGGGGCGTGCCTGCCGGCCGTGGGCGTGATGGACATGCTGCGCTTCCACAAGTTCACGGCGGGGCGCTTCTGGGTAGACGACTACGGCTCGGCCGACAACGCCGAGGAGTTCAAGGCACTCTACGCCTATTCGCCGTACCACAATCTCAAGAAGGGCACGCGCTACCCGGCGACGCTGGTGACGACGGCCGACACCGACGACCGCGTGGTGCCGGGGCACAGCTTCAAGTTCGCGGCGATGCTGCAATACTGCCAGGCAGGGCCGGCGCCGGTGCTGGCGCGCATCGAGACGAGCGCGGGCCACGGGGCGGGCAAGCCGACGGCGAAGATCATCGCCGAGGTGGCGGACGAGTACGCGTTCCTGGTGAAGAACCTGGGCATGCGCGTGCCGGCCGCGCCGTAGGACCGGGCGACGGACCCCCCCACAACGGGGGTGGGGGGGGGAGGCCGGCGCTCCCTCCCGGCATC
>JBBSEZ010000243.1:0-14956 GCA_038239195.1 Gemmatales bacterium
AGAAGCCGACGAAGCGCACCTACGAGATGTTCTGCTTCTTCTTCGCCGGCTGGGCGACCGAGCAAGAACTCCTGGCTCATATCGGCAAGCTCCACCAGAAGGCCGACTCCAGCTAGCAACAATCGAGCCGAACACTATTGGAAGTCGCTCCCTTTTCTCCCAGGGACCGAGGGTGGAGGAACCGATGACCCATTTCCGTCGCGCAGGAATCGCGAGCTTGCTGCTGGCCTTGCTGTCGATCGCCGCGGCTACGCCTGCCCCCGAGCCTGCGGCCCCGCCCGCGCGCAAGGTGACGGTGCGCGTGGCGACCTACGCCGAGATGGGCAAGACGATACGCGAGCTCAAGGGCAAGGTCGTCGTCGTCGATTTCTGGGCGACCTGGTGCGGGCCTTGCATCAAGGGCCTTCCCCACTTCGTCGAGCTCCACAACAAATACGCCAAGGACGGGCTCGCGGCCGTTTCCGTCAGCGTCGATCAACCGCCCAGGGACGCCAAGAAGCGCCAGAAAGTCGAACAAAAACTCACCGAATTCAAGATGACGGGCACGAACCTCCTGCTGGACGCCCCGACCACGGTGTGGAAGGAGAAGCTCCGCTTCGACGGCCCGCCCTGCATCTACGTCTTCGACCGGGCGAACCGGATCGTCGGCAAGTACCCCGAGGTAGAGGACGGCCCGGTGGACCATGCCGCCATCGAGAAGCAGGTGATCGACCTCTTGAAGAAGTGAAAGGGCGAGCATGACGTCTTCCGGGCCCGAGGGCGACCGGCACAAGGCCCTGGCCGCGGCCCTGGGGCGCGTGCCGAGCGGGCTGTTCATCCTCACGGCGACGGACGGCGCGACCGAGACGGGGATGTTGGCGAGCTGGGTACAGCAGTGCTCCTTCGAGCCGCTCCAGGTCAGCGTCGCCCTGCGCAAGGGCCGCGAGGTGACGGAATGGCTCGTGCCCGGCACGGGCTTCGTGCTCAACGTTCTCGGCGAAGGACAGACGAGCTTCCTCTCCCACTTCGGCAAGGGCTTCTCCCCCGGCCAATCTCCCTTCGCCGGCGTCGAGGTGCTGCGCGGCCAGGCGACGGCGCCGGTGCTGGCCAGCGCGCTGGCCTACCTCGACTGTCGCGTCGAGGCGCGTCACCCCGCCGGCGATCACGAGTTGCTGGTAGCGCGCGTCCTCGGCGGAAAGCTGCTGGGCGAGGGCAGCCCGATGGTCCACTTGCGCAAGAGCGGGCTGCATTATTGAGACGGGCGGGGAATGTCATACACTTCTCATCAGCCCGCCCGCGCACAAGGAGAACGAGCCATGACGCCGGATTCGCGCCTGAAGGAACTGAACCTGACGTTGCCGCCGCCGGGCCGGCCGATGGCGAAATACAAGATGGCCGTGCGCGTCGGCAACATGCTGTACGTCTCCGGTCACGGGCCCGTCAAGGTGACGGAGCAGGTGCCGGTGACAGGGCGGCTGGGCGCCGACCTGACGACCGAGCAGGGGAAGGCCTCGGCGCGCTCGGTGGGGCTGGCGATCCTGAGCACGGTGCGCGACCAGCTCGGCTCGCTCGACAAGGTGGTGCGCCTGGTCAAGACGCTGGGGATGGTCAACAGCACGCCCGAGTACAAGGAGCACCCGGCAGTCATCAACGGCTATTCGGAGCTGATGGCGGAGGTGTTCGGCGACGACAAGGGCGTCGGGGCGCGCAGCGCCGTCGGCATGGGGGCCCTGCCGGGGAACATCGCGGTGGAGATCGAGGCGATCTTCGAGGTGAAGGACTGACGAGGCTCACCCCGCGGCCGAGAGCGGCGGGGCGGCGTGGGGCACCAAGGCCGCGGGGCCGTCCTGGCGGCGCACCACGGCGCTGGCGCCGACGAACTCGGCGAGGTCGCTCTCTTTGGAACAGGGCTCGTTGCTGACGAGGACCACGCGAGCGGCGGGGCGCTCCTGGGTGAGCTTGGCGCAGGTCAGCCAGCCGGTCTCCTCGAGAAGGGCAACGTCGAGGACAACGAGGTCGGCCTCGAGCATGCGGGCCAGCCGCCGCGCCTCGGGGCCCGCCTGGGCCGCGTAGACGTCCCAGCCGAGCCGGCGGAAGGCGCGGGCGACGTCGGACGCATAGCCGGCGTCGGCGTGGGCCAGTACGAGACACGGGCGGTAGACGGCGGGCTTCTCGCTGGCGGCGGGCATGGGCATGGTCCTCTCCGGGGCTCTTCCTTCTCTGCGAACGGCCGGGCGCGGCAACCTTGCGCGGCGACGGCCCCCTTGCTCCGCTCCTGGTCGATTCGCGCCTTCGACTGGAGCGCTTCCAGCAGTTTGTCCTTGCCAGTGCCTCTCAAGGCGAATTCAATTACGCAACGGACGACGTCGGGCCCTTTGCAACGGGCCGACCCGGTTCCCTCTTCGATGGAGCTCGAGCCAGATGGCGAAGAAGACCTCTCCCACACTCCTGACCAAGGCAAGCCCCGCCGTTCGGCAGGCCCTCGAGGCGAACGAAGGGCTGCTGCGGCTGGCGCCGACCTGGGTGCCGCGCTCGTTCTTGATGCCCGGGCGGCGCATCAAGTTGGCCCCGCAGGACGTCTATGCCCTGGGAGCACACCGCGGCGGGATCGACGAGCGCTGGTTCGCCTCGACGACGCACGCCGCCAACGAGAACGCGGCCGTGGACGAGGGGCTGAGCTACGTGGTGCAGGAGGGCAAGCGCGTCTTCACGCTGCGCGAGGCGGTGGAGCGCGAGGGCAAGGCCCTGGTCGGCCCGCCGATCTGGGACAAGTACAAGCGCTGGCCGGTCTATAGCAAGTTCTTCGACAACCTCGGCCCGATCCCGCACCACATGCATCAGAGCAACGCGCAGGCGGCCAAGGTTGGCCAGCAGGGTAAACCGGAGTCGTACTATTTTCCACCCCAACTGAACGCCCTGGGCAACAACTTCCCCTACACGTTCTTCGGCCTCGAGCCCGGCACCACCAAGGCCGACGTCTATCGTTGTCTGGAGCGGTGGAACCAGGGCGACAACGGCATCCTCAACTTTAGCAAGGCCTACCGCCTCCAGCCCGGCACCGGCTGGCTGGTGCCCCCGTGCGTGCTGCACGCCCCGGGCTCGCTGGTCACCTACGAGCCGCAGTGGGGCTCCGACGTCTTCGCCATGTACCAGTCGATGGTCGAGGGCCGGGCGGTGCCGTGGAGCTTGCTCGTCAAGGACATGCCCGGCGACAAGCACCAGGACCTCGATTTCATCGTCGAGCAGCTCGACTGGGAAGGCAACGTCAACCCGGAGTTCAAGGACACCCACTACCTCGAGCCGATTCCCCTCGGCGACAGTTCGTCGGAAGGTTACGTCGATCGGTGGGTCGTCTACGGCAAGGTGGGGGGCGAGCAGCTCTTCACCGCCAAGGAGCTGACGGTCAATCCGGGCGCCAAGGTGACGATCAAGGACAACGGCGCGTACGGGCTGACGGCGGTGCAGGGCTCGGGGCGGATGGGGAAGCTGGCGCTGCAGACGCCGGCGATGATCCGCTACGGCGAGCTGACGGAGGACGAGGTGTTCGCGAGTTACGACGCGGCGCGGGCGGGGGTGGTGTTCGAGAACACGGGGGTCGAGCCGCTGGTGATGCTGCGCTACTTCGGGCCGGACGCCAACCCGGAGGCGCCGGGGGTGGGGGACCACAAGAAGTAAGCGTGCGAAACGGCAAGCAAGAAGGGGCCCCTCGATGTTCGTTGTGGGGATGGGGCATTATGGGAAGGTCGATCAGGTCCCGGGGCGCTACTACGTGGTCAGCCGGTTCTTCCACGTGTTGGGGGTGCCGGTCGTCCCTCTCGGGGCTTACCTGGTGTATGACGTCGCGGCGCCCGCGGGCTGCGTTCCCATGTCGCCGGGCCCTCAACTTCCGTTCAGCGGGAAGTCGGTGATCTTCGCGTGGGTACGGGCCCTGCTAGTTCTCCTGTTCGTTCTAGGGGGCACTATCGCGGGCTTTGTCTCTCAGGAACCGGAGCTCTGGCCGCTCGCGTCGAAGCCATTCGTGAACATGGCTTTGTTGTTGGGGGCCCCTGCTACTTGTTCTGGCCTTCTATGGGCCAGCTACCGACTGAGCCGAGCGGGCCCCGAGCGGGCGCAGCAACTGGCGATCCTCGCCGCGTAGGATGACCCCGAGTTGAGGGAGCCGTTTTCCCGAACGCGCACGGCTTCCAATGATGAGCGATCCACCCTCTGAGGAACCAACCATGCCGAAAAAGCTCTCGATTGGCACCTGGGCCTACATCTTCAACCAGGAGAAGCCGACCAACGACTTCCACGAGATCCTGCACAAGCTCCACCACCTCGGCTACGAGGGCGTCGAGCTCGGCGGGTTCAACCCCCACCCCGGCCCCGACACCTGCGACACCAAGGAGAAGCGCGCCAAGCTCAAGCAGGAGGTCAAGGACCACGGCTTGCAGTTCTCCGCCCTCGCGGCCGACCTGTGGTCGCAGAAGTTGCTGAGCGTCGAGGACAGCGGCCCGTACGTGGCCGCCTTCGCCAAGAACCTGTTCTTCGCCGAAGACCTGGGCATCGACACCATTCGCATCGATACGGTCGAGGACGTGACCAAGGTCAAGAACGCGGGGATCGACCCCAAGGTGGTCTTCGATCGGGCCGTGCGCGCCTTCGACCTGTGCTCCAAGCTGGCGGCGAGCCGGGGCATCCGCATCTGCTGGGAGTTCGAGCCGGGCTTCCCGATCAACAAGCCGTCGGAGATCCTCGCGCTGGTCAAGGCGGTGCGCGACGACCGCAACAACCCCAACTTCGGCGTGCTCTACGACACCTGCCACGCCCACATGTGCGCCGCCGTCGGCGCCAACCAGATCGGCGAGAAGGAGACGTTGCCGGGCGGGGCCCTGGAGCTGCTGGAGAAGCTCAAGGGCAAGATAACTCACGTCCACCTGATCGACTCCGACGGCACGCTCAACGAACACAACACCAGCACGCACAACCCGTTCGGGACGGGCAAACTCGACTTCGACAAGCTGATCCCGGCGCTGAACCAGGCGGGGGTGCCCAACGACTGGTGGTGCGTCGATCTGTGCTTCTGGCCCAACGCCTGGGACGTGACGGCGGAGAGCAAGACGTTCCTCGAAAAGTTCCGCCGGAAATACGCCTCCTGACGTCGCGAACAACGGAGGGAGGGCCGGCCCGTCGGCCGGCCCCCTGGTTGGAACGGGAGGCTGTCATGTTCGCATTCTTCAACCTCGGCCTACAGGAGCTCGTCATCCTCGCCGTGATGTTCCTGGCGCCGATGGGCCTGCTGCTCGCCTACTTGCTCGGGGCCTTCGGGACGCAGAAGAAGGACGAGGATTGAGGTGGGAAGGAGCCTGCGATGACGATGGGAATGACAGGCAGCGGGGTGGTGGAGAACCTGGCGCAGATGCTCGAGCAGCTCGGGGACGTGCCGCCCGAGCGCATCCGCTGGCGCCCGCTCCCCGGGACGGCGACGGAGCAGGACGTCATCGCGGCGTGGGAGGGCCCGGAAAGGCGGTTGTGTGAACTGGTTGATGGCGTGCTCGTGGAGAAGGTCATGGCGAGCCAGGAGTCTCTGTTCGCCATCGAGATCGCGCGGCTCATGGGAAACTTCGTCCGCGAGCGGGACCTGGGGGTGCTCCTGGGCGAGGCCGGGCTTCTCCAGATGATGCCGGGACTGGTCCGTGCCCCCGACGTGTCCTTCATCTCCTGGGCGCGCATTCCCGGCGAAGAGTTCGGCAGTAAGCCCATCGGGGCCTACGTGCCGGACCTGGCGGTTGAGGTCATCAGCCCCGGCAATACGAAGAAGGAGCTCCAGCGAAAGATGCGCGACTACTTCGTGGCGGGCACGAGGCTGACCTGGCTGGTCTACCCGAAGACCCAGACGGCCCTCGTCTACGTGTCGCCGACCGACTTCCGGCGCGTTCCCAAAACGGGGAGCCTGGACGGTGGGGACGTTCTGCCCGGGTTCACGCTGCCACTGGCTGCCATCTTCGCCAGCACAAGAAGGCAAAAGAAAAGCGGCTGAGTTTCAAGTTGAAGGAAAAGGCCGAAGATTGAGCTGGGGAGGCCGCCACGGTTTCACGGAGGAGGAAGCCCGCGATGACGACCGGAACGAAAGCCAGCGGCGCCCTGGGGAACCTGGCGCAGCTGGTCGAGCAACTCGGAGACGTGCCGCTCGATCGCATCCGCACGCGCCCTGCGCCCGGGACAGCCACCGAACAAGACGTTCTCGCCGAACGCGAGGGCCCGGAGCGTCGGCTTTGCGAACTGGTCGATGGCGTGTTGGTGGAGAAGGCGGTGGGGACCGCCGAGTCGGTCCTGGCGGGGATCATTTTGTACCGGCTGTGGATGTACCTCGAAGAGAAGGACTTGGGTCAGGCCCTCGGGGCGGACGGATTTCTCCGGTTGATGCCCGGGTTGGTGCGCATTCCCGACGTCTCTTTCGTCGCCTGGGACCACTGGCCGAAGCTGAAAGCTGGGACCGGCAGGATCGCGGACGCCTACCCGGACCTGATGATCGAAGTGCTGAGCAAGAGCAACACCCGCAAAGAGATCGACCGAAAGCTGCGGGAATGCTTCCTGGCGGGGACGCGGCTGGCGTGGATCATCCAGCCGACAACGCAGACGGCCCAGGTTTACACTTCCCCGACCGATTATCAGCGCGTCGGGAAGAACGGCACCCTCGACGCATCGCCGGTGTTGCCCGGGTTCTTGCTGTCGCTCAAGGCCCTATTCGCCAAGGCAGATCGCGATCCTCCCGGCGGCCGTTAACTCTCTGCCAACGGAGTCCTCCTCGTGCCGACCGCCTTCGCACTCCTGCTCCTCACCGCCCCCGCGGCCGGCCTGCCCCCGCCGCGCGGCCTCGAAGCGCGCCTCGCCCCGCTCGTCAAGGCCCACAAGGGCACGGTCGCCATCGCCGTCAAGCACCTGGAGACCGGAGAAACCTACTACCTCAACGCCGACGACGTGATGCCGACCGCCAGCCTCATCAAGGTGGCCGTGCTCATCGAGGCCTACCTGCAAGCCGACGAGGGCAAGTTCAAGCTGACCGACAAGTTGACGCTCCGCGAGAGCGACAAGGTGCCCGGCAGCGGTATCCTCACCTACCACTTCAGCGAGGGCGCGGCGCTGCCCCTGCGCGACGCCGTGCGCCTGATGATCGCGTTCTCCGACAACACCGCGACCAACCTGGTTCTGGATAAAGTCGGGATCGCCAACGTCAACAAGCGCATGGCGGGGTGGGGCCTGAAAGAGACGCGCATCAACGCCAAGGTCTTCCGCGGCGGCACAACCTCCGTCGATCCGGCGCGAACCAGGCGCTACGGCCTGGGCTCGACGACGGCCCGCGAGATGGCGAAGCTCTTCGAGGAGCTGGGGGCCGGCGACCGGCTCCGCTCGGCGCTCAAGCAGGCCGTCCTCGGGCACCTGAAGAAGAACGAAGACAAGCAGAAGTTCACGCGCTTCCTGCCGGCGGGCCTCGTCGTCGCGCACAAGGACGGCGCCGTGAGCGACGCGCGCACCGACGCGGGCATCCTCTACACCCCGGCCGGCGCCGTCGTCGTGTGCGTCCTCACCAACGAGAACGTCGACCGGCGCTGGGTCAACGACAACGGCGGCAACCTGCTCTGCGCGCGGGTGGCGAAAGAGGTACACGATTACTTCATGGCGAAGAAGGCACCGGCAAAGAAGTAGGGAGGGCTTGTCGAATGTGCGTGAGCGTTGGCCCGGCCCGGACGTCGAGCTCCCTCCCGGCGCGAAAGGCGCCCATTTAGCCACCGAGCTCGCTCGGTGCGAGCGGCCCCGCGCCGAGCGAGCTCGGCGGCTAAATGGGACGAGCGCCAGGACCGATGAACAACCGACACCATTCCCCCCTCCCGAGGAAGGAACACCGCGATGACGAAGCCCCTGAACATCGGCATGATCGGCTACGGCTTCATGGGCAAGGCCCACTCCAACGCCTACGCCAAGGTCAACCACTTCTTCGACCTCGCCTATCGCCCCGTCCTCAAGGCGATCTGTGCCCGCAGCGCCGACAAGGCCCAGGCGTTCGCGAAAACGTGGGGCTACGAGTCGGTCGAGACCGACTGGCGCAAGCTCATCGAGCGCAAGGACGTCGACGTCATCGACGTCTGCACGCCCAACAACACACACGCCGAGATCGCCCTCGCCGCCGCGGCGGCGGGCAAGATGATCCTGTGCGAGAAGCCGCTGGCGATGAACGGCCCCGAGGGGCTCAAGATGGTGCAGGCCGTCGAGAAGGCCGGCGTGCCCAACATGGTGTGGTACAACTACCGGCGCGTCCCCGCCGTGACGCTGGCCAAGCAACTCATCGACGCCGGCAAGCTCGGCCGAATCTTCCACTACCGCGCCAAGTTCCTGCAAGACTGGACCATCAACCCCGAGCTCCCCCAGGGCGGGGCCGGCCTGTGGCGCCTCGACGTGGCCGCGGCGGGCAGCGGGGTCTCGGGCGATTTGCTGGCGCACTGCATCGACACCGCGCTGTGGCTCAACGGCGGGCTCGACAGCTTGACGGCCATGACGGAGACGTTCGTCAAGGAGCGCAAGCACAACCTGACAGGCAAGGTCGAGAAGGTCGGCATCGACGACGCCTGCACCTTCATGGGCAGGTTCACCAACGGCTCCCTGGCGAGCTTCGAATCGACGCGCTACGCGCGCGGCCACAAGGCGCTCTACACCTTCGAGATCAACGGCGAACACGCCTCGATCTTCTGGGACCTGCACGACCTGCACCGGCTCCAGTACTTCGACCACCGCGACGAGGGGATCGTGCGCGGCTGGCGCTCGATCCACGTCAGCGACGGCGACCAGCCGTACGTGGGCAACTGGTGGGTGCCGGGCTTGCAGATCGGCTACGAGCACAGCTTCGTGCATCAGGTGGCCGACTTCCTGGAGGGGGTGGCCAAGGGCAAGCCGGCCCAGCCGACGTTCCGCGAGGCGTACCGCACGCAGCTCGTGCTCGACGCGATCATGGAGTCGGCGAAGGACGGGAAGTGGGTGAAGGTGGGGCAGGGGTAGGTTGGGCTTTCGAGCTTGACGCAGGGCCTCCCAGGCCCTATGTAAGTCAGGCTTTCCAGCCCGAGGGGCGGGAGAGTCGTCAGCTGCAAAGCCCGACGTACTGGAGGAAGAGGTCATGACGACCGCGACCGCGACCGCGAAGTTGATCACCGCGGAGGAGTTCTTCCAGATGCCGCAGCCGGAAGACGGCTCTCCGCAGGAACTGGTCCGGGGAGTGATCGTAACGATTCCACCACCGGGAACGCAGCACGGAATATGTTGCTCAACGGTTGTCCTTCACCTGGGGGTGTTCGTTAAGGACAACAAGCTCGGTATGGTGGCCTGCAACGATGCCGGCTTCATCACCGAGCGGGGCCCGGACACGGTGCGCGGCCCCGACGTCTCCTTCTGGTCGCGCGAACGGTTGCCCGGAGTGCCGAAGGGATACACCGAGGTGGCCCCCGACCTTGTCGTCGAGGTCGTCTCGCCCAGCGACCACTACTCGCGGATCCACACCAAGGTCCGCCACTACCTGGAGCGTGGGGTAAGGATGGTGTGGGTGGTCGATCCAGAGGACCGCAGTGTGACGGTGTACCGCTCGCGCCAGCAGGCGGCCATCTTGTACGAGGCCGACACGCTCGGCGGCGACGACGTGGTGCCGGGCTTCGTCTGCCCTGTGGCGGCGCTGTTCGGGTAGCTCGCCCTACGCGGGCGGCCCCTTTGGCAGCGCCGCCAATGTCTCCTCGATCTCCCGCACGCACCCGCTCAGCGACAGCGCCGCCATCTCGAAGTTCGTGTGCGCCGACACGCGCTTGTGTTCGCGCGCGAACAGCTCGGCCACTCGGCGCAGCTTGGGCAATTTGCCCCGAATGCGATGCAGATAGTCCTGAAGGTCGCCGCGCTGGTGGGCGGGCTCGACGGCGCGGCAGTAGTCGAAGATCGTGCGCGGCACGTCGAGCAGCTCCTCGTCGTCCTGGACCTCGTCGGCGTGCTTGAGGTAGGTGCGCACCATCCAGGCGTGGGCCAGCACCACGTTGAGGCGCGCGACGGCTTCCTCGGGCGTCATCGCGGCGCCTCCGGCGAAGTAGCCGCGACCGGCGCCGGAGCGTGCGCCGCCTTGGGCTTGCTCTCGCTCTCCTCCTTGGAGAAGAGCACGAGGGCGGCGCCGACGCCGACCAGCAGGATGCCGACCCACAACTTCCAGCCTGGGGCGTGGAAGCCGAAGTGGAACGGCTCGCCCTTCTGCGGCAGCCAGACGGTGCTGACCAGCGTGTTGATGATCGGGGCCAGCCCGAAGATCAGCGGCCCGATGTAGAGCTTGTAGTTCACCCCCGACTCCGGGCCCGATTGGGCGACGGCCGCCTTGGTGGCGAAGATCACGCACAGCGCGCCGATCGCTCCCGCCACGCCGGCCAGGCTGGCGAAGATCAACCCATTGGCGTTCGGGCTCGGCCGCTGCTCGGGCGCGGTCTGGTAGAGGTAGATCAGCGGGAAGACGACGGCGATGGCGAAGTAGGCGACGCCCACGCACAGGATCGCCAGGATCCGCGCCGCCGGCTTGCCGCCCAGTTCGCCGCCGCCGTAGAAGATGAGCGGGACGTAGGTGCCCCACGACAGGCCCGCCAGCACCACGTAGAACAGCCATTCGTTTTTTCCGAACATCGCAGCAACTCCTCTTCCGTAGCGTTCCTCACTCGCGCCGCAGCGCCGGCACCAGCGGGGCCCGCAGCGTCGTGACGACAGCAAACAGCCCCGCCAGCAGCCCCACGACTAACACCACCGCCAGCAGCCCCAGGAGCCCCAGCCAGGGCACCGACCCACTCCCAGCGAGCAACTGCGGTGCCACCGACAGCAGAGCCGACGCCGTCCCCGCCGCCAGGCCCAGCACCAGCAGGAAAGCGTTCTCCGCCAGCACCATCCAGCCCAGCATCGACCGCCGAAAGCCGAGGGCCCGCAACAGGGCCAGCTCGCCCCGCCGCTCCCAGACGCCGCGCAGCAATACCACCGCCAACCCCAGCGACCCCAGCACCAACCCGAGCCCGCCCAGCGCCTGGAACGTCGAAAGGTAGGTGTTCTCGACCGCCAGATAGCTCTCCAGCCGGTCCTTCACGTAGCTCACCTCGAAGCCCCGGTCGGCCAGGCCGCGCTCCAGAATGCGCTTCAACTCGGCTTCTTTGCCGCGCGGCGCCTGGATCAGAAAGAACTGTTGGCCCTCGGTGTCGGGGTAGAGCCGCAGGAATTGCTCCTCCGACATGAGGAGGCTGCTCTGGAAGACGCTGTCCTGGAGCAGCCCGTCGATGACGAGGTCCGTTTCGGCGCCGTTCGCGTCGGGCGTTTTGATCGTCTTGCCCAGTCCGCTCTTGAGCATCCACGTGACCGTGTTGGCCTCGCCGAAGACGGGCACGGGGCCCTCCCCACGCTGCAAGATCGTCCACGGATGCGCCTTCTCCTCGGGCGTGCGGGCCGTGGTGCCGGCGAACGCGAAGCCGCCGTGCTCGATCAGGGCCTTTGGCACGCCCAGCACCCTGGGCCGGCGCGGCTGGTAGAGGTTCAGGCAGCTCGCGTCGTCCCCGCCGCGCACCCGAAAGGCGACGATCTTCGTCCCCTCGTCTTCGAGCAAGGCGCGCGCCTCAACGGCTTGCTCCCTGGGGAGCCTGGCGATCAGCTCGTTGTGCCCTTCGGGAGACTGGAGGTCGCGCACCACCGGCAGGTCCGACTCGGCCAGCAGCGCGAAACCGCCATCGGGCGATTGCGCCCCGCCCCCCGCCGTGGCATGGCGGCGGAACACCTCGACCGCCACCAGCAGGAACGCCGCCGATGCCAGCAAGCCCGCCGTGAGCAGGCTGCGGGCCGGGTGGCGCGCCGCGTTGCGCACGCCGAGCCGGGCCACGCTCCACCAACCGCTCCCCTCGACGGTCGCGTGCTTGTCGCGCCGCATCCAGGCCGACACGGCCGCCAGCGAGGCCGTCAACAACAGCGCCCCCCCGCCAAAGAACGTCCCCGCCTGCGCCTCGTGTCCAGGCACGAACGGCCCGGCCGCGATCACAGCCACGCCCAGCACGAGAGAGGCGACGGCGATCCTCCCGCTCCAGCGCGCCCGCCTCGCCAGGCCAAGCTCGCCTTCGCTCGTTGTCTGTCCGGCGAGGAGCGCCCGCGGCGCGACCTTGCTCATGCCGCGCACCACCCAGGCGATCGTCAGCGTGCTGACCAGCAGCGTGGCGACGGCCCCGATGACCAGGCTGAGGGGAGGGGAGTGGGGGCGCAGAAACGATTGCAGGGTGCCGCCCGGCCAGAGCGCGGCCAGCAGCCTCACGAGCAGACCGGCGTAGGCGATGGCGAGGAGAGTGCCGAGCGCCACGCCCCCCAGGGCGAGCAGCCCGCCCTCGCCGATGAGGAGGGCCCGCACGGTGCGCCGGCGGAAGCCCTCGGCGAACAGCAGGCCGATCTCGGAAGCGCGGCGGTCGAGGTTGAGGCGGACCAGCAGGCCGACGAGCAACAGCGCCGCCGCGATCAGGAAGAAGCTGAACCCGAGGAACAGCCCGCCGAAGTCGGTCCCGCCCTGGCTCGCCTCCAGCGACGTCTTCTTGACCTCGTCGAAGACGAAACCGCCCTTCTCCGGGGAGAGCCGGGCGAGCAGCTTTTCGCGGAAGCGCGCCTCGGCGACGTCGAGCGAGCCCCCGTCGGCCGGCGCCAGGCGGATCGAGGTGAGGCTGCCAAATCGGCTCTTCCAGAGCGCCTTCCCGGCCGCGAGGGTCACGTAGGCCTTGGGCGTCGTCCAGTACTCGTTCCAGTAGGGCGTCGTGTACTGACGGCTAACGCTCTTCTGGTCCCAGTTCTTGTCGTCGAAGGGCAGCTCCCAGGCGTCGGGCCCTCCCTTGACGTCGGTGACGCCCGGGAGCTCCGGCGTCAGGCCTGGGTCGGCCAAGGCCCCGCGAATGGGCCGAACGGCCGCGACGGTGAACGTGGCCCGGCCGTCAGGGGCGCCGCCCTGATGTTCGGCCGGCCGAAACGTCAGCACAACCTTCTCTCCGACCTTGGGCACGTTGGCGCCCCAGCCCTCCCGAGCAAGGACGATCTGGTTGTCCTTCGTCCCCGCCGGCACGAGGGGCCCGAGCGGGGCGCTCCCCCCTGGCCTAACCGCCGCGACGATGCCGGCGTTGACGCTTTCGCCGTGGTGCAGTCGGACGAGGTAGACCAGCGTCGGAGCAGTGCGCAACGCCATCTCGCGCGCTGCCGCCTCGGCCGCCTCGACGACTGCCGGGGCCAGCAGGAGCTGTTTGCTCTCCAGGCTCAGGTAGAGATGGTGGGTGCGGTAATAGGCCTCGATCCGCGAGCGTTCGAGCTCCTGCGGGAGGCGCTTGAGGTTGAGGCCCATCCCCCTGGCGATGATCCCGGCGAACAGGGGCCCGTCATCTCCGCGCCACTCCTCTCGAATCAGCTTGTCGGCCTTTGGGCTCTTGGCCAGCCGCTCGAACAGGGCACCCGCGCGCCCCTTGGGACCACGCAGCACCAGCCCCCAATCTTCGAGGGTCAACCGCGCCTTGAGGCTCGCCGCGAGATCGGGCCGGGGGCCGGCCCCGAGGATGGCGTTGACGCGCCCTGCCTGCCCGAGCTCCTTCTGTAGCGCCGGCAGCGAGACGAAGGCGTTGCGGGGGGCGTCGAGCTCGGGCCGCAGGTTGAACAGGTTTCCCGGTTCTTCGCCTTCCAGCACCCGGCCGACGGGCAATTTCCATTCCTGCACCTCGGCTTTGTTCTTGCCCAGCGCGGCCTCGCGCGGGATCGCGCTGGGCTTCTGGAGGCGAAGGGTGATCGAGTCGCCGACTTTCACGTCCAGGGCTCGTGCCAGAGGCCCGTTGATCCAGACCGAGTCGGTCGGCCCCGCGCCCCCGCCGAGGGCGAGCAGCCCATCGCGAACGCCCAGCACGGTCACGCCGCGCGCCTGGGCCTGTTCCCCCGCCGCCGTGGCCTGGAGCAGGAGGGCGGGCTCGGCCCTTCCCAGGGCGCCGTCCTGTTGGAGCTCGGAGGCCAGCGCTTGCCGGAAGAAGCGCGGCGCTACCAGCGCCACGTCCACGGGGCCGAGTCGCTGGAGGGTGCGGTCGCGCAGGCTGCCGCGCAGCGAATCGCCCACCAGCAGGGCCCCCGTCAGCACGGCGCAGCCGACGACGACGCCCAGCAGCACGGCGAGGTTGCCGCGCCAGTGGTACAACAGATTGCGCAGGCAGAGGCGAAAGAGCGTCATGTCAGGCGTTGGTTGGCGGGGGCGAGCGTGCCGTCGTTCATCTCCCGAACGAGAGAAAACATCTCCGCGAGCTCGGGGCTGTGCGTGACCACGACGAGGACGTTGTTCTCCTCGCGATGCAGGTCCAGCAGCAGCTTGCCGACGGTCCGGGCGGTACGGCGGTCGAGATTGCCGGTCGGCTCGTCGGCGAGCACCAACACCGGCCGATGGATCAGCGCCCGCGCCACCGCCACGCGCTGCCGCTCCCCTCCCGAGAGCTCGGCAGGGCGATGTTCCAGGCGATCCTTGAGGCCCACCTTGTCGAGGAGGAGGAGGGCGCGCTCCCGGACGGCGGCGCGGTCGTCGTGGCCGACGAGGGTAGGTAGGAGGACGTTCTCCAGCACGCTGCACTGAGGCAGGAGGTAGTGGTCCTGAAAGACGAAGCCGATGTTGCGGTTGCGAAAGTCGGCGAGGGCGCGCTCCGAAAGGAGAAAGGGGGCCTTGCCGTCGAGGAGCACGTTGCCGGTGGTGGGCTGATCGAGGGTGCCGAGCACGTGCAGCAGGGTGCTCTTGCCGGAGCCGGACGGGCCCATGACGGCGAGCTCCTCGCCGCGGCGGAGTTGGAGATCGACGTCGCGCAGGACGACGAGGGCCCCGCTGCGGGTGGGGTACTCCTTGCCGAGGTGTTCGACCTTCAACGCCATTCCCCGCCCTCGATCTCCGCAGGAACGTAACCTCGTAGGGTGGGCC
>JBBSEZ010000244.1:0-14926 GCA_038239195.1 Gemmatales bacterium
GAACCACGAGCCGATCCCATTCACCGTGGACGACGTGCTGCTGAATTTCGACGACGACCGGGCGGCGGCGGCGCTGAGGTCGCTGGCCGAGCTGTCGCGCCGCACGCAGGTCGTGTTCTTCACGCACCACGAACACGTGGGGGAGCTGGCGAAGCGCTGTTTGCCCGACGACGTGTTCTTCACCCACCGCCTGCCGGGTCGCTCCTTGCATCGGGCGGCGGCGCAGGTTGTTTGAGGGGGCCCTCGTTCGTCGCTCAGGACCACGAACCGAACAAGGTCCGTCCTACGGGGCCGCCCTCCGCAAGCTTATTTCCTGCACGATCCTTCCCTCTTCCCTCGATCGTTCCTTCGCCCCCCTCAGCCCCGGCCGACGAACGGCATCCCCGTCGCCATCACCGTCAGGAACAATACATTGGCGTCCAGCGGCAGGCTCGCCACGTACACCACGGCGCGGGCCACGTGCTCGACGTCCATCGTCGGCTCGACGGCGACCTCGCCGCTCGCCTGGAGCACGCCCTCTTTCATCCGGGCCGTCATCTCCGTCGCCGCGTTGCCGACGTCGATCTGGCCGCAGGCGATGCCGTGCTTTCTGCCGTCCAGGGCGGTCGATTTCGTTAGCCCGGTGATCGCGTGCTTGGTGGCCGTGTAGGGCGCGGAGTGGGGCCGCGGCGCGTGGGCCGAGATGGAGCCGTTGTTGAGGATGCGCCCGCCCTGAGGCACTTGCTCCTTCATCAGTCGAAACGCCGCCTGCGTGCAGAGAAACGCGCCGGTTAGGTTGACGTCCACAACCCGTCGCCATTGCTCGACCGTCAGGTCTTCGAGGGGGACCGCCGGGGCGCCCACCCCGGCGTTGTTGAACAACAGATCGAGACGGCCAAAGGAATCCTTCGTCTTCTCGAAGAGCGCCCGCACGGAGGCCTCGTCGCTCACGTTGGCAGATATGGCGAGGGCCCGCGCGCCGGCGGGCCCCGCCTCGGCCACGGTCTGCTCGAGCGCTTCGAGGCGACGCCCGGCGAGCACCACCGAGTAACCCTCTCGCAAGAGGGCCAGAGCGGTCGCCCGGCCGATCCCGGAGCCCGCCCCCGTGACCAGTGCAATCTTCTCGTTGGGCCCCATCGGTTCCCTGCCTTTCCGGGAGGGCCTGTTCCCTTGCTCAACCCGCGCGCGGAGGTTCCCCCCCTTGCGCGGGCGCTGGGAACGGCGCTTCCACGGGGAGGGCCTTTTCCTGCCCCGTCGGAGGGCTGGCGACGACGACCTCGAGGACGGAGATGGGCGGAGGGGCCCCGCTGAGCTCGCGCTTGCGCAGGTGACGATAGTAGCGGACGAGCACAAAGAGGGCCCCGGCCACGGCGGCGGCGTAGACGGCCCAGTGTCCCGCCATCAGCAACAGGGCGACGAGGGCCTGGCTGCCGAAGAAGAAGATGCTGACGCCGACGAGGGCGACGGCGACGTCGGCAAGCAAGAAGCGTAGGAAGGGGTAGTGGATGGCGCCGGCGATCATGAACACGCCCGACCGCAAGGGCGGTAACAGGCGGGCGGTCAGCAGGATCTTGATGCCGTGCTCCTCGAAGCGCTTCTCGATGCGCTGGCGACGCTCCGGCTTGATGACGCGCTGCACCCAGCGGTGATCGAACAGCTTTGGACCGAAGTAACGCCCCACGCCGTAGAGCGTGCTATCGGCGCAGATGATCCCCAGGATGGTCGCCGGCCAGGCCCAGTACCATTGCAACTTCTCGGTGGCCGTCATCCCGCCCGCCCAGAGGATCATTACCTCTTCGGGGAGCGGCGGGATGCCGATCCCGGTGAAGAAGAGCCCCAGGAAGATCCATACGTACCAGGACGCTTGGTAACCTGATGGCACGATTCGGCTCCTTCTGCTCGGCCAGGCGCCGTTGCGCCGAAAACAGTAATCCGGGTGCGAAGCGCGTGCCAGTCGGCGCCCCAGCAACGCTTTTTCGGGCCCGCCAATCAGTCGAAGTGATCGTCCTGTGGGTTGGCGCCCAGCGCCGTCAGCGGCCCTGCCCGCCTCATCCAGGCGCTCGTCTGCCAGTTGTCGGGCCGCTCCTCTTCCGGCCAGGTGCCCGGCAGGACCAGCCGGAAGTGGCCCGCGAGCGCCGTCGCGAACGGCTCGTACAGCCCGCGCAACTCGGCGAGCCCGGACAGGGCGGCCCTGTCGTCGCGCACCGGAGCGCCCGCCGCCCGCAGTGCCTCGCAAAGCTCCCGCAGCCGCGCCTCCGGCAGTCGGCCGGCCTCCGGGGCCTGGGGCGGGCGGCGCAGCACCAGCGCCAGGTCCACCAGCGCGTGGCGGGCCATCGCGAACGTGAGCCGCGCTTGCTGCCGGTCAACGCCATCCACGACCGTCAGCAGCAGTGCGCTCGTATCCAGTGTACAGACGAGGGCAGCCAGCCAGGACTGGTTGTCGTGCTGGGAGCGGTAGTAGATGAGGACGGGGAACGACAGGTGGCTCTCCAGCACCTCGGCCGCCCAGCGCTCGGCTTCCTCGAGGAAGCGCCCCAGCGCTGCCCCGTCGCCCCCCGGCGCCAGGCGCAGGAGCAGGCGCCCCGCGGCCGGCGGCGACCCGGCGCGGGCGTCCAGCAGCGAGATGAGCGTCTCGCGCCGGCTGAACGCCTGGTAGAGGACCGGCATGTAGCCGATGACGACCGCGAAGAACCCGAAGCCGGTGGCCGCCTCCAGCACGGCCAGGAGGCGCCCGGCGTCGCCCGCGGGCGTGACGTCTCCATAGCCGAGGGTGGTGAAGGTGGCCCCGCTGAAGTAGAGCGAAGTGAGCAGCCGGGCATCTTCGGGAGCAGTCGCCTGATGGAGCAGTCCGAAGCCGACGATCAGCCCGGCGGCCCAGAGGGCGAACAGGGCCAGGAGCGACAGCGGGCCGAACACGCTCAGGATCGATTCTTTGTGGCGGGCGAGGGGGAAGAGGTCGGTCAGCGCCCCCCACGCCCACCAGGTCGCGCGGTAATACTGGCGAACCAGGCGGTACGGCCGGGTGACGCGCCGGGGCAGCACCAGCGACTCGAACGCCTCGACGAGGACCACGAGGACGAGGAGGGCGCCGGATACCGCGCAGACGGCCGTCATGGGGGGCTCCGGGGGACGGGCGAGCAAAGGGGGGGCCCACCGCGGTCGGGCTTGCAGGTTGTCCCCCTCCAGCTTGTCATAGGGCAGGTAAGGCTGTCTGTCCCCCCAGCGTGTCGGCGTGTCGGGGCGTTCCAGGTATTCGGTTGCCCCGCGCCTCGCTGCCTGGTAACCTCTACCAACGAACAACCACTCGGTGCCCCGCAGGAAAAAACTCCGATGAGCCAACCACTCAGCCGCCGCGAGTTGCTCCAGGTGGGCGGGATCGGCATGCTCGGCCTGGGCCTGCCCCAGCTCCTGAGCGCCGGCGCCCCGGGGCAGGGCGCGCGCAAGAGCTCGGACCGATCGTGCATCTTCATTGTCCAGTACGGCGGTTGCTCCCACCACGACACGTTCGACCCCAAGCCGGACGCCCCGGAGGCCATCCGCGGCCCCTACCGGGCGACCCCCACGGCGGTCCCCGGGCTGCGCTTCGGCGAGTTGCTGCCCCGGCTCGCGGGGCTGGCCAACCGCTTCTGCGCGGTGCGCTCGATGACGCACGGCAACGGCGGGCACGACGGGGGCATGCACGTCTGCATGACGGGCCACTCGCGCCCGACGGCCGACGCGCCCTATTTCGGCGCCGTCCTGTCCAGGCTGCGCCCGTCCACGCGCAACGTGCCGTCGTACGTCTGGCTGCAAAACCTGGCCGGCGACGTGCAGCCCCGCTACCTCACGGGCGGCTTTCTCGGTTCGGCCTACAGCCCTCTGCGCATCGGGACCGACCTCGACAATCCGTCGGCGCCCAACTTCCGCGTCAAGGCGTTCGACCCACCCGCCGACGTCTCGCAGGCGCGCCTGAAGCAGCGCTGGGGCTTGCTCAAGAAGGTCGAAGCCACCGGCGGGGGGATGCGGCACTTTCAGGAGCGGGCGGTCGATCTGGTGACGGGCCCCGCGGCGCGGCGGGCCTTCGACCTGGAGCGCGAGGCCCCGACGGTGCGCGACCGCTACGGCCGGCACCCGCTGGGGCAGAACCTGCTCATGGCCCGACGGCTGATCGAGGCGGGGACGCGGCTGGTGAGCGTGACGGCGTGGGCGGGCACCCCGCCGGGCGAGAAGTTCCGCAACGTGCAAACGTGGGACATGCACGGCGACGGGGCGGGGCTGGGGAGCATCTTCGGCAAGGGGGCGTTCGGCCTGGGCTGGGCCCTGCCCAACCTCGATCAGGCGGTGTCGGCGCTGCTGGAGGACCTCACGGCGCGCGGCCTGCTGGAGAACACGCTCGTGGTGCTGGTGGGAGAGTTCGGCCGCAAGCCGAAGATCGAGAAGGCGGGGCGCGACCACTGGCCGGCCTGCTACTCCGCGCTGCTGGCGCGGGCGGGCATTCGCGGCGGGCTGGTCTACGGGTCATCCGACGGGCAGGGCGGCTACGTGCGCGACCGGCCCGTGACGCCGGAGCGGTTCGGGGCGACGCTGTTTCACGCGCTGGGGGTGGCGCCGGGAACGCGGCTGGGAGTGGATGGCTTTACGCGGCCGGCGAGCGAGGGGGAGCCGATTCTCGAGATGTTTGGGTGAGAGGGAAGCCCAAAGGTGGCTCTGTGGCTGAGCGCCCCTCGGTATCCGCTGTCCGCTCACTCCGAGGGAGGGCAAGCGATGAAACGATCTCCAGAAGGTTACTCGCCTGTCGCCCAGGGCCGGCCGGCCCTGGACAGGGCTCGCGCCGTCCTCCCTTATGAAGAGCGCCTGGGCCGCGATTCGAGGTGGGCTTTGAGCGAAGGCAGCGCATTCTTCGAAGGCAAGAGCGGGGTGCAACAGGCGTTGCGGAAGATCGCCGCGAAGCTCTGCGCGCTCGGCATCGATTACGCCGTCGTCGGCGGGATGGCCCTCTTCAACCACGGGTTTCGGCGCTTCACCGAGGACGTCGATTTGCTGGTTACCCGCGAAGGGCTCAAGCAGATTCATCAGCACCTGGAAGGGCTCGGCTACCTTCCCCCCTTCACGGGGAGCAAGAACTTACGGGACACGGAATACGGCGTCAGGATCGAGTTTCTCGTGGCGGGGGAGTACCCGGGAGACGGCAAGCCAAAGCCTGTGGCTTTTCCAAGCCCCGCCGGCGTCGCAGTTGAGAACGATGGCGTTTTCTACCTCAATCTGGAGAAACTCGTCGAGCTCAAGCTCGCTTCGGGCATGACGAGCTCGGAGCGACTGAAAGACCTCGCGGACGCTCAGGAACTGATCAAGATTTTGCAGTTGCCCTCCAGCTTCGCCGACAAGCTGAATCCGTTCGTCCGCGAAAAGTTCGCAGAGTTGTGGAACGCGGCGAGGCCCCCGATGAAGCGGTATGCGACGATTTGGAGGAACAAGTTGCTGACCGCTGATGCGACGTCTCTCGAAGAGATGATCTCTGCCCTTCAACGTGTGGTTGCCACGCTTCAAGCGATGCTCGCCGATGGCGTACGTCTCGATCCACAAAGAGCGACGGCGGACGACGATGCTTATCTGGTCACCGAAAACCCCGCCGTTGCGAAAAAGTACGACATGCACGACGAGTCAGAGTTCTGGGGCAGAGAAGGAGACGAGCCCGAAGCCGAAGCGAGCAAAAGCTGAGACAGTTCGTCGATTTCGCTCGCCCTCGGAACAACTCCCGGCGGGCAACCCCAAGCCCAAGGCTCGAAGATGCTCTCGAACGGTCCCATCCTCCCCTTGCTTGCCCTGATGCTCCTCCCTTCGAGGGGGAGCCGATTCTCGAGATGTTTGGGTGAGGAAGGAAGGGGCGTCTGACAGCGCGCCGATACCGGAGGACGTGCGAGCGACGGCGTTCCAATGGCGCGTGTCAGGAACTGCGCCGGGCCGCGGGGGGCAGCACGCGGGCGTCTTGGCAGGTTGGCGGAGGCCTTGGGGCTGTCGATGGTGCCACAGGCGTGCGGCACCAGCCCGGTGTTGGTGGTGATGCGCCAGCGACGGCGGGCTGAGCGGCTACCGCTGAAAGCTGGAACGCAAGCGGGCGCTGCTCGACCCCGAGGGGGCCAAGCAGCGGGAGGCGCCCGTCCGACAGGCCGAGTTAGCGATCTTTTCCCTCCTGGGGGCGGAACGCCCGCAACCAGCGGTGTTCGCCCCAGCAGCGCCCCGCGACCACCACGGGCCGGCCGCGCGAATCGTTCAGGAGCTTCAAAGTCATTTCCTCGTTCAGGTTCCCCTTCAGGTCGGCCGCCTGCGTCGCGCCCCAGACCTGTTCGAGGCGCCAGCGGTTGCCGGAGCGCGTGACCAGCAGCACGCGGCGACGCTGGCCGTCGAGGTGGAGGAACCGAAGGGCCCCGCCGGCATCGCAGGTCAAGTTGGAACTGGGGGCCGGCACCCAGGCCGGCGCCGCCGTTCGGGACCACCCGGCCGCGCCCCGCCGGGCCACGACGGTCTCGTCCGGGCCGCCGAAGCGGGCCCGGGCGTACGCGAGTGTCGGCAAGCCGTCCGGGCCCAGGGCCGGCCCGGCCAACCTCCCGCGCCCCCAGGCCCCGTCCACCGGAGTGCGGTCCTCTTCGCGGCAGTCCGGCCCCAACCGCAGGGAGGTCAGGGGGCTGGGGTCCCCACCGAAGCGGTTTGGCCCAAAGATTAGGTGCAAGCGCCCGTCCTTGCCGAGCGCGCCGTGCGAGTTGTAGCCATCGCCCTGCCTCCCCGTGCGAAAGGTCTTCCAGGCGGCGCCCGACCAGCGGGTCACGCACAGGTAGTGGCCGTCGTGCGCGAAATGGACCACGGCCGGCTCGCCGGGGCGCCCCGGAACGAGGTGGGTGTCAAACCCGTGGTTTGCCGGCTTGCCCAGCGTGGTCGCCCGCCACGGCCCGCCGGTCGTCTGCCGGTAGAGGACCAGTTCGCCGAAGATGCCCCCGAGGTCCGGCCGCGGCCGGCGGACCACCGCGACGAGGTCGTCCCCCTCGGCACTCAGGGCCAGGGAGCGGCCGACGCCGCTCGGCGCCCCGGGGTCGTCCTTCGGCGCGTCCAGCTCGGCGACCCGCTCCTCGCGGAAAGCGTTCCCGGTCTCTCGCCCCAGCAACACCAGCCGTTTCCCGGTGCCCACTCCTGGTCGAGCGTAGAGCACGTGCAGCCTGTCCTGGCGGTCCAGGCGGAGGGCGGGAAGTCGGATGGCCCAGTCGGGGGCCAAGCCGCCCTCTCGCAGCACCGTCTCGCGCCAGCGGCGCGGGGCCAGGTGGACGTCGCTCGCTAACTGTTCGGGGCCCGTCTCCCACACGACGACGCGACCGTCGCCGTGGATGACGGCCAGGCGTTGCCCGCCGGCGTCGAACAGCGCCCCCGTGGGGCCCGCGTGAGGGGATTGGAGCGTGAGCGTCACTCCGATCCAGCGGTGATCGAACAGGCTCGTCTTGCCGTCGCTGGTCACGGCGGCCAGTCGCTCCCCGTCCGGGGTGAAGCTCAGGCCGGCAACGGACGTCCCCTCTCGATGTCCGTCGAGCAGGAAGAACTCCGGCGAAGCGAGCGGGGATCGTAGGGGATACGCGCGAATGCGGCCGATCGTGTCGCCGGCCACCACCCGGTTTGGGTCTTTGGGGTGCCAGGCGATGGCCGTGCCCCCCTCGCCGGCCACCACGTAGGGCTTGCGCGGGGGGACCGCCAACGAGGTGCCGGAGAACAGCCAGAACGATTGCCCGCCGCCGGCCACGCCCAGCGTGTTGCCGTCCGCGCTGAAGGCCACCAGGCCCGCGACCGCCTCGCCCTTCATTTCCACTGGCGCTCCTAGCCTCTGGCCGGTACGCACCTCCCACAGGTGGACCTGCCCGGCCTCGTCGTAGGCCGCCACGCGGGCGCCGTCGGGCGTGAGGGCGACGCTGCGCAGCGCATGCTCGCACGCGATCTCGGGCGCGGTGGGGCGAAGCTTCGTTCCGTCCCGCGCCCAGAACCGGGCCTTTTTGTCGGTGCCGCAGGTCGCGGCCACCTTGCCGTCGGCGGCCAAGGCCAGGCCCGTGATGGCAGCGCCCGGGTGCGCATCGTGCGCAACCTGGCGCTTGCCGTCGCGGCTGTCCCAGAGGGAGAGCTTTCCGTCCTTGTCGCCGACCCAGAGCAGCCGGGGATCGGCCGGGTCGAAAAGGGCCCGGGGGGCCTTGCCCACCGTGAATTCGGTCGTGCCCGGCGCGGCCGCGGCCGCCCAGCGCTTGATGGCGGTGTCGTGGCCCGCCGCGAACAGGGCCCGGCCGTCGGGGGCGTAGGCGAGGGCCGCGACCCGGCGCCGGCACGGCAAGGGCAGCGTGGCCAGGGCGTCCCCGGGGAGGGGGCCCGCCTTCTGGTCCATCCGGACGAACTCGGGCAGTCGTTCCTTGCGCTTCCAGGCCATGAGGCGCCCGAGGTCGTCGCCGGCCGCGAGGGAGTTGCCGTCGGCGGAGAAGCGGACGGCCTGGAAGGCGCGCGGCTGTTGCGTTTCGTGCTCCGGCAGCAAATAGCTTTCGCTTCGCCGCAACGTGCTGCCCTTGGGATCGACGGCGTAAACGTCGAGGGTGGCGCCGGCGACGGCCACCGTGGTGCCGTCGGGGCCGGGGGCCAGGCCCCAGAGCGGGCCGCTGACCAGGACGTGGCCGAGCACGCGCGTGGCCTGCAGGTCGAGCAGACTGAGCTTGCCGTCGGCCTGGCCGACGACCCAGAGGCCGGGCGAGACGTGGGCCACGCCCAGGATGGCCGCACCGGACAGCGCCAGCCGCTTGTCGGCGGGGGCGCGGCGGTCGTGATACCGTACCGTCCCCCCGGAGTCGCCGAAGAGGAGATGATTGCCGTCCGGCGAGGCGGCCACGGCGTAGAGCGGCCGGTCGTGGCAGAGGAGCTCGGAGCGCTGCCCGGTGCGCAGGCCCCAGAGGACGCCCTTGCCGTTGTGGGAGGCGCCCGCGAGGAGCTCGCCGTCCTTCACCCAGCAGAGGGAGTGAAACGCGTCGCGAGTCGGGCCCTCGCGCGGCTCGTCCGGCTCGCGCTCCCGGAAATGAAGCCAGCGCAGCTTGTCCTCGGACCAGGCCCCGCTTTCGAGCTCGGTCGGCCGGTGGCTGGCGGTGTCCCAGCGGATGACCCGGCCATCGTGGCCGCTGCTGACGAGCGTGAGGCCGTCCTTGCTCAGGAGCAGGGCGCTGACTGCCATGTCGTGCGCCCCCAGGGCCTCCAGGGACCGCGGTTGCAGTTTGAGCTCGAAGGCCAGGCGGCGGCACTCCCAGCCTCGCCGCGAGGGCGGGACCCGGGCGAGGGCCTGTTCGGCCTCGGAATAGCGGCGCTGCCGGAGGAAGCGGTGAGCGTCTGCGAGCCCAACGCGCTGGAGGACCGTCCGCCCGGCGTCGCGTTCCTCGGTGGCGATGCGCTCCTGTTCCAGGGCGTTGCGGCGCTCCCGCTCGGCCTGCTCCTCGAGCGCGCGGGCCTCCCGGAGGGCGTCTTGGAGGCCCGCGTTCAGCCCCTCGAGCCGCGCGTTGGACACCCACCCACCCACAGCCAGAAGGAGCGCGGCCAGGACACTGACGCCAATCAGCGCCGCCGCGGCCGGCCGGCGTCGGGCCCACATCCAGACGCGCCGGAGTCGAGAGGCGGGGCGAGCCAGGATCGCCTTGCTCGCGAGAAATCGGCGCAGGTCGTCCGCGACCGCCTGCGCGGTCTGGTAACGGCGGGCGGGCTCCTTGGCGATGCACGTCAGGACGATCGTTTCCAGGTCGCGCGGGATGGCGTCGTTCAACAGGCGCGGCCGTTTGGGCTCCTCGGCGAGGACCCGTTGCAGGACCGCGTGCGGCGGGCCGCGGAAGGGGACGCTCCCCGTGAGGGCCTCGTAGAGCGTCATGCCGAGCCCGTACACGTCGGTGCGGGCGTCGGCGGGCCCGTGCCCGCCCACCTGCTCCGGGCTCATGTATTCCGGCGTTCCCAGGAGCTGCCCGTCGTGCGTGACGCGTTGCCCCGGTTCCAGGCTCCGGACCAGGCCGAAATCCGCGATGCGGGCCCGGCCGGTCTCGGCATCGAGGAGGACATTGCCGGGCTTCACGTCGCGGTGGACCACGCCGGCGCCGTGGACCGCCGCCAGCCCTTCGGCGATCTGCAAGCCGACGCGGGCCGCGTCGGGCGCGCCCAGGCGCCCCTCGTCCCGAACCCGCTGGCTCAGCGTGGCCCCGGGGACGTAGGGCATGACGAAGTAGGGCAGCCCCTGGGGCGTGCGGCTGACCGCGTACACGGGGACGACGTGATCGTGGGCGATGCCGACGACCGCCAGGGCCTCGGCGGCGAAGCGGGCGCGGGCCTGCTCGTTGGCCCGGTCGGGCTTCAGCACCTTGATGGCCAGCGTGCGCTGTCGTTCCGGCTCGTACGCCTTGAAGACGATGCCCATGCCGCCCTGCCCCAGCCGCTCGAGGATGCGGTAGGGCCCGAGCGTGCCCAGGTCGGTTTCGTGCTGGGGCGGCCCGAGGAAAGAGAAGGGGGCGCATCCTGCGGGGACTTCCGCGAGCGAGCCCACGTGGGGCAGGGTCTCGCGCAACGCCCTCAGTGCGCGGGCGAGCTCCGGCTCCTCTGCCGGCGGGGCCGCCAGCGGCCGGCTGTCGGGCCGCATCTTCCGCAACTCGGGGTCATCGGAGAGGCGCTCGAGGAGGCCCTGGCAGGCCGGGCAACCGGTGACGTGGGCGCAGAGGGCCTCGGCGTCCGGCTCGGAGAGGCCGCCGGAGAGAAATAGTTCGAGCTGGCTCGACGTCGCGCAGAGGCTCATGGCCCGGTCCCCTTGCGTTTTCAAGTTTGAGGGTGGGAGGGCCAAGCCCCGAAGAGGCCCTCGGACTCGGCGAGCTTCCGGACTTCCCGGTGGAGCCGGGCCAGCACGCGCTTCTTGGCGTCGTAAATGCGGGCGACGGGACGGGCGAGTTCCTGGGCGGCCTCGGCGGCGGGGCGATCCTCGACCCACACCATCTCGAAGGCGCGCCAGGTCTCGGTTTTGAAGAAAGGGCGAACGCGCGCCAGGGCGGTGCGGTAGACGTGGGCGTTGAAGGCCTCCGACCAGGCCGTTTCCTGGTCGTGTGCCGGGGCCTCCCCCAGGCCGGGGCCTTCGGTGCCGCGGACGCCCTGGCAGGCCTGGCAGGCGCGTGCCTTGAAGTTCGCCAGCTTGCTGTGGGTCACCTTGCCGAGCCAGTGCCGGAAGCGGCCGCGCTCCGGCTGGTAGTCGAACTTCAGGATGGAGCGGCTCACCTGGTGGAGAACGACCTGCATGACCTCGGCGGCGTCGGCGTCCTGGAGCCCGCGCTTGCGGCAGTAGCCGTGAATCAGCGGGCCGTAGACGTCCACGAACTCCTGCCAGGACTTGCCGTCGCCGGCGTCCCGGATGCGGAGCAGGAGGCTCGGGTGTGTTTCAGGAACGGACGAGTTCTTCATCATGAGTGTATACCCCTGGACGGCGGGAACCTGGCTCAGTGTGCCAGGAAAAAGGCGAGGGGGGAAGAAAATTCCGGGCGGGGGCCGGAGCAGTACGCCGGGCGCGCCGACTATTTTCGGGAAGTCAAGCCAGAAGGGGCCGCCCGGGGGGTATAGGTTGGCAGATGCGAGATGCACACGGTCGAAAAAAGGCATCTTTGCGGCGTCGTCCCGGGAGGGGCGATGGCTGCGACGAGGTCAGGGGCGGGTGCTGCTTGGTACCGTCGCGAGTCGCGACGAGCGGCCTGGGCAGGGGGTGCGCGTGTGAGCAGGGACTTCGAGGAGATCACCATGTCGTGGGTCGATGCGCTGGGGCGGCGGTTTGGGATGAAGCCGCGGGCCGCCAAGAGGATCGCGAGGCCCCGTTGGCCACGCAGGAATCGGGTTATCCTGAGGGTCGAGCTTCTGGAGCCCAGGGTCGTTCTGTCCATCTTCGACTCGATCAGCTCGGCGGCGCTGGGCGTCTGGCAGCACGTTCAAGCGGAGTACGACAGCCTCTTCGGCTCCTCGCAGCAGAGCAACCAACTGGCGAATGCCATCGACGGCGCGGCAACAGACGCCCAGGCAATGGGAACGCTCCCGGACAACACGACGGGCGCCGGGTCCCTTGTCGCCGCCAAGCAATACGTCGCCAACGACATCACGATCGACGAGGGGGCGTCAGCGCCCACCGCGTCCTCCCCGACGATTGTGGAGAATATCGAAAAGGGGGCAGCGTATCTCTTTAAGCCCTTCACGAATAATCCGTCCCTCGCCTTCGAAGGGCTCTCTACCCTGGCCTGCTGGGGCGTGGACTTCGCCGCCGAGGGCGCAGCGACCCCGTTGTGTCTGGACCTCTCCAAGACCCTCGGCAAGGATTACGGAACAGCACTGCTGGAACAGGTAGCCGACGACGGCATCGACGCCCTCCACTTCAGCCCCACTACCACACGCATCCTACATGACATCAAGACGGCCGCTGTGCTTGGGTACGATTTGCATGATGTATATACTTCCTTTCAGGAAGTGCGCGAGGTGGGCAAGTTGCCCGAGATTAAAAGGCAACTGACGGCCGCCGGGTTCGCGCTGGGTCTGCCGGGGTACGTCGATGACACGCGGCAGCTCGGGACCGACCTGCTCCGCGCAGCGGATTGGGGAACCCAGGAACTCATCCAGTTCGCCAACAGCGCCCGCACAACTCAGTTTCAGGGCAAGGCCATCGTTAAGGCAGCCCTCGACGCCAACTCGCAGGCCCCCCTCTCTGAAACCGCCAAGGAAGGATTGCGCACGCTCCAGCTCAACACGCCCGCCGCTCAGAACTTCCTGCACCTGGACCCCACGACCCAGCAGTCTCTCAACACACTGCTGGGAACCACGAACAGTGGCTTCGTCGCGCTGCACGACGATGGCACGCTCCTCGTGCGCGGCACCGCTGGGGACGACACCATCGATGTCGCTCGCGACACCCAAGACCCGTCCAAACTAAATGTGAACATTAACGGCTTCCTGTACACCTTCTCGCGGCCGGCTGTCACCAGCGTTTTGGTGTACGCGATGGCCGGCAACGACCACGTCAGCATCCGCGACAGCGTCCCCTCCGCCCTGTACGGCGGTGCCGGCAACGATTGGCTCAAGGGCGGCGACGGGGCTGACCTGATCAACGGGGGGCCCGGCAACGACACGCTGCTGGGCGGAGACGGCGACGACGTGCTGCTCGGCGGTCCCGGAGACGACGAGCTCTACGGCGGTAACGGCACCGACGTGTTGGAAGGCGGCGGGGGGAAAGACCGAATCTACGACCCACATCAGATGCTACTCGGCACGGCCGTCCAGGCCTGGAACGTGGGGTCGGCGCCCGCCGACCACCTGCCGCAGCTCGGCTCGATCAGCTCCATGCCGGGCTCCCTGGTCGCCAGCGACCCGCTCCACGTGACGGCGTTCGGCGTAGACGGCAACGGCGGCTCGGTCCAGCGCGTGGAATGGTACGACGACCTGAACCACAACGGCGTCGGCGATGCCAATGAACTGCTGGCCATCGATACGAGCATTCATGAGGGCTGGACGGTGACCGTGGTCACAACCAACTGGGCCGCCGGGACCCACTCGCTGCTCGGCCGCGCCGTGGGGGACAACGACCAGGCGAGTGCCTGGGCATCCACGACAGTGAACGTCATCGCCGCCGGCACCCCGCAGGCCCTGCCCGATGTGGTGCCCATCGGCTTCGACCTGAAGCCGTACCCTTTCACCTACGGATGGGGGCAGACCATCACCGCCGATTTCCGGTTCACCAACCAGGGGGGCGGCTACGCCAACGGCCCCTTCACTGCCGGGATCTACCTGTCCACCGATGCGGCCCTCGATGCCAGCGACCGCCTCCTGGCCCGGTCGAGTTTCCCCGGCGCCGCAGCCGGCGCTACCCTCGGGGCCGAAGTGAGCCTCGTCCTGCCCTCTGCTCCGCCGTCGGGCTTCGGGGACGGCCCCGTATACCTCCTCCTCGCCCTGGATGATGGCGAGGCGATCAATGAGTCGAACGAGGGGAACAACCACGGCAACGGGGACGGCATCGATTCCCGCGTGGTTTCGATCTCCAGCGGCACTACCAACCCAGGCTCGCCGTCCATCGGCTCCGTGACCGCCAGCCCCTCGACCTTCGCTCGCGGGATCAGCGTCACTCTCACGGCCAGTGACGTGCTGGACGACGGTTACGTCGGCGAGGTCCTCTTCTACCTCGATTCCAATGACAACGGCACGCTGGACTCGGCCGACCTCCGCGTGGCCGACGGCTCCAAAAGCGGCACTACCTTCACCGCGCGGGTTTCGACCGCCGGCTGGCCCCTCGGTTCCCACCTGCTGTTCGCTCGCGCCAAGGACAATTTCGACAACCTCAGCCCGGTCAAATCGACTGCGGTTACGGTCCAGGGCAATGGCGCGGCCACGCCCGATGCCTACGAGTCCAACGACACGCTTGCCACCGCCGTGTACCTCGGCGGGGCGGGAACTCACACGCTGACGGGACTGTCGATCACCCAGGGCGACGTGGACCAGTTCCTGTTCGACGTTTCCGTGAATGACGCTGCAATCGACGTCAAAATTACCTTCTTCCAGGAGGCCTACGCCGGCGCTGGCGTCGCCGTGGGGGACCTCTTCCTCGAATTGAACAACGTCACTTACGGCCATTCGCAAACCTATTCCGACCGGAGCACTCAGGGGAACACTTACGAAGAAATCACCATTGCGAACCTTTCCTCAGGGCGATACGCGGCCGTGATTTCTGGGGCCGCCACTGCCGAACACAACCCCAACTACACGCTCTCAGTTCAGGTGTCGTCCTCAGCCCTTCCAAGGTGACCAGAACTTGCTATAACAGTATGGAGAGCGGCAAGATACGGCAACTGGGAGGGGAGGGAATCCATGCTATTGGGCCAAGTGTTCGAGCGGTTCGCGGCAAAAACGCCCTTTGCGGTGATGTCGC
>JBBSEZ010000245.1:0-14915 GCA_038239195.1 Gemmatales bacterium
CAACAGCGACCTCTGGAGTGCTTTGTCCGGTAGTAGCCATCCCTGGCCCCTTTCACGCTTTACGCTACGGCTCGGTTTTGCCTTTCCCCCCACAGCATACCATCTCCTCCTTTCCCGTGCGAACCCAGTCGTGCGCCCGGCGACATCCTCCACGCCGTCCAGGGATTGACCCCTGCCGACCTGGAGGCCGCCTGGGAGTACGCCGCCGCCAACGCGGAGGAGATCGATCGGGCCATCCGCGAGAACGAGGAAGGCGAGGAAGGGCTGGTGGAGTAGCGGATGCTTCTGTACGCGGATGAGGACTTCTCTTTCCCTGTGGTGGAAGAGTTGCGCCTGCTGGGCCACGACGTGGTGACGACGCAGGAGGACGGGCGTGCGGCGACGCCCGATCCCGACGTCCTGGCCCGCGCTCATGCCCTTGGCCGTGCTGACGTACAACCGCCGGCACTTCGAGCTGCTGCACCGCCAGGGGTTGCACAGCGGCATCCTCTCCTCCAAGCACGACAGCGACGTTCTCCGTCAGGCCGCGCGCATCCACGCCGCCCTGACCGGGCGTTCGCCGGGCCGCTGGTGTATCCGCGTGAACCGACCGCCTTCGCCCTGAGCCTTTTCGCGGACGTTCTCGCCAGCCGTATCGGGTGGGCGGTTCGCGATGCTTCGGCGAAGCATCGCGAACCTGCGAGGCGCGTCAGATCAACTCCCGCATCGGCGCCGCGCTCGGATCGACCAGATACTGCGGCCTGCCGTTCGGGTCGAAGATCCGCGCCTTGCTCAGGTTGATGCCGACGTTGGTGTAGAGCGTCGCGAACACCTCGGGGAACGTCACCGGGCGCCGCGTCGCGTGCTCCCCCAGCCGGTTCGTCTCGCCAATCGCCTGGCCCGTGCGCATTCCGCCGCCGGCGAGCAGGGCACAGCTCACCTGCGGCCAGTGGTCGCGCCCGGCGTCCTTGTTGACGCGCGGCGTGCGGCCGAACTCGCCCCAGACGACCACCGACACGTCCCGGTCCAGCCCGCGCTCGTGCAGGTCGCTCACCAGGGCCGACACGCCCTGGTCGAGCAGGGGCATGTCGATGCGGCCCTCGACGAAGTTCTTGCCGTCGGGGCCGTGCCAGTCCCAGCGGCTGAAGTTCATCGTCACCACCCGGGCCCCGGCCTCGACCAGCCGGCGCGCGATGCAGAAGTTCCGCACCATGCGCGGGGAGCCGTCGCGGATGAATTTCGGGTCGTCGGCCCCATAGCGGGCCAGGGCCTTCGGGGCCTCCTTCGACAGGTCGAGCGCGTCGCGCAGTTTCGACGAGGTGAGGATGCCGACCGCCTGCTGAGAGTAGGCGTCCATGCCCTCTGCGGCCCCGCTGCGGTCGATGCCTCGGTCGAGGCCGTCGAACGCCTGCCGGAGTTTCATGCGGTCGCCGAGCTGTTCGAGCGTCATGCCCCGCAGGGTCAGGTTGTCCGACTTCATCTTCTGGCCCGCCCCGCCGACGACGCGGAACGGCGCATGGGCCGTCCCGAGGAACCCGCCGTTGCCGGGGTCGCCCCACGGCTGATGGCCGGTCGGGTACATCAGCGAGACGTTCGGCGGGATGGCCGCGTTGGCCGGGCCCTGCACCTTCGATACCCACCCGCCCATCGACGGCCAGAACTCCGCCTGGCGCGCGTCTTTCTTGCGGCCCGTCATGCACTGGTAGGACTCGTGCCCGCCGTCGCAGCCCACGAGGGAGCGGACGAAGGCGAACTTGTCGGCCATGCGCGCGATGCGCGGGAAGTGCTCGCAGATGCGGATGCCGGGGACGTTGGTGGCGATCGGCCGGAACTCCCCGCGAATGTCGGCGGGGGCGTCGGGCTTGAGGTCCCACATGTCGAGGTGGGGCGGGCCGCCGGGCAGGAAGACGTTGATGATCGCCTTGTGAGAGCTGCCGAGGCCGGTCTGCGCCTCGGCCGCGAGCAGGTGGGGCAGCGCCAGGGCACCGCCGACCAGGGTGCCCCCGATGGTCAAGAAGTCGCGCCGGGACGTGCCGTCGCAGAAACCGCCCCGGCGGTGGGGCTCGCCAAAGATCGTCAGCATGATCGCTCCTTCAGGTCAGGCGGGAGGCAAGGGTGGGAGGGCGATCCGCGTAGCTTCGTACGTCAGGCTTTCCAGCCTGACCTCTTTGAAGAGTCAGGCTGGAAAGCCTGACGTACCTTCATCATACCAGTTCCGCGATTTTCTCGCGATCGTCGAGCAGGTAGACGGGCCGGCCCTGATGATCGGGCAGCGTGGTCAGCGGGTCGATGCCGAGCACGTGGTAGAGGGTCGAGAGCACGTTCTGCGGCGTGTACGCCCGGCCTTTGGGCACCTCGCCGCGCGCGTTGGTGGCACCGACCACCTGGCCCATCTGCAACCCACCACCCGCGAGGAGGGCGAAGCCGGCCTGCGGCCAGTGGTCGCGCCCGGCGGTCGTCCCGCGCTGCGTGCCGACGCGCGGCGTGCGGCCCATCTCGCCCCACACCACCACGGCCACGTCGTCGGCCAGGCCGCGCTCGTGCAGGTCGGTAATCAGCGCGTGCAGAGAGCGATCGAGCTGGGGGAGGACGGCCCGCAGGCAGCGGAATACGTGATCGTGGTGGTCCCAGTCGCCATTGCACTTGGGCCCCGGGTTGTGGTTGCGGGGCGTGAGCGTCACCACCGGCACCCCCGCTTCCACGAGGCGGCGCGCCTGGAGGAACTCGACCCCCTTGCCGTAGCGGGCCCGCACCGGCTCGGGCTCGCGCGTCACGTCGAAGGCGTCGCGGGCCTTGTTGCTGGTGACCATCTCCAGCGCCTGCGCCGTGAAGGCGTCCATCCCCGCCAGGCTGCCGCGCGCGTCGTCGAGGTCGCGGCGCAGCGTGTCGAACTCCCGCAGCAACGCCTTGCGGTCGGTCAGGCGCTCGGCGCTCATGTCGCGAGCCAGCCCCAGGTTGGCCGCGCGCGGTCCCGGCAGGTAGGCTTCGTGCGCCTTGCCCAGGAAGCCAGGCCGGCCGACGTAATTGGCGTCCCCCAGGTAGACGTACGGCGGGATCGCTCCGCGCACGCCCGCGTTGCTCCGGAGCTTGCTCACCACCGACCCGATCGACGGCCGATCGCCGCGCAGGAAGCCCGTGAACAGCTCGGGCGGAGTGTGCCCCTCCTGGGCAAATTTCATGTTGCGCACGATGGCCAGTTTGTCGGCGATCTTCGCCTGGAGCGGCAGCAACTCGCAGACGTGCATGCCGGGCACGTTGGTCTTGATTGGCCTGAATTCGCCGCGGTACTCGACGGGCGCCTCGGGCTTGAGGTCGTACGTATCGACGTGGCTCGGCCCGCCGTTGAGGTAGACCATGATGATGGCCTTGCCCGCGCGCGGCGTGGCGCCGGCCCCGTGCGCTTTGAGGCGCAGCAGGTCGGCCAGAGTGAGCCCGCCGACGCTCAGCGCGCCGACCTTGAGGAAGTCGCGACGGGAGAGCCCATCGCAGAGGCGCTGCCGCGATTCCTGGAACGTCAACATGAGAAAGCCCCCCCGAGCTTTGCCGTTGTCGTACCTTCTCTACCGGGCGACTCGCCCTCCCCACAGAAGAACTTGAACAGAATGCAACAAAGGCAACGAAGGAAAGCAAAGCCGCAAGAAGGCGCAAGCCCCTGACGCTGCAAGCGTCTCGGCACCCGCGAAAGAGTGGGGCCTCTCCCTCCTCTTCTTTCTTCGTTGCCTTCGTTATCTTCTGTTCAAATTCTTGCTCTCCTGGCCCCGACTAGATGATCGCTTCCTTGATGATCGGCGCATCCTCGGCAATCAGCTTGACCGGCCGGTTGGCGGGCGTGCGGACGATGGTGTCCGGGTCGATGCCGAGCAGGTGGTAGAGGGTGCGGCCGAAGCTCTCCACCTTGTAGAACTTGTCCGTCACCTGCGCCCCCACCTTGTCGGTGGCGCCGACGACGTTGCCGCCGCGGAAGCCGCCGCCGGCCGCGAAGACGAACTGGGCGTAGTCCCAGTGATCGCGCCCGGCGTTCTTCGCCGTCCCGCACTTGGGCGCCCGGCCCATCTCGCCCAGGGCCAGCACGATCGTCGATTCCAGCAGCCCCCGCTCGTGCAGGTCCTCGAGCAACGTCGAAAGCGCCGCGTCGAGCAGAGGTATCTGCTGCCGCCCGGCGACGAAGTTCTCGCCGTGCCAGTCCCAGTACCCGAAGTTGAAGTGGACCACCGGCACCCCCGCCTCGACGAGGCGCCGGGCCAGCAGGAAGTGCTTGACGTTCCCCGCCGGGTAGCGCGTCCGGGCGGGGACGTTGCGCGTGTAGCGCTCGACGCGGGCCACCGGTTCCTTCGACAGGTCCATCGCCTGCCTCAGCTTCGGCGAGCGCAGCATGTTGAACGCGGTCTGCTGGTGCTGGTCGAGCCCCTCGATGAGCGGATCGAGCCGCTCGGCGCGGCGGAGGCCCCCGTCGAGCGCGCGGAGCAGATCCACGTTGCGGTCGAGGGACGGGGCCTCGATCTGCGGCGTCAGCATCGTGCTGATCTCGTCCTTGCTCGCGACGGGATCGAACACGAACGGGGTGTGGGCCGGGCCGAGGAAGCTCGGCGCGATGGCGTTGATCGTGTGAACGTCCACGATGCCGAGCGTGGCGAAGGTCGGCAGGTCGGCGGGGCCGGGGCGGAACTTCGACACGGCGCTGCCGTACATCGGGTATTCGTCGGTCCCGGTCGGCAGGCGCGGGTTGCCCGTCAGCCAGTAAAAGGGCGCCTGGCTGTGATCGCCCGGCTTGTTCATCGTGGTGACCGAGCGAATGATCGTGTACTTGTCGGCCTGCCGGGCCAGGCCCGGCATCAACTCGCAGACGTCGAGGCCGGGGACGTTCGTCTTGATCGGCTTGAATTCGCCGCGGTACACCGCCGCCGCCTTGGGCTTCATGTCGAACATGTCGGTGTGCGGCGGGCCACCCCCCAGCCACACGCAGATCAGGTGTTTGGCCTTCGGCCCGCGGGCCGGCCGCACTGCGGCTTCGCTCTGCGCGCGCAGCACGTCGAGCATGGTCACGCCGCACAACCCCAGCCCGCCGACGCGGAGGAAGTCTCGCCGGTGCGTGCGCCGGAACAGGTCGCAGGTGTTTCTCAAGACGTCCCCCTTTCGAGCGGTGTGAGGCCGGCGGGCGGGCGGTGGCAGATGATCCTACCCGAAGACGCAGGCGTGTTCAATCGACTAACGGCAAGAAGACGCAAAAAGGGGGGCCGTCGAGGCCCCCCGGACACGTCCAACACGGTCGGTGCGTTCACCTTCAGATGACGCGGCCTTCCGTCGGCTCCTCGATGGGCTGGCCCGGCTGACCGGGGCCCGTCGGCGCTTCGATGGGCCCCCCTGGCTGACCAGGGCCCGTCGGCTCCTCGATGGGCTGGCCTGGCTGACCGGGGCCCTGGGGGAAGTTCGGGTCGATGGGCCTCGTCGGCTCCTCGATGGGCTCGCCCGGCTGAGCGGGGCCCTGCGGGAAGCGGGGCAGTTCGGGGCTCCCCCCCTGCATGCTCGAAGGGACAGACTGCGCGGGCCCCTTCCCAGCCAAGGCCACGACACAGGCCAAAGACGCAGACGCGATCATCAACAAGCGCTTCATTTCAGGCTCCTTGCTGCCCGGAGAGCAGCCGAGGTTTCTTGCGAGGACCGCCCTGTTGCCGTCCTCTGCTCAACCCAGCGGGCGCCGCTGCCTGAAGGGGAAGGCTCGAAACTATTTTTTCCAAGAGGGCAACCGGGACGGAAGGGATCGCGGCGGAAGCGCCGTTGCTCCCGTCGCCTCAAGTGCCCCACTCCCAGGACAAGTCGAACACGCTGACCGTGTTCGGCTCAAACATGTCGCTCACGTCGAATGTCGCGGTGAAGGACCGTCCCGCATCGAGTAAGCCATGCGAATAGGAAAAGATGGAGGGGTCGTTCTCGCTGCGAGTGGACGAATAGACGTCGCCGTGGTGGGCGAGGTCGTAATGAAGGTTCGCAACCAGACGAACTCTGCCGTTGCGACTGAGAGAAACGCCTTTGAGCTTCTGGAGCACAGGGCCGTCGAGCCGCACGCGGTAAGGCACGACATTCCTCCGCCGAGAAGGCCAGGGCCTTGGTCAGATTTCCTCGCGCGCCTGAAGACGCTCCAGGAGAATAGCCAGGTCTTCGCCGCGCTCGCCGCGTGCGTGAGCCGCTTTCGCACGCTCCAGCGCTCGAGGATCGTAAGGCCGGAGGGGCCGGGTGAAGAAGGCTTTGAGTTGCGAGGCTTTCGTCTTGGACTCGGCCGCTTCGGCGATGGCCCGGTCGAGGTTCGCGAGCCAATCGGATCGGTGGCCCACTTCGCCGACATGGCTGCGGACTTCTTCGAGCAACGCCAACCAGCCAGAGCATGCTTGCCAGTTGATCTCGCCGAGGACAGCAGCCTTCGGCCCGCTCTGCCCCATCTCGAGGGCACTTTCGATGCTCTTCCCCGCCGCGCGGAAGCCGTCCACGAGGGCGAGGACGGTCGCGACGAGTTGGCTTGCCTCGTCTGCGCTCAGAGCGGGTGGCGCTTGCTCCCGCAACACCTCGCGCATCGAACGGGCGCTGCGCGTCATCAACTCGGGAAGCAAAGTCGCGTTGGACATCGTCAGGGCCCTCCGTTCGTGTCGAGGAGGTTTCGCTAACAGGTCGATCCTTCCGAGCACGTTGCTCTCTTCAGTCTGTCCGGCCCTTGCCGGCCCGTCAAGCCCGCCGTCGAAGGCAAGCGGCAGGAAGAAGGCTCCCTGGAGGACGGCTCTCCCGAGCCGTCCTCCAGTAAACGAAGTCTTGCCGCTCGCCTAATGCTGGAGCAGGAACTCCCTCGTGTTCAGCAAGCTCCACGTGACCCCCTGAAGCCCCTTGGTGGGGGAACTGGCTTTCTCCAGATATTTCGCGCACGCCTGCCGCTCGGCCTCCGTCGGCAACCGGCCCAGCGCGACGAGGAACACCTCCTCGATGCGCCCCTTCTCGTCGCCGACCTCCTTGACGATGCGCGCCACCTGCCCCTTGTCGTCGGCCACCTTCGCCCAGAGGCGCGGGTGGTTGGCCAGGCTGAGCACCTGGAGCACCGAGGCGCTGTCGTCCCGTTCGCAGTCGCACTGCACCGCCGCGTTCCGCTGAGGCTTGCCGAACGTCGCCAGCATGAACGTGACGAACGCGTTCCTCGGCGCGAAGGGAATTTCGACCACCTTCATCTCCTTTGGCCAGTGGTGGTATTCCATCCCCATCTTCTCGGTCGTCCCCGTCGCCTGGTTGAGCGCATCGAGCAGCACCTCGGCCGGCAGGCGGCGGTAGTAGAAGTAGGCGTAGTGGGTGCGATCGACGGCGCTGGCCTTGCTCGGCGTGCTGCGCTGCTGATAGGTGCGGCTGAGGAGAATGGTCCGATGCAGCCATTTCAGGTCGTACTTGTTCCGAATGAAGCCATCGCACAACTCCTGGAGCAACTCGGGGTGCGAGGGCGGGTTGAACGACGACAGGTCGTCCGGCGGATGGATGAGCCCGCGGCCGAAGTAGTGGGCCCACGTACGGTTCACGATCGCCTTCGCGAAGTAGGGGTTGTCCGGCCGGCGCATCCACGCCATCACGACCTGCCGCGGGTCTTCCCCCTTCGTCAACTCGACCTCTCTGGTCTGGCCGAGGAGGCGAAGGCGCTTCGACGTCTGCGTGCCGAGCGGGCTGGTCACGCTGGCGAACGCCTTGCCGGGTGGGAGGAGCCGCACCTCGGCGTGCAGGAGGCGCCGGGCCACCTCCGGCAACATCCGGCTGCGGCGCTCCATCTCGCCGAGCCGCTGCTTCACCCCCTCGAACTTCTCCAGCGTCGCCTGGTGCGCTTCGAGGAGCTTCCGCTGTTGCGCGACCTTCTCGGGGGCTTCCTTCTGTAATTTCGCCAGTTCTCTGGTAATGCGGGCGGACTCGGTTTTGGCGATCTTCGCTTCGGCGTCGAGCTTCTTGAAGTCGCCGGCGCGCAGCGCCTTGGCCTGGTCGCCCAGCGCCTTGGCCTCGGCGTTCATCCGCTTGAAGGCGGCGCCAACCTCGGGGAAGCGCTTCTCGTTCTCCCCCTGGAAGCCGATCTTGCGCACGGGCGTGAAGAAGTTGGCGAAACTGAGCAGGTCGTCCTGCTGCCAGACGTCGTGCGGGTGGCGATGGCACTGGGCACACTCCAGGCGCAGGCCGAGGAAGGCGTGGGCTACCTGGATCGCGGCCGGCACCCCCGTCGAGGACTTCCGCTGCCAGTACAGGTCGAGCGTCTCGCGCCGCTTGTACAGCGCCAGGTCCTTGCGCCCGGGACCGTAGCCCTCTTCCATCGTCTCGACTTCCTTCGCCCACGTCTCGACGGCCCGGCCCTCGCGGCTGGTCGCGGTCAGGATGCGCTCCACGAACCGATCGTACGCGACGTTCTCCTCCAGGCGGGCGCGCACCCAGGCCTGGAAGCGCGGGGCATCGACCTCCTGGCGCATGCCGTCGGCGTAGACGCCGAAGTCGCTCGCCTTGAGCAGGTCGCCGAACTTGAGCGCCCACAGGGCGGCGTACCCGGGGCGCGCCAGCAACTCGTCGATCTTCTTCGCGCGCCGGTCGGGGGACTTGTCGGCGAGGAAGGCGCGCACCTCTTTCGCAGTCGGCAACTCCCCCGTCACGTCGAGGGTGGCCCGGCGGAGGAACGTGGCGTCGTCGGCGATGCCCGCGGGCGGGACGTTGAGCTGGCGCAACTTCGCCAGCACGCGCCGGTCGATGAAGTTGTGCGGAGCGACGTCGGGGAACGCCTCGGTCGATTGCCGGGGCACCACGAGCGTCGCCAGCGCCAGGTCGGCGCGGAAGCGAACGTTGATCGCCGCATCGCCCACGCCCCGCGCCGTGACCAGCCCATCGCTGCCCACGGTCGCCACGCCCGCGTCGAGGGAGTGGTAGGAGCAAAGGTGCGTCACGTTCTCGGCGGAGCCATCGGCGAACTGCGCCTCGACGCGCAGCCGATACGTTTGTCCCGGCCTCGCGGTCTGCTCGGCGGGGCGGACGACGAGTTGCGTCAGGCGCGAGCGGTCGAGCGGGTCGCGGCGCGCCCCCGCCGCGATCCAGCCGCGCAGGGCCCGATACTCGGGGCCATCGACCGCCATGCGCTTGCCGCCCCCGTGGAAGGCCTGGCCGGTCGCCTTGCGGAGCAGCAGGCTGGCGTCGGGATCGAGGAGATTGAGGCGCCGGCCCGCCGCCTCGTGCCTCAGGCGTTGGTAATCGAGGGCCGGCTCGGCGCCGAACAGCGACAGCTTGAAGCCGTTCTGCCCCTTGACCGCTCCGTGACAGGTGCCTCCGTTGCACCCCAGGCGGCTGAAGACGGCCTGGGCGTGGCGCGAGAACAGCGGGGCCTCGCCCGGGCCCGGCGTCGCGGCCAAGGCGGGGCGAGCGCCGAACAGGAGCAGGGCGGCGAGCCCCAGCGCGAACGGAAGATGGCGGCTCATGTTCGGGGTGGCCTCCGAGGTGGCGCGTCTCTGGCGGGGTGGGCGGCGTCCTCAACAGCCAGCGTATCATCTCGAAGGTTGGCGAGCACCCTATTTTGCCGCGTTGGCCCCCGCATGCTCGGGAAAGTGCTTCCTCTCGCCTGGCCCGCAGCGGCTCGCTCGGCTTACTGCGAGCTGGTGAGACGACCGACCAGCCGCGTATTTAGGCGAGCGGCAGGACTTGGTTCGCTGTAGGACGGCTCTCCCGAGCCGTCCGGACGGCTCAGGAGAGCCGTCCTACAAGGAGGCCTTTTCCTGCCGCTCGCCTTGCGAAACGGTCTGCGAGCGTTGGACAACCCTCGGGCGCCAGGGGAGGAACAGCCCCGCCTGCGTCGGGAGCACCATCCCGAACGTTACCAGGGCGTCGTCGGTCTGCGTAAACATGGAGTCGGAAAGCAAGAGGTTCGGTTGGCACCGGGATGCCGATCTCCAGCGAGTGAGGCCCCTTCATTCCGCCCTCCTGGGAAGATGAATGGGGAACGGCAGGCGCCTGGCCCCGCAGCCAGTGCTGGACAAGAAGGCCGTCCCCGCTTACCGTGAACGGGGGCCAGACGAGGCCGCCGAGTGGGAGGGCCCAGACCGTGGACGAGGCGGAGTGGCTCGCGTGCCGGGCGCATGGCGCGATGCTGGAGTTCGCGATCCCCGCGAAGACGAAGGCGACCATTCGCGCGCACCGGCCCGTGCGCGACCGGAAGCTCTATCTCTTCGCCTGCGCGGCCTGCCGCGCGACGTGGCCGAGGCTGGCCGATCCGCGCCTCCGGTCCGCCATCGAGGTGGCGGAGCGGTTCGCCGACCGGGGGGCAACCCGGAAGCAGTTGACGCGGGCCTGGGAGGAGGCGACCGCGGTTGCCCGCCCTCGCGGTAAGGCGGCGGGGTTCGCGACGAGTGCCGTGCGCCACCTCTGCGCCTCGTTTCTGGCCCCCGGCTTCGTCGCCAATGACGTGCGCGACGCCCTCGGCCACAAGGCTGGCCGGCCGAGGGTGACCGACCTCCTGCGCGACGTCTACGGGAACCTCTTCCGCCCCGCCGTCGTGGTCCCCGCCTGGCGCACGCCCGACGTGGCAACCCTGGCCCTGGCCGCCTACCGGGAGCGAGCGGTGCCCTCCGGGGCGCTGGACGGCGCCCGCCTCGCCATCCTCGCCGACGCGTTGGAGGACGCCGGCTGCGCCGACGCGACCATCCTCGAACACCTGCGCGGCCCCGGCCTGCACGTTCGCGGGTGCCACGTGCTCGACGCCGTTTTGGGGAGATGACCGTTGGGTGTCCCCAGCAACGCGGCGGCTGCGAGACGAGCCCGGGATTCTCTTGCGTTGTGGGCCACGTGCCCCTATCTAAAGGAACGTTGTCGGCGGACAGCGCCCGGGCCCTCCCGGCGGGCCCGGGACCGAACCGCCGCGTGAAGGGACCGGCCAGCGCAATTCGACTGTGCGCGCTGGCCGGCCTCCAGCCCGATCACCCCGCGGAGCCGCCCCATGAGCCGCCTTGGCCCGAAGCTGAAGTACGCTGCCCTCTGGTACTACCAAAACTTCCTGAGCGGTTTCTGCTACTACTGGCCGTTGCTGATCCTGCTCTTGCTTCCCCTCGCCCTGATGGCGGGCATGCTGCTGGCCGACTTTGGCCCGCGCTATCTTTTCTTCCACGACTCTCCCCTCAAGGGCCTCGTCGTCGGGATGACGGTCGTGTTCTACTACGCCCAGGCCCTGATGGTTTCCTACTTGATCTGGCTGCGGGACTTGCGCGAGGTCCTCCCGGGCTCGCCTTCGTCCTCTCCCACACCCGCCGAGCGCCTCTCGGCCCTCGGGCCTGTGGCGGAGCAGGTCCCGCCCGCCGCGGAAACACCGCTCGTGGAGGCCAAGGCGGTCCTCCACGTCGCCCTCGCCGAGGACAAGGTCGCGCCCGTCGCGGAAACACCGCGCGCGGAGGGCCCCGAGGCACTCGACCCACTGCGGCCCGTGGCGTTCTGGCGGTATGCCGTCGGCATTCTGCTCTCGCTGTCCCTCACGGGGCTCGCCGTCGTTGGGATCATCCTCCTGGGCGGGTTGCTCCTGAAGGTGCTCCCCGTCGTCTCGCTCAAGGAGCCCTCCCCCTCCGCCCCGGCGGCGAGCTCGGCCTGGCCCGAGCTGAACAAGTCCCTTCCCGTCCTGGGGGGCGGGCTCCTTGCCGGGGCCATCCTGTGGCTGCTGGGCCGGTGGTTGCGCGAGCCGATGAAGCGGTGGGCCGAGGGGGTGATCGCCTGGCTCGGACAGAAAGGCCCCGCGCAGCCCACGGAGCAGCGCCCGCCCGCCCACCCGCTTTCAATCCCCGCGGTTCCCGCCTGGGCCCTGTTCCTGGTCTGGGCCCTGCTCGTGGGGACGTTCCTCCGGGACAGTACGAAGGACTGGCAATATTGGGGGCCCTTGTTCATCGTCTTCTGCGGCGCCTTGGCGACGGTCGGGGCGCTTGGCTTGCGAACCAGCGCCCCTCTATTCTGGGTCGGGGCGCTGGCCAACCTGTCCCTCGCCTACGCCGCCATCACCTGGTGCGTCAGCAACACCAAGTTGGGGATCCTGGCCGGCGCCCTGGCCGCGGCCGCCTGCGCGCTGGTCCTCGGCGCCACCCTCCGCGCTCGCTTCCCCGACCGCTGGGCGCGCGGCTGGCGCGTGCTGGCGCGGCCCCTCGAGCAGATGCGAGGCATCGAGCCGGGCTACGCCGGCTGGGGGCTGGCCTGCCTCGCCTTTCCGCTGGCCTTGCTCGTCGTGCTGCTCATTCGGCCCATCTCTTCGCCGGTGCCCCTCGCGTTCTGTGCGTTCTCCGGGTTCGTGGCGTTCTACGGGCTTTTCGCCTACGTCGTCCGCCGTCACTTTGTCCTTCTCGTCGGGGGCCTGTTGCTGGCGGCCTTGTTCTCCAACCTCCAGCCATACAAGCTGCGCTTTGCCCCCCTTCGGGACGCGGACAACGACTACACCCCCGAAGCCCTGCTGGGCCACCTTTTCGGGCCCGGGACGTCAACAACAATTGCCGCATCGGACAACTACTACACCACGGAAGACATCCTCGACCTCCAAAAAGCGGGCGACGAAGAACTCGCTCGGCAGCGAGACTTCGACGCGAAACTCAAGGCCTACGCGGAGAGCGAGCCCGACGACAAGGAGGAGGCCACGGCGGCTTTGAAAAAGGCCTGGCGGAAGATGGAACGCGAGAACCGCCTGCGGGCAGGCCGCATCTCCACCCGGGTCACGACCGGGCTGGGGTTGGACCCGGCCGATTTGCAGAAACTCCTGGGCCCCCCGGGCCAGAGCGCCACGGGGCTCCTGAGGACCGAGGCCCTCGTGCGCTCGCCGGGCGCATCCCTGATTGGAGGCAAGAAGTCGGACCTCATCGTGATCGTAGTCAGCGGGGGCGGGATCCGGTCCGCGGTCTGGACCTTCGTCGTCCTTTCGGAGCTGGAACAGGCGTTCGCCACGGCCGGGGTCGATTTCCCGGCCCACGTCCGGCTCATCACGGGGGCGTCCGGCGGCATGGTCGGGGCGGCCTATTACGTGTGTACCCTTCCCAAGCCGGGCCTGCGGCCCCCTCAGCTCGCGGGGGAAGCCGACCGAGACAGGCGCTTCGGCGACCTGCAGAACCAGCGTGCCTGGCTCAGTTCGGACTTCCTGACTCCGCTGGTTCGACGGGCCGTGCTGACCGACCTGCCAGGCTCCCTCTCGCCCTGGCCGGCCCGCTACGATCGAGGCCAGGCCCTCGAAGAAGCCTGGGGCCGCCACCTCAAAGACCCGGGGGACCCGGAGAACGCCACGGGCGCTCTCGATCAGACGTTCGCGGACCTGCGCGACGGCGAGCAGAAGGGCTGGCGCCCGTCTTTGGTCTTCAGCCCGATGCTGATCGAGGACGGCCGGCGCGTCCTGATCAGCAACCTCGACTTGCGCTACCCGGTCAGCAACGACGGCATGCTCCTCGGCGCTGACGAGTCGCGCCCCTTCTCCGACGTCCACTCCTTCGAGGCCCTGGAACTGTTCCGGATGTTCCCCGGAGGCCCCGGGCGAAAAGGAGCGCAGGCAACGATGACGGTAGGCACCGCGGCCCGGATGAGCGCGTCGTTCCCCTACTTCAGCCCTGCCGTGTCGCTGCCGACCCGGCCCCGCCGCCGCGTGGTCGATGCCGGCTATTACGACAATTATGGGGTTGGCCTGGCGGCCTCCTGGCTGTTCAACGGCCCCAGTCAGGAATGGGTGCGGGACCAGTTCGACCGCATTCTCTTCATCCAGGTTCGCGACAGCGTGACGGAGGAAGCGCGACACCTCGAAAAAGTGCCGCCCGACGCCTCCAGTCCGTTGACGCGGTCCCTGGAAGGGCTGACGTCGCCCCCCGAGGGGCTGTACAACGCCGGGTTCGCCTCGTCGTCGTTCCGCAACGACCGCCAACTGTCGCTGCTGACCCAATTCACCGACCTAAGTCGCACCCGGCGCCGGCTGGAGAAGAACTTCCGCCACTTTAGCCGCGATGCCCCGGCGCTGAAGGAGCGACTCGACCTGCTGAAGCGGGCGAAGGACAACAACGCCGACGCCTCGGACCCCGACCCGTTGCAGCGGGCCCTCGCCCCCGCACTCTCCCCGGGCACCGAGGTGGGGAACGCGAAGTTCGTGGTGGTGAGTTTCGAGCTGGGGACGACCGCCTCTACGTCCTGGTATCTCGCCGATCGGGAGAAAAAGGCGATCGCCGATAGGAAAGACGAGGACTTGAAGGTGAAGATCCAAAAGGTGGTAGACTGGTGGAAGGAGAAGTAACGGTCGAAGCGTGCGTTTCGCGGGCCCGCGGTGCCTTTCTTCCTGGGCGGAGCGCAACTCCGCTGGCTCCAGGCGCCTTTTCCGGGGCCCGCGCCCTGAACGATCGGATGAGAGCGAGGTGCGTATGAATCGTCTCCTGGCTGGCGTTGTGTTCCTCGGTTGCCTGGTGGTCTGTCCCTTGGCGACGTTCGCTGACGAGCTGGACGACGGCCCCTACTTCGGCTTCCGCTTCGTCGAAACGCGGGACAAGCAGGTGCGCGTCAGTTCCGTCGATCCCAAGGGGCTGGCCTGGCAGATGGGCCTGCGCCGCGACGACCTGCTCGTCACCATTGGCAAGGCCCTGAACGACCCGAACAAGCGGGACGTCCGGTCCAGCAAGGACGTGAAGGACGCTCTGATGGCCATCGGGAAAAAGGACGGCGCCAAATACTACATCGTCCTCGATCGGGCCGCGCCTTCCGCCACCAAGGCGGCCCGGATGACGCTCAAGGGGGAGATCCGCGAGGCGACGAAGCGGCCCGGGTTCTTCAACGCTTACCAGTCCCGATGATGGGCCTCCTTTGACGAGCCCCTTCCCAGGGGCTCGCTGCGAGCGCCGTGCGCCACCTCCGCGCCTCCTTGGCGCCCGGCTCGACGTTCGTTTCGCAAGTCCGCCGGTGTGGCAGCCCGACGGCCC
>JBBSEZ010000246.1:0-14812 GCA_038239195.1 Gemmatales bacterium
AAGATGGCCCGACGGCGGTCGAGTACGCCGTCATGCTGGCCCTGATCATCGTCGTGTGCATCACCGCCATCACGGCGCTGGGCACCAACGCCAACAACACCTTCAGCTACGTCGGCACCCAGGTCGGCAAGACCGGCAGCTAATCGCTGCTTCGTCTGGGACGGCCGAACCGGGTCGGGTCGGCCCTCGACAAGCCGCCGCGCCCGTGGGCGCTGCGGCGTGTCGCGGTCTCCCTCCACCTCCCCGTGTGAGAGGATGCGAAAGTCATGCACTTTATCCTGAACCATTGGCCCCTGTGGTTCGTTTGCCTGGCGATGATCGTTGCGGCGATCATCGACGGCTGGAAGCTCAAGGTCCCCAACTGGCTCACCTTCCCGCTCGTCGTCAGCGGCTGGGGGCTGGGCCTGCTCCACACCTTCGACCTGCTCGACGGCACCGGCGCCGGCGGCGTCGGCGCCAGCCTGGCCGGCACCGCGCTGGGCTTTGCCTTGCTCTTTCCCATCTACGCCATCGGCGGCATGGGCGCGGGCGACGTCAAGATGCAGATGGGCTTCGGGGCCTGGATCGGCGCCTTCTATGGCCTGCCGGCCCAGCCGAATCACCCCGGCGCCATGTGGATCATCTTCTCGGCGTTTCTCGTCGCCGCCATCCTCGGGGGAATCATCGGCCTGGCCATGATCCTCCTGCGCGGGCAACTCCGCCGCAACCTCGACAACACCCGCGCCATCCTCGGCGACCTCGTCGGGTCATCGGGCCTCGGCGCCGTGGCCGACAAGGCAGCCGAGCGCAAGCCGCGCATGCACCTGCTGCCCTATGGCATCCCTCTTTGCCTGGGCTTCATCAGCTACCTCATTTACCTGCACGGCGCCTGGGCCTGAGCCCACCCGGGGAACGGCTCGCGCGACAACAGACGACAACAGGGGAAAGCCGGGCAAACCGCGCAAGTGCGCGGGCCCGCCCCCGGCACGGCTGGGAAACCCGGCACTCCCGTTATAGGCGACAAAGTTGAAGTTGCCGCTCCCTCGCGGTCGAAACAAGCGGTGGCGAACGTTTGCTCGGCGCCATCATGCGAGACCAGGGGGACTGAACGGGGAGGGCCGGAGGCCTTTTGAAGAGACGAGCACGCTCAGACGCACCTCGAGGTATCCGGACCATGAAACCCAAGACAATGATTCTGATGGTGGTGGCGGTCGCTTGCGGCCTGGGGGCCAGCTACATGACCAGCCGATTGCTCGCCGAGCGCGGCAAGCAGACGACCGAGGAAACGGTGATGATCCTGGTGGCCAAGCAGAAGGTCGGCGCGTGGGAGCCGATCAAGGACCCGGAAAAGCTCTTCGAGCACAAGCCATTCCTCGCCAACTCGGCCCCCAAGAAGGGGATCACGGACTTCGCCAAGCTCAAGGACCAGCGCCTCAACAAGGCGGTGATCGAGGGCGCGGCGGTCAGCGAAGAGGACCTGCTCAGCGGCGAAGAGCTTGGCCTGGTCGGCAAGCTCAAGCCCGGCCAGCGGGCCGTGTCGGTGAAGGTCAATGCCGAGTCGTCCACGGCGGGCTTCGTGGTGCCTGGCTACCGCGTGGACGTGATGTACACCACGCGCGGCAACGACCCGCACGCCAAGATCGTGTTGCAGAACATGCTGGTGCTGGCCGTCGATGCCCAGCTCCAGCGCAACCCCGACCAGCCGCACATCGTCGGCCAGACGGTGACGCTGGCGGCCTCGGGGGAAGAAGCGCAAAGGCTGTCGCTGGCCGCGTCGCAGGGCGAGCTCCGCCTGCTGCCCAAGACCCCCGGCGACGACACGCCGGTTCGCACCCGGAGGGTGAGCCTGAGCGACCTCGACAAGGACAGCACGCCGCGGGAGAAGGGCGATCGGTCCGAGGAGACGGGGGAGGGCCGTCGCCCCGGCGGGCTGAACGTGCCCAAGTTCGGGAGCTTGCCGCCGGTCGAGGAAGCCCCGAAGGTGGTCGAGGCGCCCAAGGCTGAGCCCAAGGTCGAGGCGCCCAGGCCGAGGCCCAAGCGCTTCGTCATGACGATCACGCAAGGCTCCAAGACCGAGAAGCACGTGTTCATCAAGGGCCTCGAAGACGACGACGACGAGCCGTCCTCGAGCGGGAACACGGAGACCACGACGCCCGCGCCGACCGCGCCCCCTGCCCCGACGCCGGCACCCAAGAAGGCCGAGACGCCCGCGCCCAAACTGCCGCCCTCGCCGTTCGGCGGGCGCCGCGTGCCCAGCCGGGGCGGTAACTGAAACCATCGGGAAGGCCCCGGAGGAGCTTCCTCCTCCGGGGCCACGTTGATGAGTTCCGCGGCGGGCGGAGGAACGCCCGCCCGCCTTTTCTGAATGAGGTGAAAGGATGCACCGCACGCTGCGAAGGCCCTGGTTTGTACTGGGCGGAATGCTGCTCGCCCTGCTCCAGGTCGGGCTGACGCCCGGCGTAGGCTGGGCACAGGTCTGCACGCCGCAGACCAAGCCGCTCGTCGTCACGCTCAACGGCACGGTCCGCTTGCGCATGGCAAGCAAAAAGGCCATCCGAACCGTTCTCAACCCCAAAGAGGGGGTCGTGACGATCCGCACGATCGACCGCGACCCGACGATGATCGTGCTGGCCGGCACCGCGCCGGGCATCACCCGCCTCGAGCTGGAGGACAGCGACGGCGCTCGGGAGACCTACGAGGTCCACGTCCAGGCGGACGTCGAGTACCTCCGCTCGCAACTGCGGCTCACGTTGCCGCTCAACAACATCCAGATCATCCCCAACGGGACCAACTCGGTGGTCCTGCTGGGCTACGTGAGTCGGGTGGAGGAGATCCAGATGGCCACGGCCATCGCCCGGGGCATCGGCTTCGAGGTCATCGCGGGCGGGCTGCGCACCAGTGGGGTGCAGCAGGTGCAGCTCGACGTCGTCGTCGCCCGCGTGGCCCGCGGCAAGACGCGCGACTTCGGCTTCAACTTCTTGCAGAACTCGCGCAACCAGCTCTTCGGGAGCACCATCGGCGGGATCATTCCCCAGCCCGCCACCATCGGGGCGACCGGGATCACGCCGACGCGCTTCGGCCAGACGCTGGCCTCCAGCCCCGGGGCCGCCAACCTCTTCGGCGGGATCCTCGGGCCGAACTCCGGCTTCCTGGGCTTCTTGCAGGCCCTCGAGCAGGAGAACCTGGCCAAGCTGCTGGCCCAGCCGCGGTTGACCACGCTCAGCGGCAACCCGGCGAGCTTCCTCGACGGCGGCGAGCAGGCCGTCCCGATCCCGGCCGGCCTCGGTCAGGTGGGCGTGCAGTTCGAGGAGTTCGGCACGCGGCTGAATTTCCTGCCCATCGTCCTGGGCGGCGGCAAGATCCACCTCGAGGTCGAGCCCGAGGTCAGCATCCTCAGCAACGCCGGCTCCGTCACCCTGGTCGCCGGCGGGCAGCCCGTCCAGGGCCGGCAGACGCAGCGCGTCCACACGACCGTCGAGATGGAGAGCGGCCAGACGTTCGTCATCGGCGGGCTGATCCAGCACCAGGTCGATGCCTCGACCACCAAGGTGCCGGTGCTCGGCCAGTTGCCCTTCATCGGGGCGGCGTTCAGCACCAAGCAGTTCGTCGAGAGCGAGACGGAGCTGGTCATCATGGTGACCCCGTATCTCGTCGATCCTCAATCGTGCGATCAGGTGGCCAAAGTTCTTCCTGGCCAGGAATCGCGCAGCCCCGACGATTTTGAGCTATTCTTGGAAGGACTGATCGAGTCCCCCCGCGGCAAGCGCGAAGTTTTCGTCGGGCATCGCTACGTCCCGGCCCACAAGTACGGGCCGACGGCCAACCTGTTCCCGTGCTACCTGGATGGTGGTTGCAACGGGGCCGAGGGCGGCTGTGCAAGCGGCGCCTGTGCCGCCTCGACGAAGCTGACGCCCCCCGCGCCGATCGCGACGTCCGGGACACCTGCCCCGACGCCGGTGCCGGCTGGGACGGCGAGCATTCCGGACGCGAGCGCTGCCCCAACGGCGCTGGCCCCGGTGCCCTCGGCGCCGATGCCGGTGACAACGATGAAGCCCTTGGAAGTCCGGCCGGTGGCCCCGCTGGCCCCGCTGCCTCCTCCGCCGGCCTCGCGGAGCGCTCAGCCGCTCGGCGGGGACCTGTCGGCCGAGACGCCGACTCGCGAGGAATCGCGTCCGGTGACCTTGCCCCGCTTCGGGGGCGAGCGCTGAGTGCGAGGACACCCGGAAGGGCGGGACGGCCCGCCCTTCCGCTGGTGGGGGAGAGAGAAGCAACCAAACTGGGCGGGTGGGCCCGCCTTACCTTTACGACCTCTGTGCGGAATCGGTGGTGGTATTCATCATGCGGGACGTGCAACGAATCGCGATCGTGGACCCGTCCGACGTCACCCGCGAGGAGCTCCGCAACGTGCTCCTCGGGATGGAGTCGATCTGGTTGGAAGCGGAGTGCTCGCGCTACGAGTTCTTCTGCGACGTCATCGGCCAGTCGAAGCCGGACGTGGTCGTCATCTCGCTCGATTCCGACCAGGCCAAGGCCCTGCAACTGATCGTCGCGCTCACCGCCGAGGTGCCCGACCTGCCGATCCTCGCCATCAGTGCGCGGGGCGACGGCCAGGCCATCTTGCAGGCGCTGCGCTCGGGCGCCCGCGAGTTCCTCACGGCGCCGGTCGTCCTCGAAGAACTCATGACGGCGCTCCACCGTCTGCAGCGCTCCGGCGGTGCCAACGCTCGGCCGGGCATGGACATGAGCTCGAAGCAGGACTCGATGGTGATCGCGGTGCTCGGCTCGCGCGGCGGGGTCGGCTGCACGAGCGTGGCGGTGAACCTCGGCGCGACGCTGGCCCAGGAGCGGGGGTCCGAGGTGGCCCTGATCGACCTCGACCTGGCCCTGGGCGACGCCGACGTCGCGCTGGACCTCACGGCCGACTACACCATGGCCGACGTGGCCCTGAACGTCGATCGGCTCGACATGCAGTTCCTGAAGCGGTCGCTGAGCAAACACTCGTCGGGCCTGTCGCTGCTGCCCCACCCCGTGCAGATCGAGGACGCCAGCCTGATTCGCGAGGACCATTTGCAGCGCGTGATCGGGCTGTTGCGGGCCAGCTACTCGCACCTGGTGCTCGACCTGAGCAAGGGCTTCACGCCCAACGACTTTACCGCGTTGAAGATGGCGGACGTGATCTTGCTGGTGGCCCAGCTCGACCTGAGCAGCCTGCGCAACGTGGTCCGCAGCCTGTTGACGCTGGGCAACGACGAGGCGATGGGCGGCAAGGTGCGGATCGTCCTCAACCGGGTCGGCGGCGACAGCGACATCACCCTGGAGAAGGCCGAAGAGACGATCGGCAAGCGGATCTTCTGGCAGGTCCCCACCGACGAGCGGGCCATGCACGACTCGCGCAACCGGGGCGTTCCGCTGCTGCAGTATGCCCCCAAGAGCAAGATCCAGCAGAGCTTCGCCGGCCTGGCCGCCGCCGTCAACGGGAAAGAGGCGCCTCGCCCCCTGGCGAAGAGCCGCGGGTGGTTCTCCCGGCGCTGAGGCTTCGATTTAGCCGGCGAGCTCGGCTCGTCGGGGTGGCCACGAGAGCCGAGCTCGTCGGCTAAACGTCCTGGATGGCTGCGAAAAGGGAAACATCATGTCACGCTTGCAACGAGGCCTGACCGGACTGAACGGCGCCACCGGCGGGAGCCGGCTGGGCGGTTCGCTGGCCGGCGGAGACCGGCAAGGCACGAAGAGCTTCGAGGACTTGAAGCGCCTGATTCACGGGAAGCTGGTCGATAAGCTCGACCTGTCGCGCGTCAGCGACCTGGACGCCGAGACGCTCCGCCGCGAGATCCGCCTGGTGGTGGAGCGGCTGTGCGACACCGAAAACCCGCTGCTCAACCGCATGGAGCGCGAGCGGCTCATCGACGAGGTGCTGGACGAGACGTTCGGCTTCGGGCCGCTGGAAGTGTTGCTGAAGGACCCGACGATCAGCGACATCCTCATCAACGGGCCACAGAAGATCTACGTCGAGCGTCGCGGCAAGATGGAGAAGAGCGACGTCAAGTTCCGCGACAACGAACACCTGATGCAGATCATCGATCGCATCGTGTCGAAGGTCGGTCGGCGCGTCGATGAGACCAGCCCGATGGTCGATGCGCGTTTGCCGGACGGGTCGCGCGTCAACGCGATCATTCCGCCGCTGGCGCTGGACGGGCCGTCGGTGTCGATCCGGCGCTTCGGGGCCAACCCGCTGAAGCTGGAAGACCTGCTGAACTACAAGGCGTTCACGCCGGAGATGGCGATGTTGATGGAGGCGTGCATCAAGGCGCGGCTCAACATCCTCATCAGCGGCGGCACCGGCTCGGGCAAGACGACGCTGCTCAACACGCTGTCGAGCTTCATCCCGCAGGAGGAACGGGTGGTGACCATCGAGGACGCCGCCGAGCTCCAACTACAGCAGGAGCACGTGGTGCGGCTCGAGACGCGCCCGGCGAACATCGAGGGCAAGGGCGCGATCCTGACGCGCGACCTGGTCCGCAACGCGCTGCGCATGCGGCCGGAGCGGATCATCATCGGCGAGTGCCGCGGGGCCGAATCGCTGGACATGCTCCAGGCGATGAACACGGGCCACGCCGGCTCGATGACGACCCTGCACGCCAACACGCCGCGCGATGCGCAGGCCCGGTTGGAAACGATGATCATGATGGCCGGCATGGAACTGCCGATCAAGGCGATGCGGCAACAGATCGCGTCGGCCGTGGACCTCATCCTTCAGGTGAACCGCCTGCAAGGAGGCCCGCGCAAGGTGACGACGATCACCGAGGTGATGGGGATGGAGCAGGACATGATCATCATGCAGGACATCTTCCGCTACAAGCAGATCGGCATCGATCAGAACGGCCGGTGTTATGGCCAGTTCGAGGCGACGGGCGTGCGTCCGTCCTTCGTCAACCGCGTGGAATCGGCCGGCATCAAATTGCCGTCGAACCTCTTCCAGGAGAGGGTGTTGTTGCGAGATTAGTCAGTAGCCAGTAGCAAAGAAGGCCCCCCCTTCGGCTACCGAACTCACTACCGACCACGACTTCTGGCTTTTTGCTACGGACTACGGACTACTGACTACATCTGTGAGGCTCCCCAATGGCGACCATGCTGATTCCGCTGATGGTGTTCGTGGGCGTTGCAGCCGTGGTGGGGCTGCTGGCGTTCGTGTTCCGCGAGCAAGGGCCGCAGACGGCGACGCGGCTCGATTTGCTGGTGGGCAAGCGCAGCCGGCAGGAGCTGGCGAACAACGACATCCTGCGCAAGATGGCCTTCGAGGGCGACAAGCGCTCGCTGCTGGAGGCGATCACCCCCAAGTTCCTCAGCCTGACCAAACTGTTCGAGCAGGCCGACTGCCACATCAAGCCGAGCACGCTGTTCGGCATCGGGCTGCTGCTGGCCGCGATGGGCGCGACGCTCACCGTGTTGCTCAAACTGTCCATCTTCCTGGCTCCCTTGAACGGAGCGGTGATGTTCTCGCTGCCGTTCGTCTGGCTGTACTTCAAGCGGGCCAAGCGCCTCAAGAAGTTCGCCGCGCAGTTGTCCGACGCGCTGGAGCTGGTGGCCCGGGCCCTGCGGGCCGGTCACAGCCTGTCGGCCGGGATGCACGTGGTCGCGGAGGAAATGCCGTCGCCCATCGCGGACGAGTTCGGGCGGGTGTTCGAGGAGCAGAACCTCGGCATCGCGATCGAGGACTCGATGAAGTCGATGTGCGAGCGCGTGCCCAACCTGGACCTGCGCTTCTTCGTGACCTCGGTCGGGATTCAGCGGCAAACAGGCGGCGACCTGGCGGAGATCCTGGACAAGATCGGGTACGTCATCCGCGAGCGCTTCCGCATTCTGGGCCAGGTCAAGGCGTTGACGGGCGAAGGCCGGCTGTCGGGCGTGGTGCTGATCGCCCTTCCGTTCGCGCTGTTCGGCTTCATGCTCAACGCCAAGCCCGATTACGTCGAGACGCTGTGGACGACCGACCTGGGCAAGAAAATGAGCGTCGCCGCCATCATCGGCCAAATCATCGGTGCGATCGTAATCCGCAAAATCGTCAACATCAAAGTCTAGCGGTTGGTCGATAACAGGGTAGCCAAAGGAATCAGGAGTCAGGCCCTTCTTGCTTGTCGTTTCGCGAGCCTGGCTCCTGACTCCTGGCGCCTTCCTAAATCATCGGAGAGGACGCACCATGATCTTTGCTCTCGTCGGGGTGGCGGAACTGATCCCGCTGCTGGTGTTCGCCGGCTTCGTGGCGGCGATCTTCGCGCTGTTGACGTTGATCTCGAACCGCAACAGCCGGGCACAGGAGCGGTTGGAGCGAATCAGCCGGCCGGCCTCGCTGGCCGAGCTGGAAGACCCCAAGCGGAAGAAGGAGCGCTTCGCGGGCGTGATGCAGACGGCCAAGGCGCTGTCGAAGCCCCTGATGCCGGGGACGGAGCTGGAGCAGTCGGAGTTGAGGATCAAGCTGGCCAACGCCGGCTTCCGCAGCGATTCCGCGGTGGCGGTCTACCTCGGCCTGCGCTTCGGCTGCTTCCTGTTCTTCTCGCTGCTGTCGATGGCGATCTTCCTGCCGAAGTACGGCATGACGCTGACGGCGCTGAAGCCGATCGTGCTGTGCGTCGGCGTCGGGTTCTACATGCCGGCCATCGTGCTGTGGTTCCTGCGCAAGAAGCGCCAGGACGAGATCTTCCTGTCGCTGCCGGACGCGCTCGACCTGCTGGTGGTGTGCGTGGAGTCGGGCCTGGGGCTCGACGCGGCGATGCGGAAGGTGTGCGAAGAGATGAAGGACCACGCGAAGGTGATCGCGGAGGAATTGTCGCTCGCCAACTTCCAGTTGCAGATGGGCCGCCCGCGCCGCGAGGTGCTTCACGACCTGGGCGTGCGGACGGGCGTGGACGACGTGCGCTCGCTGGCGGCCATCTTGATTCAAGCCGACCGGTTCGGGAGCAGCATCGCCCAGGCGTTGCGCGTCCAGAGCGACTCGATGCGCACGCGGCGCAAGCAACTGGCGGAGGAGAAGGCCGCCAAGACGGCGGTGCAATTGATCTTCCCCCTGGTGCTGTTCATCTTCCCGGGGATCTTCGTGGTCCTCGTCGGCCCTGCGGCGATCAGCATCATGAACACCATGATGAAAAAGTAGTTCGTAGTCCGTAGTCCGTAGTCCGTAGCAACGACACACAGGAGACCGGGGACTGTAGCGAGCGACGCAAATGAGGGCGGCTCTGCTACGGGCTACGGACTACTGACTGCGGACTACTTTTAAGGAGGAACTGAGGGATGAAGGGACTCATCCAGAAGGCCACGGCGCTCGTGGCCTTCGCGGCGGCACTCGGCGGGACCGCGTGCTGTACCACGTGCGGGACCGGAAGCGAGACGGCCTGCGCGAGCGGGTGCGGGGCGAGCGGCTGCGGCGCGGGCACGGCGCGCGGCTGCGGCAACGACTGCGAGCTGTACGATCGCTGCTATCCGCAGCGATACTGGTACATGTCGGCCCAGAACGTGAGGAAGGCCCTGGCGCCGCAGGTGCAGAACGGGCACGTGCTCGACCAGACGGTGTGGAACCATCACTTCGAGCCGGGGACGGCCAAGCTGACCGAAGGCGGGCAGGCGCACCTGGCCTACCTGGCCCGGCGCCGGCCGCAGCCCGACTGCACGCTCTACCTGCAAACGGGGCTGGACCTGGCGTATGACCCGGCCTGTCCGGACCACCTGGCCGGGGCTCGGCAGGAGCTCGACACGCGGCGGGTGCAGTCGATCCAGAAGTATCTGGTGGCGCACCTGGCGGGCCGGCCGCTCGACTTCCACGTGCTGATCCACGACCCGAACGATCCGTCGCAGTCCGCCACGGGAGTCAACAACTCAGTCCTCCTGATGTACGCGCGGTATCGCGGCGGGCTGTCGAACATCGCGGGCGGCTCGGGCGGTGGCGGTGGCGGTGGCGGCGGCGCTGCCAGCGGCCCGGGCGGGGCCCCCGGTCGCTGATCGAACGCAGTTTGCGAAGCCGCGAGCGGCGAGCCTCCAGGAGGCCGCCGCTTGCGGCTTTTGCGCAGCGCCCTCCGGGCCCAACCCTTGTTCGCGAAATGCATGCTAGAGTTTCCACGACCTCCCTCGATGGGCCCGCGCCCGACTGGCACCAAGGCTCGACACCGATGTATGCCTCCCTCTCTCGACCTCTCCCCTTCGCGGGGGCCCTCGTCCTACTCCTGGTCCTGCTCGTCCCTGCGCCCGCGGCGGCGCGCGGCCCGGCCACGGCCTCGGCGCCCGTGCTGGCGGCAGGTGTGCCGCTGGTGTTTGCCGAGGCCGAAGAGGGCGGCGGCTCGCGCTACACCTGGCGCAAACTCACCACCGGGCTCGCCTCGCGCAGCCGGGTCGTGCAGGTCTGCATCGTCGTCATGGCCATCGCCCTGTTCATTTTGATGAAGAAACTCACCCCGGAAGGATGAAGGAGGGGCCCCCTCGATTCATCCCTCATCCTGGCTAAAGAGGATCGTTCGCCGTGATGCACGCCAAGATCAACAGCAGCATGGAGTGGGACGTCGGCGGGATGCCGGAAGCGCCCAGCGCGCCGGAGACGTTGCAGCAGACGGGCCTGACGATTGGCTTCCTCGGCGAAATGATCCTGAGGACGCTTTACACCCGCGGGGGGATGCTGGGGCTCGACCTGGCCCGCATCCTGTGTCTGCCGTTCAAGGTGATCGAGGAGGCGCTGGGCTTCCTCAAGCACGAGAAGTGCATCGAGGTGCTGGGCGGCGACCTCATCGGCCGCATCAGCTACAAGTTCAACCTGACCGACCTGGGCAGGCGGCGGGCCCAGGAGGCGTTCAAGATGTGCGCCTACGTGGGCCCGGCGCCGGTGCCCCTGGAAGATTACGTCGAGCAGACGTACCGGCAGGCGGTGACGGCCATCGACATTTCGCCGGAGGCGGTGCGGGCGGCGTTCAGCCACCTCGTCATCAGCGAGGAGCTGTTCAACGCGGTCGGCCCGGCCATCGTGAGCGGAAAGTCGGTGTTCATCTACGGCCCGCCGGGCAACGGCAAGACGTCGATCGCCCAGGCCATCGGCACCTTCATGAACACCTGCGGCGGGGAGATCTACGTCCCCTTCGCGTTCATGGCCGAGGGCAACATCATCACGGTGTTCGACCACGCGGTCCACGAGCGCGGCGACGCCGACGACGCGGACCGGCTCGAGGACAACGAGGCGACGATTCGGCGGCTGATGAACACGGGCACCGTGGACCAGCGGTGGGCGCGGATCAAGCGGCCGGTGATCGTGACGGGCGGCGAGCTCAACCTGTCGATGCTCGATTTGAAGTACAGCCCGGACTCGAACTACTACCAGGCGCCGCTGCACGTCAAGGCCAACGGCGGGGTCTTCCTGATCGACGACTTCGGCCGGCAGTTGTGCAGCCCCAAGGAACTGCTCAACCGCTGGATCGTGCCGCTGGAAAACCGCGTGGACTACCTGTCGCTGGCGTCGGGCCAGAAGTTCCAGGTGCCGTTCGAGCAGTTGACGATGTTCTCGACGAACCTCGACCCGAAGGACCTGGTGGACGACGCCTTTTTGCGGCGCATGCGACACAAGGTGGAGATCAACGCCCCGGCCCGGGACATCTACGAGCGCATCTTCAACAACATGGTGCGCAAGCTGGGCATGAGCCCTTGTCCGGATGCGATTGACTTCCTGTACGAACGATATTACAGCCAGGGTCGCTGCACGCGCGCCAGCGATGCGCGAGATTTGCTGGAGACGATCCAGTCGATCTGCCGATTTAGAAGAATGCCTGTCCAACTGACGCGCGAACTCATGATCGACGCCTCGGCCAGCTTCATCCGCGAATTCAAGTAAAGTAGTCCTTAGCCCGCAGTCCGGAGTACTTAGCAAAGACAGGTCGGTTTGCCCGACCGTGGATGAGTGCGCCCTTTGGGGGCTCGCAGTCCTGTCTTTGCGCGGGGCCACGGATGACTGGCTAAGGGCCCTCGACCGAGGAGAGCCGACGATGGATTGTCGCAAGCCTCTGGCCCTGGCGTTGGGCCTGATGGGGTGCGTGGCGGGTTGTCATTCGCTGGATGGGCCCCAGACGTCCACCGTCAACAAGAAGGCCGAGGACGTGGTGGTGCAGAAGCCCTCGACGTTCGTGGCCTTCGGCGACTTCCGGGCCAAAGCGGGCTTTTCGCCGGACAACGACGCGGCCTCGCAGCGACAGTATCGCGAAGAGGCGCGGCTGTCCTATCAGAAGGCCCTCGAGATCGACCCGAAATACCTGCCGGCGCATGCGGCCCTGGGGCGGTTGTACGTTGCGATGGAGGACCCGGGGCATGCCGTGGCCGCCTATCAAAAGGCGGTGAAACTGAACGACCGCGACCCGGCGCTCTGGTTTGAGCTGGGCATGTGCCACGGCCGTCAGAACGAATGGGCGCTGGCCGTCGCCGCGACGAAGAAGGCGTGCGAGCGCGACCCAGACAATCGGCTGTACGCCAACACGCTGGGCTTTGCGCTGGCCCGGGCGGGGCGCCACGACGAGAGCTTCGAGGTGATGGCCCGGGCCAACGGGCCGGCCAAGGCGCACTACAATCTGGCCCGGGTGCTGTGCTACTCGAATGAGCCAGAGAAGGCGCGGCAGCAGTTGATGCTGGCGCTCCAGAAGGACCCGGAACTGGCGACCGCCCGGACAATGCTCGCGGCAATCGATGGCCGCACGCCCGCTGCGGAGGGATCGGTGATCGCTACGGTCGGGCACGTGGAGCCCGCGCCAATGCGGGCACCGGGGGCATTCGTCCCACCGCAATCGCCGGCGATGCCGATGCAGCCGAGCAATTGAACGAGGGCAAACGCCAGCAGGCCCCTCCTCTCGCAACCGGGCGAGAGGAGGGGCCTGCTGGCGTTTGAAGGGCTGACGGGGGAGGACCAAGCTCACAGGTCTTTGCGAGGCTTCTTTTCTTCCTTCTTGGGCTCTTCTTTCTTGGGCTCTTCCGTCTTCGGCGGGTCTTTCTTCTCGACCACGGGCGGCTCTTTCTCCTCGACGGGCTTCTTCAGCTCAGGCGGCAACTTGCCCAGGTAGATCGTGGGGGGATCGACGAGGGGGATGTTGAGCGCGGTGAGGCGCGCGATGACCGATTGAGCCGTGATGGTGGGGGGCGTGACCCAGTAGACCTGATGGTAGGGCGAGAAGTAGTCCCCATAGCAGCAGGGAGCGGGCGCGTCCCACGGCCAGCCGTTGTCGATGGCGGGCAGTCGGTCGCGATGGTGGCCGCCGGAGCAACCGCCACAGCCGGCCTGAGCGGCGCCGGCGTGGCCGAGCGCGACGACGAGCGCCGCGGCGAGAAGACGAAGTCGGTTCGGCATGCACTTCCTCCTTGGTGAGCAGGGCGCCCCGGCCTGGCGCATCGACCTTGGTGGGGGCAATCCACCGCAAGAGTAACCCACGTCGAGGGCCAGGGAAGGCGAGGAAGGAGAGGAAAGGCGGATTCGGGAGGAGGGATGGGTGGGACAATCGGGAGGGTTGATAGAGCTTGTGGAGGCGGTCAGGGCTCGCGAGGCGGGTGAGGAGGGGATGACGGCGGAGGGGCAGCGCTTGTCGGCAACACAATCTCTTCGCAGGCGCTGGAGACGGTGGGGTAGGATGGACGAGCGCAGGTCCCTTCTTTCGTTGTTGGGAGGCTTTCTCATGTCGGGCCGTCGCTTCGCGTTCTGGGTGGTTGCCTTCGGCCTCTTGCTGTTCCCCCTCGGCGAGCTAGCGCCGCCGGCCGCGTCCGAGCCCAAAAAGGCGCCCGGGGCGCTGGTCATCAAGGAAGGCAGGAAGGTGAGCTGGGAAGGCTGGCAGTTCAGCTGGTCGATCCACGCGCGCAACGGGCTCGTCCTCGAAAACGTCTTCTTCCGCGGGCGCTCGGTGTTGAAGTACGCGGGGCTGGCCGAGATCTTTGTGCCGTACAACCGCGGCGCGCCGCGCCCGCACGACTTCGGCGCGGGGATAGCCCCTCGCCTGGTGGAGCTCTTCCCCGGCAAGGATTGCGTCCCCGCGGCGGTGAGTTGCCTGGCCTGGAACGCCCACGGCAAGGCCGAGGGGAAACGGGTCGTGATGATGCACGAGGAAGCGACGGGCCTTTGCTACCTCGGCAACCTCGGGCGGGCGTACGGCAAGACGCTGGTCCTGTGGTGCGCCTACAACCTGAGTGGTTACTACTACGTCAGCCGCTGGCACTTCCGCGAGGACGGCTGCCTGACGCCGGAGATCGGCCTCACCGGGCCACTCCAGCACGTCGGCAAGGGGGACGCCTCCACCCACGGCTCGGTGGTGGGCAAGGGCAAGGTCTTCGCGCCGTCGCACGTCCACAACATCTACTATTGCCTCGACTTCGACATTGATGGGGCCGAGAACAACGTCGTCGAGGAACTCAACTATCGGCAGGACAAGCCCGGCAGCCCGTCGGGCAAGCACGCCTGGACGCGACTGAAGAAGGAGACGGCCCGGCCGGCCAGCGCCGAGAACTTCCGCTCCTGGCGCGTGATGAGCCCGACCTCGAAGAACGCCCTGGGCCTGCCGCGCTCCTACGAGCTGGTGCCCGGGAGCAGCGGCATCTACCGCGGCGCCGCCGACGAGAAGTTCGCCCAGGCCGAGCTCTGGGTGACGAAGCACCACGCCCGGGAACACCCGCGCGACAGCCGGCCGTTGAGCACCATCCTGCCGAGCTATACTTCACGCGGCGATGAGTGACACATTCTCAAAGGTCTGGAAGTTGTGGGTGAGAAGGGTGTCCATAGCGGCCTTGTGCTTGGAAGGGAGATCGTTGAGGCACTGCTGGATAGCGGTGTGGAATTTGTCGTAGT
>JBBSEZ010000247.1:0-14678 GCA_038239195.1 Gemmatales bacterium
AGCCGTCTGGGCGGCTCAGGAGAGCCGTCCTACAGGTAGGCGTTTTCCTGCCGCTCGCCGAAAGGGAATCGCCCTCAACCTCCCCGTGAGGAGTGCCCAGGCCAAGTGCGTCGGGGTCGGGCAGGCAGGCTTCCGCATCCGTGTCCTCGCCGAGGGCCCCGGTCCTGGTCTGCCGTCGCTCATCCTCGAGACGAGCGGCGGGCGTTGGTCGGCGGCTGGGCGCGTCACTTGCACTGTCGAACAATGTACGAATGCGCCCGAGCCTCGAAGCAGCCCTGGCCCTGGGGGAGCTCAGCCATGATCGCCGTTTCCTGTTCTGTCTGCGGGCGAGGCCTCGACGTGCGGGACGAGCCGACCGGCCGGAGCGCTTCCTGTCCCGCCTGCGAGCAACGAACCGCAAACCTCCTGCCAGCCGCTTCGGACACCGCCCGGTGGGAAGTCCCCTCCCCTTCCACCACCAACGGCACCGGGGACGTCGTCTCTTTCCCGCCCACCGTGGGGCCACGCCCCGCGGCGAGCCCGGGCGCGCCCCGGCCCGAGCGAGCAGCCATGCCGGGCTACGAGCTCCTTGGGGAACTGGGCCGGGGCGGGATGGGTGTCGTCTACAAGGCCCGCCACGTCAAACTCAACCGCCTGGTCGCCCTCAAGATGATCCTGAACGCCGGGCACGCCGGCGAGGACGACCTGGCCCGCTTCCGCGGCGAGGCGGAGGCGGTGGCCCGACTCCAGCACCCGAACATCGTGCAGATCTACGAGGTGAGCGAGCACGACGGCCTGCCCTTCTTCTCCCTCGAGTACGTGCCGGGCGGCAGCCTCGCCGACAACCTCGACGGCACCCCCCTGCCTGCCGGCCGAGCTGCCCGGCTGGTCGAGGCAGTGGCGCGCGCCGTCCACGCGGCCCACGGGCAGGGGATCGTCCACCGCGACCTGAAGCCGGCCAACGTCCTGCTCGCCGAGGACGGCACGCCCAAGATCACCGACTTCGGGCTCGCCAAAAAGCTCGACGATGCCTCGGGGCCGACCCGCAGCGGTGCGATCATGGGCACGCCCAGCTACATGGCCCCCGAGCAGGCGGCCGGGAAGGGCAAGGAAATCGGGCCCGCCGCCGACACCTACGCGCTGGGGGCGATCCTCTACGAGTTGCTCGCCGGGCGGCCCCCCTTCAAGGCGGCGACCTCCCTCGACACCATCCTCCAGGTGATCTCCAACGACCCCGTGCCGCCGTCGGAGCTTCAGTCGAGGGTGCCGCGCGACCTGGAGACGGTCTGCCTGAAGTGCCTCCAGAAAGAGCCGGCCCGGCGCTACGCCTCGGCCGAGCTCCTGGCCGACGACCTGGCGCGATTCCTCGATGGCAGGCCGGTCCTGGCCCGGCCGGTCAGCCCCGCGGAGCGGGCCTGGCGCTGGTGTCGGCGCAACCCGGTGGTGGCGGGCATGACCGCCGCCGTCGCCTTGCTGCTGGTGCTGCTGGCGGCCGGGGGCTCGTTCGCCGCCCTGGGGCTGCGCGAGGAGCGCAACGCCGCCCTGGCCAACCTGGAGCGGGCCGAGGGCGCGGAGGGCCGCCTGCGCGGCCAACTGGAATTGACGGAGAAGGCGGAGCGGGAAAGGACGGAGAAGCTGTGGCAGTCGTACCTCGACCGTGCGCGGGCGGGCCGCTTCAGCCAGCGCCAGGGCCGGCGCTTCGACAGCCTCGCCGCCCTCGCGCTGGCCGCCCGCATCCGCCCGAGCCCGCAACTGCGCGACGAGGCGATTGCCTGCCTGGCCCTGCCCGACCTCCGCACCGCCCGCGAGTGCGACGCCTGGGCCGACGGGACCATCGACCTCGTCTTCGACCCGCGCCTCGAGAAGTACGCCCGCCGCGCCGAGGACGGCTCGATCAGCGTCCGGCGGGTGGAAGGCGACGCGGAAGTCCGCCGCTTGCCCGGCCGGGGGCGCTTCCCCGGCCACCGGGCCTGGGGCCTGGCCTTCGGGCCCGACGGCCAGCGCCTCGCCGCCACCTTCCTCCCCGACAACGCGCTGGAGGTCTGGGACCTGGGGCGCGACGCCCCCCTCTACCGACACGCGGGGCCGGCCTTCCACCCCACCTTCAGCCCCGACGGCAAGCAGGTCGCCGCCGTCTTCGGCTACCCCAACAACCAGGTGGGCGTGATCGACCTCGCCTCTGGCCGGCTGCGAAAGCTCCCCGGCAAGCCCACCCAGAACCACGTGGTCGCCTTCCACCCTGGGGGCAGGCAACTTGCCGTGGCGACCGCCGTCTCCGGGCGGCCCGTGGTGCAGGTGCTCGACCTCGAGACCGGCAAGGCGATCGCGGAACTGCCCCACTCCGAGACGATCTTCGAGGTCGCCTGGCACCCCGGCGGCAAGCTGCTGGCCGTCCCCTGCCAGGGCGAGGACGGCCGCATCTACCTCTGGGACGTGGCGCGGCGGGCCCCTCAGTCGGTCCTCGAAGGCGGCCCGGCCGTTCGCATCGCCTTCAACCGCGCCGGCAATCTGATGGCCAGTTCGTGCTGGGACAAAAAGTTGCGGCTGTGGGACGTGCGGACGGGCAAGCAGGTGTTCAGCGTACCAGGCTCGCCCGTCGAGATGCGCTTCAGCGCGGACGACTGCCTGCTCGTCGGCGAGGCCCGGGGCCGCACGGTCCGCTTGTGGGAGGTCGCCGGCGGGCGAGAGTACCGCACGCTGGTCCGGGGCCCCCTCCTCCCCGGCAAGCCGCTCTACCAGCTCCCCGCGGTCAGCCCGGACGGGCGGCTGCTCGCGGTCGGCATGAACGACGGCGTGGGCCTGTGGGGCCTCGCGCGCGGCGAGGCCCTCGCGTTCTTGCCGCTGGGGTACGCGGCGTGCGTGGCGTTCGAGCCGGGCGGGGCCCTGCTGACCTGCGGCCCGGCCGGGCTTCAGCGCTGGCCCGTCCGCCCGGCCCCAGCGACTCCGGGGGCGCTGCGGGTCGGCCCCCCGCAGCGGCTCCCGGTGCCCGCGTCGTCGCACAACTTCGCCGCCAGCCGGGACGGGCGGGTGCTGGCCATCGCCCAGTTGGGGACCAGCCTCATCCTCGACGCCGGCCGGCCCGACCGGCCGCTGCGGATCGGACCCCACCAGGACATGCGTGCGATCGCCGTCAGCCCGGACGGCCTCTGGGTGGCCACGGGCAGCCACGAGGGCCCCGGCGCCCAGGTCTGGGACGCGCGCACCGGCAAGTTGGTCAAGGACTTGTCCGTGGGGCGATACTGCCAGGTCCGCTTCAGTCCCGACGGCAAGTGGCTCGCCACGGGGGCGGGCGGCTGCCGGCTCTGGGAGGTCGGCTCGTGGAAAGAAGGGCCGCGCGTCGGGGACGGGCCCCTGGCGTTCTCCCCCGATGGCAAATTGCTGGCCGTGGCGACCGAGAACGGGGTGATCCGGCTGGTGGCCCCCGAGGGCAACCGCGAGGTAGCCCGGCTGGAAAACCCGACCCAGGACCGGGCGCTCCAGGCGGCGTTCACCCCCGACGGGGCGCAGCTGGTCTTCACGAGCAGCGACAGCCCGGCGGTCCGCATCTGGGGCCTGCGGGCCATCCGCCAGGAGCTCGGCAAGATGGGGCTGGACTGGGACGCGCCGCCCTACCCGCCCGCCGCCCCGGAGGCGCCGGGGCCTTTGAACGTGGAGGTCGAGTTGAAGCCGTAGGGAGCGCTCCGCTTGAACGGTCGTTCGCTGCAACGTGGCATTGACGCTCGAGTCGCCGGAAGCACAGGTCGAGGTATCTCATGCTTGGGTGGGAAAGAGGCCCTCCTCGCCGGGGGAGGATCGTCTGGTGGGGGGCCCTGGTGCTGAGCGCAACGCTCGGTTGCTCGGGGGGTCGCAGCCCGGTGGAGGGCACGGTCGCGTTCGCGGATGGTCAGCCGGCCGGAGAGCTCGCTGGCGGCGTGGTCACCTTTACCCTGGCCGACCGCACCGGCTTTGCCTCGGGGGTGATCCAGCCCGACGGCACCTTCCGCCTGAGTACGCTCCGGCGCGGCAACGGGGCTGCGCCGGGAGAGTACCGCATCGCCATCCGCCCCCTCCGCCGACGGGGGCAAACGGCACCTCATCGACCCGAAGTTCTACGACTCCGCGACGTCCGGGCTGACGGCCACGGTGAAGGGAGGAAAGAACCACGTCAACCTGGTGGTGACGAGGCCGCCGCCGGCGACGGCCCCGCAGCGGGCCCGCTGAGAAGGCGGCGCGTTAATAATCGTGGATGACTTGACCGTCGCCCTCATCGACCAGCAACTTGAGGACGCACCCCGGCGTCGTCACCTGCAAGGGGCGGACGGAGCCGTCCGCGAAGACGAACTGGCAAACGCCCGGATGCGCGCTCCCGAACCGGTTCGCCCACTGTTAGCCGCCCGGCTGCGACTGGCTGTTGATTCTCGCGTCGGGGACGATCTCGTAACCCGCATCGCCCAGGGCGCGCATGTTCGCGCAGCCCGGGGCGGCGTTCCAGAAGGTCTCGTCGCAGCAGGCGTCCCGCTCGTTGGGCGGGTTGTCGCTCATCATGGCCCTCGGCGGGGCGCCGAGCATGTCGGCGGGCACGTGCTTCTCGCCGACCAGCAGGGTGTTGCTGAGGCCGTCCGTTATGCTTGCGAAGCTCGTCTGACTGCTCCAGGACGCGATGACGGTGTTGAGGCCCTTGCCCGTGCGACTGTTGACCTGGCCGGCGATCATGGCCCCCGTGGCCACCGAAGGGTCGGTATCGACCCAGTTGTCGTCCACGCCGGAGGTACTCGCATAGTCGCACAGCGTGCCCACCCGGCCCGTCGGGTTCCACAGCCTCCACTCCGGGGCGGCCTCGCTGACCGTCCGGCCGCGCCGCGCCGGGCACCGGTAGATCGCCACGGGCATCGTCGAGTTGAAGCCGGGCGCCTGGGCGGTGAAGCCCAGGGTAGCGTCCCACGGGGCGAACATCGCCTGCTGCTCCACGAAGGGGAGGATGAAGGCGGGCCAGCTCGTGCCGCCCCCGCGCGAGGAGGTCGTGAGGCGCGCCGGCGGCAGGGAGTTGTAGGTGTCGTGGTAGTTGTGGCAGGCGAGGCCGATCTGCTTGAGGTTGTTGGCGCACTGGGCGCGGGCCGCCGATTCGCGCACCTTCTGGACGGCGGGGAGGAGGAGGCCGATCAGGATGGCAACGATCGCAATGACCACCAGCAACTCGATCAGCGTGAACGCGCGAGCGTTCCTGGGTGTCCGGTTCATGGTCCGCTCCTCCCATGCGAAAAGTGGGGAGGGCGGCGCCGACCTCCGGAAACGCGGCCAACGTAACCGCGACCAACGACCTCCGACCGGGGCTGAGTTCCTCCCTCGCGGGGGGCTGGCCGGCCCGTGCTCACTCCCCCAGGCACGGAAACGTGCCCCCACGTGCCGCGGGCGGCCCGGTTTTCCACGCGGAGGCCTTTCGTAGGGTCGCACCTCTTGTGCCAATTTTCCCCGCCACGAGTATATCTTTCAGGAGCGGTCCCATGACTTGTGGTGAGGGCGAGAGGGGCGCAGAGGCGCCGAGGGCTGGCGGTGGCCCGTTGGGCAGGCCCCAAGGCCCGGGGGAGGGCCCCATGACGGACGCGGGATCGGGGCGAGGCGCCCTGGAGAAGCCGGAGGAGCTTGCCGAGCGGCCCGCCGCGCCCGATCGGGCCGGCGCGCTGTTCGCGCCCCCGGCAGGGCCGGGCGGCCCGGGGGGCGCCTCCACGCTCTCCCTGCCCGACCAGCCGGGGCAGGCGGACGAGGTCGTGCCTGCGCAACTGGGAGAATATCGCATCCTCCGCCCGCTGGGGCGCGGCGGCATGGGCGTCGTTTACGAGGCCGTGCAGGAGCCCCTGGGCCGGCACGTCGCCCTCAAGGTGCTGGCCCCGCACTGCTCCGGCAACCCGATGTTCCGAGAGCGCTTCCGGCGCGAGGCCCAGGCCGCCGCCCGGCTGCACCACACCAACATCGTCCCCGTCTTCGGCGTCGGCGAGCACGAGGGCACCCTGTACTACTCGATGCAGTTCATCCGCGGCCAGGGCCTGGACGCCGTCCTGCGCGAGGCGAAGCGCCTGCACGAGGCGAAGGACTTGCCCACCCTCGCCGGTCCCGAGCGCGGCGCCGAGCTATCCGTCCGCATCGCCCGCGGCCTGCTCGGCGGCCATTTCCCCCAGCAGAACACGGTCGCCGAGGAGGCGCCACCCGTCTCGCTCTTGCCGCCCGACGCCCCGGCCGAGGAGGGGCTCACGCCGAGCTCGGAGGTCGCCGGGCAAAGCAATTCGGCCTACTTCCGCAGCGTGGCGTCGCTGGGAGCTCAGGTGGCCGAGGCGCTGGCCTACGCCCACCACCACGGGGTCGTTCACCGGGACGTCAAGCCGTCCAACGTGCTGGTGGACAGCGAGGGCACGGCCTGGGTCGCGGACTTCGGCCTGGCCAAGGCGGAGGCCGGAGGCGACCTGACCGGCACCGGCGAGGTGGTCGGCACGCTGCGCTACATGGCGCCGGAGCGCTTCCGCGGCGTGTCCGACCCGCGCGGCGACGTGTACGGCCTGGGCATCACCCTCTACGAGTTGCTGACGCAGCGGGCAGCGTTTGACGATCCCGACCAGGCCCGGCTGATCCAGCGCATCGTCCACGAGGGCCCCGCCGCGCCCCGCACGATCGATCCGCTCATCCCCCGGGACCTGGAGACCATCGTCCTCAAGGCCACCGCCCGGGACCTGGCCGCCCGCTACGCCACGGCCGACGCCCTCGCGGAAGACCTCCGACGCTTCCTTGCCGACCGGCCCATCCTGGCGCGGCGGGCGCCCCTCTGGGAGCGGGGCGCCCGCTGGTGCCGCCGCAACCCCGCCCTGGCCGTGACCGGGGGCCTGGCGGTGGCGGCCTTGTTGAGCGTGGCCGCCCTGGGGACCGGCTTCGCCGTCCACCAGTCGCGCGCGGCGGCCGAACTGGAGCGCGAGCAGGAACAGACCAGGGGCGCCCTCCGGGAGTCCCGTCTGCTGGCGGCCAGCCTGGCGCTGGACCACGGGCAGGGCCTGTGCGAACAGGGCCACCCCGGCCGCGGCATGCTCTGGCTGGCCCGCAGCCTGGAGTTGGCCCCCGAAGGCGCCGACCTGCGGCGAGCCATCCGGGCAAACCTGGCCGGCTGGGGGCGCTCTCTCCACCGACTGCGCCAAGTTCTCCCCCACCCGGACAAGGTGCTCTGCCTGGCCGTGAGCCCGGACGGAAAAACCCTGCTGACCGGCTGCGCCGACGGGAACGCCCGCCTCTGGGGGCTCGACACCGGCGAGCTCCTCGGGGCCCCCCTACCGCACGGCGGCGCGGTCCGCGCCGTCGCCTGGGCCCCGGACGGGGAGGCCCTGGCAACGGCCGGGACGAACGGGACCGCCCAGCGCTGGGTAAGGGCGACGGGCCGGCCAGTCGGCGCGCCCTTCCAGCACGGCAAAGCGGTGAACGCGGTGGCCTTCAGCCCCGATGGCAAGCTCCTCGCCACGGGCTGCGCCGACGGTAAGGCGCGGCTCTGGGGCCTGGCCGGCGGGAACGACCCCCGGCTCTTCGTTCACACGCGCCCCGTCGTCGCCCTCGCCTACAGCCGGGACGGCAAGGCGATCTTGACCGGCAGCGGCGCGGAGAAGAAGGGGGGCGAGGTGAGGCTGTGGGCCCTGGAAGCCGGCGGGGCCACGTGGCACGTGCCGCAGAAAGATGTGGTGGCCGCGGTGGCCTTTGGGCCCGGCGAGCGAACTTGCCTGACGGGCGGCCACGACTGGCACGTGCGCGTCTGGGACCGGGCGACCGGCAAGATGCAGGCCGACTGCAATCAGCAAGGCCGCGTCCGCGGCGTGGCCTTCGGGCGAGCCGCCGGCGTGGTCCTGGCGGCGGACCAGGACGGCTTTCTCGCTCAGTTGTGGGACACGACGACCGGAAAGCGCGTGGGGATGCCGCTCGCGCATCAGGGGCCGGTGGCGGCGGTCGCCTTCACCCCGGAAGGGCGCGCCGTGACGGGCAGCGAGGACGGCACCGTGCGGGTGTGGGACGTGGCCGAGGGCGGGGGGCCGTTGGCTCTGTTCCGGGCCCCTGTCCCGGGCAGGGCCGAGCGGGCCGTCTTCAGCCCCGACGGCACGACGATCGCCTTGACCTGGGCGAGCAACGTCGCGGAACTGTACGACACCGCCACGCGCAAGTGGCGTGCGAGCTTCCCCCACGCGGCCCGGGCCGGCCTCGCCTTTAGCCGCGACAGCAAGTTCGTGCTCGCCGAGGCCCCGGCCCCGGACGGCAAGGGGGTGAGGGCCTGTGTGCGCGAGGTTCTCTTGGGCAAGCGGGTCGGGCCGCTCCTCCCCGTGGGCGCTCCGGCCGTCTACCTGGCCTTCAGCCCGGACGGTCGGCTGTTCCTGACCGGGCAGCGGGACATTGGCACGGTCCAGGTCTGGGGCGCCGCGTCGCGGAAGCTGGTCTGCACCGTCAAGCACCCGGGGCTGCAAGCCGCCGTTTTCAGCCCGGACGGGAATACGTTCGTCACCGCCTCCGCCCGCGGCACGGCCCGACTCTGGGACCTGAGCGGCAAGCCCATCGGCGCTCCCGTACGGCACCCCGGCCCGGCGCTCTGGGCGGACGCCAGCCCCGACGGCCGGTTCGTCGTCGTGGGCGACGACGACGGCCGCGAGCAATGCTATGAGGTCGGCACCGGGCAGGCGCTGGGCAAGCCGCTGCGCCACCAGGGGACGGTCTGGTGCTCGGCCTTCGGCCCGGGGGGGCGCCTGCTGGTGACCGGCAGCACCGACAAGACCGCCCGGCTGTGGGAGGTGGGCACGGGGGAGCCGGTCGGCCCCCCGCTCCAACACAAGGGCGCGCTGATGAGCGTCGCCTTCAGCGCGGACGGGCGGGTGGTGGGGACAGGCAGCACGGACGAGACAGTCCGGCTGTGGGACGTGGCCACGGGCGCCCCCCTGGGCGGGCCGCTCCGGCACGACGCGGTCGTCATGACGGTGGCCTTCCACCCCGACGGGAAGCGGGCCCTCACTTGCAGCGCCGACGGCGTCGCCATGCTCTGGGAAGTGCCTGCCCCAGCGGGGGGAGCGCCGGAACGCCTCACCCTTGCGGCCCAGGTCGCCACGGGGATGGAACTGGACCGCCTCGGTGCGTTCCGCGTGCTGGACGCGAAGGACTGGCAGCAGCGCCGCGATCGGTTGGCGGAATGGGGCCGTTCCTCCGAGGCGAGGTAGGGCCCGGAAGCGCGCGTCGAGCCGGACCGTTGCGAGCGTTGCAGGCCAGCCCCTTGAGCGGCAACCCCCCGGCGGGTATAGTCTACCCTACCCCCCGCCCCGCGCCGACGAGGCCTGCCATGCCAACAACGCTCCTCCGCAACCCGCTGCCTCTCGCGCTGGTCACGGCCCTCCTCGTCGCCGCGCCCGCGACGGCGCGGCCCGCGCACAAGCAGGCCCTCCTCGATCTGTTCGGGCCCAGCCTGCCGCGCAAGCTCCACGATTGCCGGACCTGTCACCTGCCCGACCGACCAGGCGCCGTCGAGGAGGACAAGCCCCACAACCCCTTTGGGGCCCGCCTCAAGGCCGTGCGCTCCGAACTGCGTAAGGCGGGGAAAGCGACCGACGTCGCGGCCCGCATCCTCGCCATCGCCGACGAGGACAGCGACGGCGATGGCGTGTCCAACGTCCTCGAACTGCTGAGCGGGCACTCCCCCGGCGATGCCCGCGACAAGCCTGGCCCCGCCGAGATCGCCAGCGCCCGCAAGGCGCTCGCCCTCTGGCAGGCCCGCCGCCAAGCCGGCTATGCCTGGCAGCCGTTCCTGCCCGTGCGCCGCCCGGCCGTCCCGCGCGCCACCCTCCCCGGCGGGCGCAATCCCATCGACGCTTTCCTCGCCGTCGAACAGCAGCGCCAGGGGCTCGCCCCCCGGCCGGAAGCGGCGAAGCACGTCTTGATGCGGCGCGTCTACCTCGACCTGATCGGCCTGCCACCGACGCGCGCGGAGCTCCACGAGTTCCTGAGCGATCCCGCCCCCGATGCGTATGAGAAAATCGTCGATCGGCTGCTGGCCTCTCCGCAGTATGGGGAGCGCTGGGGCCGGCACTGGATGGACGTCTGGCGCTACGCCGACTGGGCGGGATACGGCGCCGAGGTGCGCGACAGCCAGAAGCACGTCTGGCACTGGCGCGACTGGATCATCGAGTCGCTCAACGCCGACAAGGGCTACGACCGGATGGTCCAGGAAATGCTCGCCGCCGACGAGCTCGCCCCCACCGACCCGAAGGCCCTGCGCGCCACCGGCTTCCTGGTGCGCAACTGGTACAAGTTCAACCGCAACGTCTGGCTCGACCGCACCGTGGAGCACACGGGCAAGGCGTTTCTCGGCATCACGCTCAACTGCGCCCGCTGTCACGATCACTTCTTCGACCCGTTCACGCAGAAGGAATACTACGGCTTCCGGGCCCTCTTCGAGCCGCACCAGGTGCGCACCGACCGCCTGCCCGGCGTGGCCGACCTCGAGCGCAACGGCCTGCCGCGCGTCTACGACGCCAACCTCGGCGCCCTCACCCACCTGTTCGTGCGCGGCGACGAGGCCCACCCCGACAAGCGCTCGCCCGTCGCGCCGGTCGTGCCCGCCGCCCTGGGCGGGAAGTTCGCGATCGAGCCCGTTGCCCTGCCGAAGCTGGCTTTCCTGCCCGACAAGCGCGCCTTCGTCAAGGCCGACGCCCTGGCCGCCAGCCGCGCCGCCATCGAAAGGGCGCGCATCGATGCCGGGGCCGCGCGCCGCAACGCCGCCGTGGCCGTCGGCCCGCTCGTCGGCGCGCCGGGGCTGGCGGGCCTGGGGCGGGCGCTGGCCGTCTCCCGCATCGCCGAGTTGCTGGCGCTGGCGGAGCTCGACCTCAAGATTGCCGAGGCGAAACACGTGGCCCTCGTCGCCGTCCTCGCGGCGGAAGAGCTCGAGGACGCGGGGGGCACGGCCAGCCCCGACTGGCGCCGCGCGGCGCAGGGGGCCCAGAAGGCCCAACGGGAGATCGGGCTGCTCGACGCGCAGCGCGACGAGCGCGCCGCCCGCCTCGCCCACGTCCTCGCCCCGCGCAAGAACAGGCCGGCGACGATGCAGCGCCTGGCCACGGCAACGCAGCGCCTGGCGAAAGCGCAGGCGGAGTTGCTCAAGCCGGCCGGCACCGACCACGTCCGGCGCAAGCTGACGGCCTATCCTGCGACGAGCACGGGGCGCCGGTCGGCGCTGGCGAAGTGGATCGCGAGCCCGGACAATCCGCTGGCGGCGCGCGTGGCGGTCAACCACGTCTGGCTGCGCCACTTCGGCAAGGGGCTGGTGCCGACCGAGTTCGACTTCGGGCGCAACGGCCAGGCGCCCACGCACCCCGAGTTGCTCGACTGGCTGGCGGCCGAATTCATGGAGCGGGGCTGGAGCATGAAGGCGCTGCATCGGCTCCTGGTCACCAGCGCGGCCTACCGGCGAAGCTCCACGGGCGACGAGACCAACCTGGCCCGCGACCCGGACAATCGCTATCTTTGGAGGATGAATTCCCGGCGCATGGAGGGCGAGGTGGTGCGCGACAGCCTCCTGGCCGTGGCGGGGCGGCTCGACCGGACGATGGGCGGGCCCGACCTCGATCACAACCTCGGGCTGACCTCTGCCCGGCGCAGCCTCTACTTCCGGCACGCCGCCGAGAGGCAGATGGAGTTCTTGATGCTGTTCGACGCCGCGAGCGTCAACGAGTGCTACCGGCGCACCGAGAGCATCGTCCCGCAGCAGGCGCTCGCCCTGGCCAACAGCTCGCTGGCCATCGCCCAGGGCCGGCTGACTGCGCGGGCCCTGTCGCGCGAGGAGAAGACCGACGCCGGGTTCGTGCGCGCCGGCTTCGAGCAGGTGCTGGGGCGGAGGCCTTCGAGTGCGGAGCTGGCGACGTGCGTCGAGTTCCTCCGTGAGCAGTCGGCGCTCCTGGCCGACAAGAAGCGGTTGACGCCGTTCGGGGCGGGAGCAGCCAGCCCGGTCCCGCCGGCGGCCGACCCGCGCCAGCGGGCCCGCGAGGGGCTGATCCACGTGCTGTTGAACCACCACGACTTCGTGACGGTACGTTGAGGCACGCGCCCCGGGGAGAACGAGACTTTCATGCCGTACGTCGTCGCGTGTCCCGGATGCAAGCAACCCCTGAGCGTCGGCGACAACGTCGCGGGCATGCTCATCAAGTGCCCGATGTGCGCCACCGCGTTTCAGGTCAACCTGCCCGGCGCGCCGCCCGCCGCCCCCCCGCCGCCCGCGCCCCCGCCCCCACCTCCGCCTCCTCCTGTCGTGGAGGAGCCGCCAGCCCCACCCCCGCCGAAGCCAAAGCCGGCGGGGCCGATCAAGGTGCGGGCACAGATCGTGGAGGAACCGGTCGATGACCTGGTGGAGGTGGGGCCAGAAGCGCCTCGCCCGCGCAAGGGCGGCAAGGCGCGCCCCCGCCCTGCCGAGGAGGAAGACGTCGCGCCACGCCCGCTGCCACCACCGCCTCCTCCATCCGGCGACCCGTTCTCCTTCGGCGGGGAGGCCCCCGCTCCCTCCCGCCGCGCGCGGGACGAAGAGGACGAGTCGCCGCGCCCGCGCAAACGGCCGCGAGAAGAGGCGGAGGAGCGCGCGGAGGACGAGCCGCCCCCGCGCCGTCGAAAGCGCGACGAGGAGGAAGGCGAGCTCCTCGCGCCCGCGCTCGCGGACGAAGGCTCCCTCGACTTCAGCGGGGAGACGCAGAAGCGAGCCCACCGCGGGGTGCTGATCTTGCTCCTGGGGATCGGCGGGTTCGTCTTCTCGTGCTGTTTTCTGCTGGGCTGGGGGCTCGGCGGGGCCGCCCTCGTGATGGGCGGCAAGGACCTCGTCGAGATGGCCCGCCGGCGCATGGACCGTTCCGGCCGCACCATGACGATGATCGGCCGCGTTCTGGGGATGATCGCCATCTTTTTCGGATTTCTCTCGCTGGCGGCCCAAATCTACGCGGTTGTCAGTGGGAGCTACAAGTTCTGACCCCGTGAGGAGGAGCATCGCATGAGCCAGCCCCACCCCGCCGAAGAGGCCGTCCCCCCCGCGAGTCGGCGCGCCTTCCTCGCCGACGTCGGCATGGGCTTCACCGGCCTGGCCCTCGGCGCCATGCTGCACCGCGACGGCGTCGTGCGCGGGGCCGCCCCCGGCGCCATCCCGCGCGGCAAGCAGCCGCACTTTCCCCCCAAGGCGAAGTCGGTTATCTGGTTCTTCCTCGTCGGCGGGGCCAGCCAGATGGAGAGCTTCGACCCCAAGCCGGCGCTCAACAAGTACGCCGGCAAGACCATCGCCGAATCGCCCTACAAGTCCACGCTCACGTCGCCGTTTCTCAAGAAGAACCTGCGCGAGGTGGTGCCCGGCTTGCATCAGGTCCACCCGCGCATCTTCCCTATGCAGGTGGGCTTCAAGAAGCGCGGGAAGAGTGGGATCGCCGTGAGCGACTGGTGGCCCCACGTCGGCGACTGCATCGATGACCTGGCCGTGGTGCGCTCGCTGTGGACGACCGACAACAACCACGGGGCGCAGCTGCAGTATCACACCGGCCGGCACTCCCTGGAGGGGGCCCACCCGACGATCGGCTCGTGGGCGCATTACGGGCTCGGCTCGCTCAACGACAACCTGCCGCAGTTCGTGGTGCTGGGCACGCCGCTGGCCGACTGCTGCGCCGGGGTCAACGGCCACGGCGCCGACTACCTCGGCCCCGAGCACGCGGGCGTGCGCCTGCGGATCGACCCGCGCAATCCGCTCTCCTTTGCCGCACCGACGCGCGACAAGTTCGTCGAGGAGCAACGGGGCGAGGTGGAACTGCTGGGCCGGCTCAACCGCCTGGCGACGGTGGAGTATCCCGACGACCCCGCGCTGCGTGCCCGCATCAAGTCGTACGAGTTGGCCTTCCGCATGCAGACGGCGGTGCCCGAGGTGGTGCGCTTCGACAGCGAGAGCGAGGCCACGCGCAGGCTGTACGGCCTGGACAACCCGACGACGCGCGCGTTCGGCGAACTGTGCCTGGCGGCGCGGCGGCTGGTGGAGCGCGGGGTGCGCTTCGTGCAGGTCTTCCACGGCAGCAACGGCGGGGCCGGGGCGTGGGACGCCCACGGCGGGCTGAAGGCAGGGCACTCGGCGCTGTGCGGCCAGGTGGACAAGCCGATGGGCGGGCTGCTCAAGGACCTCAAACGCCGCGGCCTGCTCAACGAGACAATCGTGGCCTGGGGCACCGAGTTCGGGCGCACGCCGGGGGCGCAGGGCGCCGACGGGCGCGACCATCACCCCTACGGGTTCTGCGCCTGGCTGGCTGGCGGGGGCATCAAAGGCGGGGTGGCGCACGGGGCGACCGACGAGCTGGGCTTCCACGCGGTGGAGAATCGGCACTACGTGACCGACATCCATGCGACGGTGCTGCATCAGCTCGGGCTCGACCCGCGCAAGCTGGAGGTGCCGGGGAGGAAAAGGCTCGAGATCGACTTCGGCAAGCCGATCCGGGAGATCATCGCGTAACGAATTGTGAACCGAAGGCAACGAGGAACGAGGAACGAGGAAGGAGCAAGTTTGCGCCCGCGTCATTTTATCCTGGCCTTCTTGGAGTGCGGCGATTCATCGCCGCTTTCTTTTGCTTTCGGGAAGGCGGCCGCCTGGCACGGCGGCGCTCCCCGTCGGGAGAGGCTGAAAAGCGAAGAAAAGAAAGCGGCGATGAATCGCCGCACTCCAA
>JBBSEZ010000248.1:0-14630 GCA_038239195.1 Gemmatales bacterium
CGGGCTTCGCCGCCGGGATCACGGGGCACAAGAAGTACGCGCGGGCGCACGTGACCATTTCGCCGCCGACCCCGGAGCGTCGCGATGGGGCGGCCCCTCACGACGCGCCGAGCTCGGCGGCTAAATCGCGCTCATGGCGGGGCCGTATCGCTCATGCGCATCGACGACCTGGATTACGACCTGCCGGCCGACCTCATCGCCCAGCAACCGCTGCCCGCGCGCGACGAGTCGCGCTTGCTGGTGTTGCGGCGGGCCGGCGGGGCGCTGGCGCACCACCGCTTCGACGAACTGCCCCGCTTGCTGGCGCCGGGCGACCTGCTCGTGCTGAACGAGACGCGCGTCCGGCCGGCCCGGCTGATTGGCCGGCGGGCGCGCACCGAGGGCAAGTGGGAAGGCCTGTTTTTGCAAGAACACCCCGACGGCGCCTGGGAGCTACTCTGCCAGACGCGCGGGCGGCTCATCGTCGGGGAGTCGCTGCTGGTCGATCCGCCCGGGGGGCCGCCGCCGGAGGGCAGCGCCTTGCGGCTGGTGCTGGTGGGCAAGACGCCGGCGGGGCGCTGGCTGGCCCGGCCCAGCGTGAGCTCCCCCGTCGCGGAGCTGCTGGCCCGCCACGGCCACGTGCCCATTCCGCCCTACGTCCGCAAGGGCCGGGCCAGCGCCGCCGACCTCGCGCGCTATCAAACGGTCTATGCCCGGCACGATGGCGCCGTTGCCGCCCCCACGGCCGGGCTGCACTTCACGCCCCGCACCTTTGCCGACCTCGAAAAGCGCCAGATCGCGCACGCCTTCGTCACGCTCCACGTCGGGCCGGGCACCTTCCAGCCGATCCAGGTCGAGGACCTGGCGCAGCACCGCGTCGAGGCGGAGCGCGGCGAACTGCCCCTCGCCACCGTGCAGGCCATCGCCGCCTGCAAGGCGCGGGGGGGGCGCGTCGTGGCGGTCGGGACGACGACGGTGCGCGTTCTGGAGACGGCCGGGCTGCACGCGCCCCTCGCGGCGTGGCAGGGGACCACGGACCTGACCATCGCCCCGCCGTTCGCGTTTGCCGTGGTCGATGCGCTGCTGACCAACTTCCACCTGCCGCGCTCCAGTTTGTTGCTCCTCGTGGCCGCCTTCGCCGGGCTGGAGCCGATCCGCGACGCCTACCGCACGGCCATCGAGAAGAGGTATCGCTTCTACAGTTACGGGGACGCGATGCTGATCCTGCCATGACCAACCGCATCGTTCGCATCGACCAGCGCGCGCACTCGACCATCCCGGCCGAGGCGGAGGTGCGCATTACCGTCTTTCCCGAGCGCCTGACGCCGACGACGGAGGTGCGCGGCCGGCTGATGGGGCCGCGCTGCCGCTTCGCCGGGACGGTCGAGGTCGCCTATCACTTTCGGCCCTTGCCGTCGGGCGCGGCCGTGCCGCCGGGGGCGCTGGGCGTGCGCGCTCTGGTCCCCGAGGCGAGTTTGTGGGAGCCGGAAACTCCGTTTCTCTACGAGGGCCCCGTCGAGCTCTGGGAGGACGGGCAGCGGCTGGAGCGGGCCCTGGTCCGGCACGGACTGCGAAGCGTGGAGGTAGGGCCGGGAGGCCTGCTCGTCAACGGGCACCGGCTCTTGCTGCGAGGCCGGGAGTTGGCGGACTGCTCGGAGGAACAGGCGCTCGAGTTTCGCCGCGCCGGTTACAACCTCGTCGTGGTGCCGGTCGAGGCGGCGCGGGCGTGGGAGGTCGCCGATCGCGTGGGGCTGTTCGTGCTGGGGCGCCGGAGCGGGGCGGAGGAAGAAGGCGCGCTGCGCGAGCGGGGCGGCCATCCGAGCTGGCTGGGTTGGCTCGGGACGGGAGAGAGCACGGCGCTGGTGGAGGGCGAAGTGCGCGTGGGGGGGGTGGTGCTGGGGACGGTGGAGTAGGGCGGGCCGAGTCTTTGTCAGCGGTCCCTCGCCCCGAGTACAGGGAGAGGGAAGCAAGAGACAGTGCGACGAATCGCACCAGCGACTGGTTCGTCGTCCTCCACGACTACGCGGCGGGCTGCACCCGCTGCTCCACGCACGTACGCTCGTACGTGGCCTCTAACTCCACGGGCAGACACAGTCCCCCCCGCAGCCACAGGGGAAGCGTGGGCAGGCGTTGCCCCACCGCGAGCGGCTCGCGCCACACGTCCACCGCCGCCGCCCCCTTCCGCTCCACCGCCCGGTAGGCCGAGCCGCTCAGCGCGGGCCCTGGCCCGGGATCGCCCGCCCCCACCCGCACCAGCAGTTCGCGGTGCAGGTCCCCAGAGCGGTCGGTCACCACGTCCACCAGCACCAGTCCAACCCCCGCCTGGAGGTAAGCCGCGCACTTCGACACCAACGCCTCCCGATGCGCTGGCCGGTCCTTGTTGGCCGGGCTGATCAGTTCCACCGCTCCGGCCAACAGCGGCCCCCCCATCCGGCTGAAGATGCCGATCTCGACGACTGCTCCTGGCAGTTCCAGCGGTAGGCTCGCTTGGGGCGGCGGGGGCGCCCAACCCGCCTGCGGAGGCGTGGCGCCGCCCTCCTCGAATGCTGCCACGTCGATCTCAACCCCAAACTGCACGTTCGCCTCGGCGAAATATCCCTCGGGCAGGAGGGCGTTTAGCTGCGAGGACAGGTACGTAGCCCACGAGTTGTGGAACGAGTGCCAGTGCCGGCGCTCGCTCAGCGGAGGATGAAAGTGGTCCAACAGCGGCATGGCGTGTCCTCGATGAGAAAGCGCTCCCTATCCAAGATAACAGGCGGCTTCACGCACGAGGGCGCCATCCGCGCGGCGGCGCCAATCGCCGGCGCACCTTCGTCGCCGAACGCTGGCCCTCTCTGCCGCCGCGGAACAGGCAGAACAACGTCCGCGGGCCGGCTCGCGGCGGCAGAGAGGGCCGTTCAACGACCAAGGTCCGCAGCCGACGGGGCAGGAAAGCCGGTAAACCGAGAAAGCGGTCGTGCCCCGCCGGTCTGCGACAGCTCCCGGTTCGCCGTTCTGTACTTCTGAACCATCTTCTCTCGACCGTGCGCTCCCGCTGCGATACGGTACAGAAAATGGAGGAGCCCGACCATGAGCCACACCGCCATCCTGCCCCTGCCTATCGCCGTCGAGGTGACCGTCACCCTCACCGCCGTCGTCCGGCCAGAGCCCGACGCCGGCGGCTACTCCGCCTCCATCCCCGCGCTCCCCGGCTGTCACACTCAGGGCGAAACCCTCGAGGAGGTCCGCGCCAACCTGCGCGAGGCCGCCGAGGGATGGCTCGCCGTCGCTCACGATGACGCCCTCGCCCGCGATGCGGCGGGGGGAGCGCCGTGAAGGTCATCTCGGGCAAGCAGAGGTGCCACGTGCTCGAGCAACGCGAATGGACGGAGGCGCGTGCGGCCCCCGCCGTTAGACCACGATGAGCGCGCAGACGAGCCAGACCAAACCGTGTAGCCCCATGCTCGGCACCAGGAGGACCGCGGCCAACACCTTGATCGCGAGCGGCCAACCCGACCGGCTCCCGGCGGCCAGGGAAACTGCCGCGAGGCCGTCCAGGAGCACCACCAGCGTGAAGTACGGCAGCGTCCGCCGGCGGACGAACGCATCTCGTCCAAGCGCGTCGCACACGTCCGGGCACGGCCCGTACCACTCCGCCAGCCGGGCCGCATGTCCTTGGACGAGGAGGAACGTCAGCCACCCGGCACCGAGCAGGCCCCAGGTGACGACCGGCCAAAAACCGCGTTGCCGAGGGACTGCGGCCGAAACGGGCGGCGTTTCCATCGGTGCATTCTCCGCCGCCTAATGGGATAACTAACCGGCCGGGGCGGGAGAGCCGTAACGCGTGAGAAAGCAGAATGGCCCCGGTCCGCTGTCGCACTTTGGTTCGAGACAACGATCGGCGATCAGTCGAGGTCGAGAAGGTCGGTGCGCATGACCCCACCCTCCTCCTGAGAGTACGCGAACTCGCCAGCCTCCAGTTCACCGGCGAAGTTTTCGAGCCAGACGGAGAACGACCGAACCAGGGCGTCGAGCTCGTCCCTGTCGCGGCGCTGGATCAGGAGACGGCCCGGGCCTGCGGGGCGCGGGCCCAGGTCCAAGATAACATAGTCGCCCATCCCGCCCCAGGCGATCGGCACAAAGCGAGCGTCCTTGGGGTTGGCCCGGGACCAGCGGCCCCAATCCTGCACGATCTCCTGGAGCGACAGCAAGCGCCACCCCTCGCCCCCGACCAGGCCCGGCTCGGTGCTTTGCCCGTCGTGGATGCGGTACGACGCCTTGACGTCGTCGGGGAGCTTCAGCCCCATCGCGTTCTCGGCAGACTCGATCGTTTCCGCGCTGGCGCCGGGGCGCAGGTTGCCGTAGCCGGCCGGTGCGTTCGCGGCGAGCCAGGTGTGGATGCGATCCCAGACTTTCTTCATTGCTGGCGCCCTCCTCCCTCGAACGCCCCCAGCTCATCCGCACCGGCCGCTCAGGAGAGCTGAACTTTGAGAGGGCCTACGTGCGGCCGGTGTCACGCTGGTCGGGTAAGGAGGCGCTACCCGCTGACAGTCACGGCAAGCGATCCATGCCCGGCGGCGGTTGCAGAACTTGCTCCACCAAGGCGAAGTACTTGGCATCTTGCCCCTCGAACACCTCCCGCCCGCCGCCCACGTACGCCCGCGCCAACTCGTCGGCCGCCCGATCCATCTGGCCCAACTCGAACCGCATCTGGCCGCAACGCAGATGCAACCACGGGTTACCGATCGTCCCCGGGCACCACATCGCGTCCGTGAGCGGCCCCTCGGCCCCCTGAAAGTTCCCCGCCCGGATCGCATTCTCCCCCAGCGCGACCAAGAGCCACCCGGCCGCGTTCCACTGCTCCCGCGGTTGAGGGAGTAGGTTGAGCGCCTCGACAAACAGATCGAACGCGCCGCGGAAGTCCCCAGCGGCCATCCGCCGCTCGCCCTCCTCGGCTTTCTCCCGGACGGGCGCGAACGTCTCGGGAGGGAGGCGGGGGACCTTCCGCCGGTCCGGGGCGACGACGTAGGTCCCCCGGCCCTGCTTCGCCCCAGCGCGTTCGTCCAGTACCGTGAACGCGAATGCTCCACCTTCGGAGTCGAAGAACCGTTTGGGAGTCATGGCGCCTCCGCTTCCTTCGCCGAACGTGTAGTCGAGCGCGTCCGAGGATGTTTTGTCGCTGACTCGAGGCCATCGAGCGGTTCGGCCGCGTCACGCGAGCAGGTCCGCCACTCGCACCACGGCCGTTGGTGCCGCCAGCGGCGAGACGGCGTCTGCCGGGCCGAGCGCCTGTTGGGTGGCGTAGTCGCCGGCTTGAGGGCCCCGGTAGACGAGCAGCCTCCGCCCGTTGACGTCCACCACCCAATACTCGCGTAAGCCGGCCACGGCGTACAGCAGCCGCTTCTCGTTCGTGTCGAAGTGGAGAGAGGAATCCGCCACCTCGACCACCAGGTCCGCCGTCGTGGGGTGTCCTGAACTGCCACGTGGTGTGCCGGCAATCACCGCGAGGTCAGGTTCTGGGTCGAGGTCCTGGCCGAGGACCAAGGGGGACTGACTGCGGATTCGCCACCCGGTCCCGAAGGCGGCTCGGATCGCCTCCTCGACCAGTTCGAGCGTTATCGCGTGGGGCGGATTCATCGGCCCCTCCTCCAAGATGACGCCGTCGATCAGCATCGCCCGGCGACCCTCGAACACGCCCATGTCGCCGAAGCGGTGGAACTCGGCGCACGTCCAGCGCACCGGCCGGGGGCCGGCCGGCGCGGCCCGCGATGATGGAAGCGACGTCGTCGTCACGGCAATCCCTCCTGTTCGGCACGCCCCTGCCTCCCTTGGTTGCTCCCCATGCTAACCAGCGCCAACCGCTACAGCAACCTCCTTCCGCGCGCCCCGGCAGCCGCATCGCGCGGCGCTCTGGCGACCCTGCCTGCTGCCCACGGCACGCCCCGAACGCCCAGCGCCAAGCCACGCGACGGCGAGCCGGCGTCGAAACCCCCACGATCGACGCCCACGGCCTCGGCCTCGCCGGCGCTGCCAGGCCCCTCGAGCCGTCCCCCGCGCCAGCCGACGTCCGATGAGCCCCTGGCCAGCGCCTGACTTCCCCTATTCGGAAGGAAAGAACCGCTCGCGGACCTGCCAGGGACGCACAAGAAGGCAACAACGAGGAAAACTGCGCCCTTGTCTGCTCTCGCTCTTTGCGTCGTTGCGCGAGGCGCTTGTCGCTCAAATGCCTCTCCCAACGACGTACGCGCTCCGGGTAGCCTTCTGGCTGGTGGGCGCAACTCCGGCTGGGCGGCCAGCGGTGCGCCAACCCGCCCACCGAGGGCGGCCAGCCCAGCCGTCACCCACGGCGGTTAACGGTGGTGTCGGGCCCGATCCCAGCCGTCACCCACGGCAGTTAACGGTGGCGCGGGGACCGATCCGAGCCGTCACCCGCGGCGGTTAACGGTCGGCCCGCACCGGCGGCAGGCGAGGAGAGATCAGCAGGAATGTAGTGCGGTGGTTCCACGTTGCGAAAGGGCACCTTCTTCGCTCCCCTCGTCCTTGTGCTCGGGGTGACGGGCCGCGTGGGCCTCGAAGACTCGGCCCACCCTACGACGACGACGCGGGGCGACCCCACGCTGCCGTCGCCCGACAGTCCTCGCGTTCCGAAAATGCCGGCCGCCTCGCCCTCCTTCTCGGCGCCGCTTGCCCTGTTTTCCCTGACGGCGCAAGCCCTCGGCGTGCTATAATCCTCATCGCCTTTCCTTCCCGGCCGCGAATGAGGCGCGGCGACACCCATCCGTAGGAGGGCGGTGCCTTGTCCGGCTCACTCGTTCGAGGGCTGGCCCTGGGTGGTTTGCTGATGCTGGGGGCGGCCGGCGCGTTCGGGGCCGCCCATCCCGCTTCCGTGGGGGTGCCTACCAGCGCCCTCCGCGCGCAGAAGAAGCCCCCTCTTGCCGAGAACCCCGCCCCGATCGCTTTGCCCAGCGAAACCGTCGTCATCGTTGCGCGCAACCTGGCCGACGCGCTCAACCTCCTGCCCGATTACGTCATCGTGAGCCGGGAGAAGTGGGCCGCCACGGAGGCAGAACTGAAGCGGTTGCGTGCCGAGCTCGACCGCAAGAAACCGCCGGCGCCGACGCCGACGCGGTGCGTCCTCAAGGGCAAGGTCGAGGGCGGGCTCGTCACGCTCCAGGCCCAGTTCGACTTCGCCACCTCCGCGCCCAACACCACCCTCTCGGTCGCCTGTGGCCTGGCCCACGCGGTCGGCGCTTCCCTCGATGGCCGCACGCCCCAACTCCTGCGGGGGAGCGGGGCCACCGATGGGCTCGGCGTGGTGGTCGAGAAGCCCGGCGAGCATCAGCTCACGCTCGACCTGGTGCTGGCCTTGACGCCCCGCGCCGGCGGGCAGGCGCTCCTGCTCGATTTGCCCCGCGCGGCGGGCACGTCCCTCGACCTCGAATTGCCCGGCGGGGCGAAAGACGTGCGCGTCGGCAACAAGCCTTTGGCCGAGCCGTTCGTCCGACTCAAGGGCAACCAGCTCAGCGGGCAACTCGGCGCGATCGACAAGCTCGACCTGAGCTGGAAGAGCGCCGGCGGCCGGGCCGGGCCGGCCGCCGTGCTCACCGCCGAGGGCCTGGTCCAGGTTCGCGTGGCCGGCGCGTTCACGACCGACGCGCAACTGACCCTGAAAGCGCTGGGCGGGCAGGCCTCGCGGTGGCGCCTCCTCGTCCCCGCCAGGGCCGAGGTGAAGGTGGGCCCCGCCGACGAGCCGCGCGCCAAGATCAGCAGCGAAAACAAGGGGAGCGCCCGCCTGGTGACGGTGGTGCTCAAGGAGCCGAGCGAGGCCCCGCTGACGGTGTACGTCCACCTGACCGGGCCGGCCCTCAAGCCCGGCGCCCGCGTCTCGGTGGGGCCGTTCGCGGTGCTCGAAGCAGCGCGGCAGTCCGGCACGGTGCTGCTCAGCAACGCCGCGCCCGACCTGCACCTCGACTATCGCCTGCACGGCGACTTGACGCGCCGGGCCCTCAAGGACGAGGAGCAGCGGCGCGACCCGTCCCTGGTGGCCGCGTTCCACTATGGCCAGGTGGCCCCCTCCGGCAAGGGCACCGAGAAGAAGCCGGCGGGCCCGACGTGGGGGCTCGGCAGCGGGCCCTGGCTCGACTTGGAGGCCGAAGCGGTGCGCGGCCAGATCAAGGCGCGCGTCAAGCACCTGCTGGCGCTGAGGCCGGGGGGCGAGGGCCCGCGCGGGCCGCACTGGCGCGTCACCACCACCCTCACCGCCGCACCGCGCTGGGCCGACGTGGGGCGATTGCTGGTGGAGATGCCGCGCGGCTGCGAGCTCGTCGAGGAGAGGCTCGCGCCGCTGCCCGACGGCGTCCGGCAGGTCGTCTACGATCGGATGACCCGCGTCGTCGAAGTACGCCTGCGCGGCAGCAGCGCCGCCAAAGAACTGAGCCTGTCGCTGGAGGCGATTTACTCGCCGCCCGAGGGCGCCGCGGTGTCGCTGCTCCGCGGGCGCGCGGAGCTGGCGCTGCCCCGTCTTAGGGGCACGGTCGAGGACGGCGGCGAGGTGGTGGTGCGCGTGCCGCGCGACGTGGAGTTGTTCGTGCCCGAGGAGAGGGGGCCGCCCGCCGCCAGCCCGCTCGAACTGGAGAAGCAGACGATCCACGAGCTCGTCTGGCGGGCGGGCCGCCGCGCGGCGGAGCGCGTCGAGGTGGCCTGGCGGCACTGGCGCCCGGAAATGCGCGTGGCCGCGCTGATCGACGTCGTTCTGGGTGCCGCGGAGGGCCGGGTGCGCCGGCACGAACTGCGCTTCCAGTTTCCCCAGCCTGCCCCGACGCAAATTGCCCTGCGCGTCCCGGCGGCGGTCGGCGACAGCCTGCGCGTCGTGGAAGGCGGGCGGCTCGGCGGGGAGCTGGGCGAGGCGAAGGGGGGCGCCCGCACCCGGCTGGTCCACCTGACCGCGCTTCCCGGGCCCGTGGGTGCTGGGGCCGCGGGGCAAGGACACTTGCTCGTCCTCGAATACGCCTTCGCGCTGGACAAGGGCGCGTCGATCGCCGTGCCGCTGGTTGTCGCCGCCGACGGCATGGGGCCTCTGATGCAAGGCGACACGAAGGTTCGCGTGTGGGCGGAGCCGGGCGCGGCCCCGACCGTCGCGGGCGGGCCGTGGTCGCGGGAAGACGTCGAAGAGGTGAGCGGCAGCGATCGGTTCCCGTCCCTGGTGGTGCGCAGCGGCCGTCCCGGTGCCCCGTTGGCCTTGCGCCTGGGAGAGACCGTCGCGGTCTACGTGGTCCTCGTCGAGCGCGCCCTGATCCGCGCCAGCGTGGGCGAGGGCGGAGTGCAGGCGTACCGGGCGCGCTACCTGCTCACGCGGTTGGCTGCGCGGCACCTCGACGTGGAGCTCCCGGCCCCCGTTTCGACGCTCGAGCTGCGCGTGCGCCTCGACGGTCGGCGCGTGGACTGGGAGACGATGGACGAAAAGGGCCGGCGCAACGACGGCGGGCGGACGGCGCGGCTGCGGCTGGCGCCGGAACTGGTGCGCCGGCGGGCCGTCCTGGAGGTGTCGTATCAACTCTCGCCGGGCCGGACGGCGGGGGGGCCGATGCAGACGACGTTGCAGGCCCCCGTTCTTCGCGACCACCCCGACGGAGTGCCGACGCGCTGGCAGATCGACCTGCCGTCGGGCTGGGTGCCGCTGGGCCCGCGGGAAGGAGGAGGCGGGGGGCCGGGCGAGGAGCGCGCGTGGGGCTGGCGCGGCTGGCTGCTGGCGCCGCGGCTGGCGCTGACGCGAGCCGATCTGGAGCGCTGGTTCGCCGGACCGGGAGAAAAGCTACAGGTTGAGGAGACTGCTGAGGGGGCCGGTGGGGGCGACGAGCAAGTGCCGTCGCTGGTGTGCTGGCGCGAGGCGGCGGGGCCCCTGGTGGTGACGCACGTCCCGCAGCAAGCGTGGCTGCTGGTTTGCTCGCTGGCGGTCCTGGTGCTGGGCCTGGGCCTGTCGTGGCTGACCTGGCCGGGCGAGGGCCGCAGGCGGAGCGCCGTCTGGCTGTGGCCGCTGCTGGTCCTGCTGGCGCTGGGGCTGGTGGTGTGCGTGCTGCTCTGGCCGACGGCGATGGCGCAGGTGGCCTATGGCTGTCAACCAGGGGCGCTGGTGCTGGTGCTGGTGTTGGCGGGGCAGTGGCTCCTGCACGAGCGCTCCCGGCGACAGGTGATCTTCTTGCCGAGCTTCAGCCGCAGCCGGCCCGGCTCGACCATGCAGCGGCAGCGCGAGCAGGAGGCGCCGCTGCAGCCCGGCGAGCCCTCGACGGTGGACGTACCCCGCCCGACCGGCAGCAGCGCCGGTAGCCGGGCCAAGGCGCCGGGTTGATTCGCGGAAGGAGGACCGTTTCCGTTGCAGGGGGTTGCGTTGCAGGGGGTTGCGTTGCAGGGGTTGGCGTTCCAGGGGCGTCAGCCCCTGGAGGGAACGACGGCGCGGGAACGACGGCGCGGGAACGTCGAGCGCGGGAGGGTAGCGGGATGAAGCCGACGCGAGCGAGCGCAATGCTCCTCCTTTGCGGATCGCTGCTGGCGGCCTTGCTGCTGCCGACGGCCCCGGGCCGCGCCGACGAGAAGGACGACCGGGCCGATCCGGTCCCGTTGCGCCGGCTCCTGCTCTCGGGGGAGCAACTCGGCGCCGAGTTGAAGCGCGTCGGCGCAGGCGTACTGGTGCGCCTGCCGCGCGCCGACTTCGAGGCGCGGGTGCGGCGCGCGGCGCTGGGAAAAAAGGCGCGACCGCCGCGCCTCGTCGAGGCCCGCTACAGCGCCAAACTCAAGAACGACGCCCTCGAAGGCATGGCCCAGTGGAAAGTCGTGGCCCCGGGGCCGGTGCCGGCGCTGCTCGAGTTACAGCCCGCCGGTCAGCTCTTCAACCTTGCCCTGACGAAGCAGCCGCGTTGGGAGAATCGCGACGCCCACCTGGCCGAGTTCGAGGGCCGCGGCCTGGCGCTGCTCGTCGATCAGGCGGGCGAGCAAACCGTCACGGCGGAGTGGTCGGCGCGCGCCGAGGTGCGGCCCGAAGGCCTCTACGTCGACCTGCGCCTCCCCTCGTGCGCGGTGGCCTCGATGGAGCTCGACCTCCCCGCCGAACAGGACGTTCTCCCCCTCGACGGCGCTCTCGTCTCGGGGCCGCACCTTGCCGAATCGCGGGCGCGCAGCACGTGGAAGGTCGCGTGTAGCGGGCGGGGCCAGGTGCGCCTGTTGGTGCGCCGGGCCCGGGGGGCCGGCGCGCCGGCGCCGGTCGTGCTGGCCTGGCTCGACACGGTGCAGAAACTCGGCCGCGAGGGGCTCGAGGCGACTTACTCCTTCCGGATCGAGGCGCTTCACCAGGGGGTGCGCGAGTTGACCTGCGAGTGCGACCCGTCCCTGCGACCGTTCGAGGTCACCGCCCCCGGCTTGCTGAACTGGGCGCCCGTCCCCGGTGCCCCGTCTCGGCTGCTCGTCCGCCTGCGCGAGCCGCTTCGCGAGGGCGAGTTGATCGTCCGCTGCCTCGCCCCGCTGTCCAGCCGTGCGGAGGCGCCCGGCACCAGCAAGGGGCCGATGGCCGAGCGCGACGACAAGCCGGTCGAGTGGGTGAGCCCGGGCGCTCGCCTCGTGGGCGCCGTGCCGCGGGGCGAGTCGCTGGAGATCTGGCTGCATCCGGGGCTGCGCGTGACCGCGTGGCAACCGGGGGGCTTTCGCCTGACCGACGTCGCCGACGTTCCGGGCCCGCAACGGGCGCTGTTGCGGCGCCTCAGCCTCAAGGGAGGGGGCCTGGGCCCCGCCGAGGGCCCGCCGGGCCGCCCGCCCCAGCGCCCGTCGGCGCGCCTGCACGCGGCAGGGGTGGACTACCGGGCGCGGCAGCTTGCCTGGTGGCAGTTTGCCGGCGCCGACACCGAGCTGACGCTTCAGATCGCCTACGAAGTGAGCCACGGCCAGTTGTTCCAGTTGCCGGTGCTGCTGCCCGCCGGGTGGGAGGCCGAGTCGGTCGTCCTCAACGAGACGGGCCTGCTTCGCAACTGGAACGTGCGCCCGGAGGGCAAGCCGGGGCGCGGCCTGCTGCTGGTCGAGCTGCACCGGCCCCTCGCGCCGCGGGAGCGCGGACGGCCGACCTTGACCGTGCGGCTGCGGCCGAGGAAGGCGGGGCCGATCTACCACGTGCCGCTGCCGTTCCCCGAGGCGGTCCCGCTGGGGGCGCGCTTCCACGAGGGGGCCCTGGCCATCGACTTCGACGAGCAGGCCGTCGAGGCCGAGCCGCGCACCTCCGCCCTGGCCGCCGAGCCGGAGGGCGAAGGGCCGTGGGGCAAAACGGTGCCGGACTATTACTATCCGTATCAGGGGGCGGCGGTCGCCGGCTCGCTCGTGCTGCGCCCGCGCCCGCCGCGGTTGCGCGTACGGGCGAGCAGCGAGGTGTTCGTGGCCTCGGGGCGGGCCGCCGTCGAGGCCCACCTGCTGCTCGAGGCGGAGGTCGGCAGCCCCGATACGCTCGACGTACTTCTCTCGGCAGCGCCGGCGGCCCCCATCCCGTGGTCGTGGCGCGTCGAGAGCGGGCGACCGGGGCGCGCCTCGGTCGGCTACCGCATCCGCCGCGCCCAGCGCGATCTGGGAGCGGAGGCACGGGCCGCGCTGGGCGTGCTGGCGGCGCGCGATCCGCTCCAGGCAGCGGTGTTGCTGGCGGCCCGGCCGCCCGGCACGCGCTGGCGCGTGGTGCTCGACCGGCCCCTACGGGCCGGCCAACCGCTGTGGTTGCACGCCAGCCGCAAGCTGGAGCCGGCGCCCACCGCGGGCAAGGAAGGGCCGCGCTGGGAGGTGCCGCTGCCGAGCGTACTTGGCGCGGCGCGCATGGAGGGAGAAGTGTCGCTGCACCTGGCCGGTGCCGACCTGATCCAGGTGGAGACGGTGGGCCTGCGCGAGGCGCCGGCGCGCTCGGTCGGTTCGCGCGCCGGGCCCGGCGAGGCGCGGGCCGCGACCGCCTGGCGCACCTTCCGCTACGCGAGCGGGCCCGTCGCGCTGGTGCTGCGCGGGCAGGCCCTCGCCGGCGGGCGCCCGACGGGCCCGGGGGCTGGCGCGGCCATCGACCGGGCCCTTTTGACGACCTTCGTTGGCGCGGACGGGGAGACGAAGCATCATTTCGCGTTTCGCGTCGTGGGTTGGCCGTTGCGCACCTTGCCCTTGCGCTTGCCGTCCGGCGCGCGGGCGCTGGCGGTCGGCATCAACGGCCGGTGGCTGGAGCGCCCCGCCCCCGTCTCAACCCAGCCAGGGGAAGAGGGCGCCCTGAAACTGCCCTTGCCTGTCGTCGCGGGCCTGGGGGAGGCGGCCCATCGGTTCGAGGTCGTTTACGAGACGGCGCCGCCGGCGGGGGCCGGGCGCTGGTGGTCGCTGTGGTCCAAGCTCGAGGCCCCGCTGCCGGTCTTGCCGATGGCGCCGACCGTCGTGGAGCGCCGCTGGCGCTTGCCGCCGGGCGCCCGCCCGCTGTCGGACCGTCGCTATCGCCGTCTGCCCGGGCCGGGCGAGGGCCCGGTGGTCCCGGCGCGTCAGCCCGGCGACCTGTTCCGGCTAACGGCGGCGCTGCCCCCGCCGTGGCCGCGCCCCGACGACCGGGCCGAGCGCCGGCAGGCGCTCGCCGACGCCGCAGCGAGCCTGCGCGCCGGCCGTGCGGGCCAGCAACTGCCGCTGCGCGCCGTCGTCGAGGAGGTGGCGTTCACCTACCTGAAAAAGGCCCACCCGCTGGTCATCGACACCGTCGCCTTGCGCGAGGCACAGGCCGGGCCGGGGCTGAAGTTGCGCGTGCGGGCGCCGGCCTCGCCCGACGACCGGGCGATGCCCTGGGAGCAGGGCGGGCTGGTAGCGCTGGCGGCGCGTTCGGGCGTGTTGCTGACCAGCCGGCAGCAGGCCGAACTGTGGCGGGCCGGGGGGAAGGAGGAGCTCTCGGTCGATCTCGAGTTGGCCGTCGCCGAGGCGGCGGCGTGGGGCCAATCGCCCTCGGGGCGCTTCCTGGCGACGCTCGACTGGCTGCACGCCTCTTCCGCGGACGGCGAGGAGCTGGCGCGACGTTCCTCGGCGCTGTTCGACCTGGCCGGCGCCCGGACCAACTGGACGGAATGGGCCCCCGTGGCGGGCACTCCGGAGGATGCGGCCCTGGTGGTGGTGCGGCGCGGACCAGTCGTGGGGGCGGGGGCGGCCCTGGCCGCGCTGCTCGTCCTGGCCCTGTTCGCGCTGCGCAAGGCGGGAGCGCGACCTCGCCTGGCCTTCGTACTGCTATGGCTTGCGGTGGCGGGCCTGGGGCTGCTCTGGCTGCCCGTCGCGCTCCAGGACCTGGCGTGGTGGCCGCTGCTCAGCGCGGCCGGCGCGTCCCTGGGGTGGTATCTCCTGTGGGCGCGTGGGGCGAGCGCCGGCACCCCGGCCAGGCATCGCTCCGGCACAGTCCGCACCGTGGCCCGCGCCGGCGCCGTGGCGAGCGCCTTGGCCGGGTTGCTGGCGCTGGGGGCGCTGGTGGGCCGGGGGCAGCCGGCCGCGCCCGCGTTCACGCCCGTGTACCTGGTGCCCGGGCCGGGAGGGGCGGCGGACAAGCAGTCGGTCCTGGTGCCGCCGGCGCTGCTCGCGAAGCTGGAGGCGCTGGCCCGGCCGCCGATCGCGCCGCCCCACCGCCCCCGGCGGCCCCGCGCGCCCGCCGAGGGCCC
>JBBSEZ010000249.1:0-14494 GCA_038239195.1 Gemmatales bacterium
CAAAGGAGTCATGGGACCATCCTCCGGGGAAGGGCCGGGCGAACGAGGCCCGGAGGATGTCAACGGTTGCCAAAAAGCGCAAGAGGAGTTTTTACAGAACGGGCAACCCTTCTCCCCCCCGCGGAGCGGGTTAGTTCAACGCGATAAAGGAGGCGCGGTGAGCGCGCGGTTGCGACTGGCATCGCTGTGGCTGACGCACGTGGCGCGCATCCTGGGCGACTGGTGCCTGCGCCTCGTCGTCGTCCTCGAAGGGACGGCGCTTCTGCGCGGCGGCGGCTGGCACCTCGCGACGGGCCTGTTCATCGCTCCCTTTCTGCTGCTGGCCCCGCTCAACGGCTGTCTGAGCAACGGCCTACCGCGCCGCGCCGTCCTCGTCGCCTCCTCCGCCTTCACCCTGCTCGCCGTCCTCCTCTTCGCCCTGGCCGGCGGGCCTTGGTGGGCCTGCCTCGCCGTCGTCGCGCTGGGCAGCGCCGTCAACAGCCCCGGGCGCTATGCCGTCCTGCCCGCCGCGGCGCACGACGCCCACCTCCCCCTGCCGCGCGTCAACGGTTGGATGGAAATGGGCGGGGCGGCCGCCATCGTCGGCGGCGCGGCGCTCGGCTGGGCCCTGTCCCAACCGGGCTGGCCCGCCGATGGCCCACCCCTCTCTACCCGCGTGCTGGTCGTCCTTCTGGCCCTCAACTTGGTCGCCTTCCTCGCCGCCCTGGCCGTCTCGTTTCCGTCCGACGTGTTGCGCCCGGAGCCACCGCGACAGGCCATCGCCGGCTTCTTCCGCGACGCGCTCCGCGTGGCGCGCTCTTCCGAGGCGCTGGGCCTGCTCCTCGGGCTCGCCGCGCTGCAAGCGCTGGTGACGGCCGGCCCGGGGGCCGTCGTGGAGCTCGCGCGCGGCGCGGGAGGCGGCCTTCTGAAAGTGATGCTTCTCGTCGGTCTCGGCGCAGCGCTGGGCTGTGGCGCTGCCTCGCTCCAGGGCCACCCCCACCGCAGCCTTGGGCTGGTCCCGTACGGGGCCACCGGCCTCGTCCTCGCCTTGCTGTGGGCGATCTGGGGCTTCGGCCAGGGGATCGTGCCGTTCGTCCCGTGGATGCTGCTCGGCTTCATGAGCGGGCTGGTCAACGTCCCGCTCCGCGCCGCCTACCTCGCCGCCGTCCCCGCCGATGCGCGCGGGAACGGCATGTCGGTCATGAACGCCGCCATCTACGTCGTCACCCTCGCGCTGGCCGGGGCGCTGTTCGGCCTCGGCCAGGTCGGTGCGCTGACCACGTCCCTGGCCCAGCTCGCCGTCCTGGCGGCCCTGGCCGCGCTCGGGGCAGGCATCGCCTGGTGGCTGCTGCGGATGCCGGCGCTGGAGCTGCCGGTCGAACTGGCGTTCCTCCCGTTCTACCGCGTCCGCGCCCGCGGGCCTGGCGCCGAACTGATTCCCCCACGCGGCCCGCTGCTGCTGGTGAGCAATCACGCGGCCTACCTCGACCCGCTCTGGCTGGGCAAGCTGGTGCCGCGCCGACTGACGCCGATGATGAGCAGCGTCTTCTACGACAAGCCGGTCCTCCGCTGGCTGATGAAGTACGTCGCCGGCACCATCCGGGTGCAGTCCGGCACGTTCCGCCGCGAGGCGCCCGAGCTCGCCGAGGCCGCCGCGGCGCTGCGACGGGGGCGCTGCGTGCTGATCTTTCCCGAGGGGAGGCTGCGCCGCAACGAGGAGCCGATCCTGCGGACCTTCGGGCAAGGCGCCTGGCACATCCTGCGCGAGCTGCCAGACACGCCCGTGGTCGCGTGCTGGATCGAGGGCGGCTGGGGCAGCTACCTGTCGTATAAGAACGGCCCGCCGCGCAAGAACAAGCCGTTCGACTGGGGCCGGCTTGTCGAGATCGCCTTCGCCGAGCCGGCCCCCGTCCCGGCGGAGGTGCTCGCCGACCAGCGCGCCACGCGGCTCTACCTGATGCGTGCCTGCCTGGAGTGCCGCCGCCACCTGGGGCTCGAAGTGCCGCCCTTGCCCGGCGAGGCCGACGTCCAAGAGAAAGACTGAGCTCCCTTCCTCGTGGGACGTTCGCGGACAATGGTTCCCCCCCGCGGCGTTCGTTGCGACTGGTGCTGCTGACCGAGACCTTTCCGCCCGAGGTCAACGGCGTCGCGCGCGCCCTCGGCCGCTGGGTGGAGGCGTTTCGGTCGCGCGGCCATCAGGTCTCCGTCCTCCGCATCCCCGGCAGGGCCCGAATCGCTGGAGCGGAGGGGGGCGCTCCTACGGACGGTGCAGGCCATGAGGTCGGGGCGCCTTACGCGGCCACGTCCGCCGCCTTCGGCCTCGCCGGCGCGGCTGCTGACCTGGCGCCGCGCCAGGAGGATTATTCAAGAACGGGGCCCGTTGACTCCGATACAGGCAAATCTGGGATTGTTCGTTTCGACAGACGAGAAGGCGGGGGCGAACTCATGTGTGGGCGTTACACCTTGGCGGCTAGCCCCGGAGCGCTGGCGGAGCACTTCGGCGTGGCCCCACCCGACCTGCCGCCCCGCTACAACGTCGCCCCGACCCAAAGTGTCTTCGCGGTCCTGGCCGGAGGGGAGGGGAGGGAGCCGGCGCTCCTCCGCTGGGGCCTCGTCCCCTCCTGGGCGAAGGACAAAGGCATCGGGGCCAGCCTCCTCAACGCTCGGGCGGAGACCGCGGCGGTCAAGCCCTGCTTCCGCTCCGCCTTCCAGCGCCGCCGCTGCCTGGTGCCGGCCGACGGGTTCTTCGAGTGGGCCAGGGCGGGGGGCCGCAAGCAGCCCTCCTACTTCACCCTGCGGGAGGGCGGCCCGTTCGCCTTCGCCGGGCTGTGGGAGGAGTGGGAGGGGGAGGGCGTCGAGCCGGTCCGCACTTGCGCCATCCTGACCACCGAGGCCAACGAGGTCGTGCGTCCGGTCCACGCGCGGATGCCCGCCATCCTGCGGCCGGACGACTGCGAGAGGTGGCTTGGGCACGTACCGGGGACACGGGAAGAACTGCTCTTGGTGCTGCGCCCGCTCCCCGGCGAGGCGCTGGTCGCCCGCCCGGTCAGCCCGTGGGTCAACGACGCCCGCCACGAGGGCCCGCGCTGCATCGAGCCGGTCGGCCCGGTCGGGGCACTCTTCCCCTGAAGGCGGGGCGCCCCACTCCGTCGTCATCCGCCCGCCCCTCCGGCTTGCTCGGCCTGCCGGCGGTGCGCCTCGCTCATCTTCGCTCGCGTCTCGGGGCTGGCCTTGGCCCTCGGCCTGCCTGCGGTTGTCCCCGTTGGTGCCCGTGACGAGCCACGTCGCGCCAAAGGCCGCGCCCCCCACGCTCCAGCCGGCGCGGTGGAGGCGGTCGAACGACTCGTCAACACTCGGGTAAGTCGGCATCGTGGCTGGGCCTCGCTCTGGTCGCCGGCCGGGATCAGGAAACCGATGGCGTTCGCGCCGAGGGCGGGTCAGTCCGGCCAGCTCGACCTCCGCAGCCCCACCCCAGCATCGCCCCGGAACTCGACGAGGAACGTCTTGGGGCCGCCCTTCTCGTGCCAGTACCACGTCTCGGCCCACTCGCCCCGATCCCGCTCGGTCGTCGTCCTCGCGGGCTTGCCAAGGATGGCGCGGACCTGGGCCCTCGTCATGCCCCTCTGGACCTTGTTGAACTCCGCCTCCGTGACCTTCCGGCTCATGACGGCGGACACGAACCGCCCGCCCTGCCAGAGTTGCAGGACCGCGGGCGGGCCGCAGCAGCAGGACAGCAGCACGGGCCAGGCGAGCGAGCTGATCATGCCGCACAGGCGCCCCGCCGCGGTCTCCTGGCGGCCTGCGGGGCCCATGCGGCCGGCGTCCATCTCCTCGAGGTCGCCGCGGGCGAGCAGCCAGGTCACCGGCCCCAGGATGAGCGGGGCGAAGAAACTGCCGATCCCCAGCCCCATCATCAGCGGCCCCCGGTGGGGCTTGAGATCGCTGGGAGGCCGCACCGGGTCGGGGAGGGGCGCCTCGAAGTCCTCAAATCCGCCGGTCGTGTTTTCCATGAGGGCCTCTCTGGCCGAACGGGGACCGCGCCGGGCTATTCAACAGACGGGCCCCGCGGGGGGACCGACCGCAAGGCGGGGAGATTGGTTCGCCGAGGACGGCAAGGAGGGCGCGGTGGAGGCGGGCGCGGGCCTCGTCAACGGTTGGGTAGGTCGGCATCGCGGCATGCCCTTTCCCGTGCATTATTGGCCCGCTGGCGCGTCCGGGGGCGTGGAGGCGGGGGCTGCACTCTTGCGCCAGAACTACTCCCGGCGGACGAATGCGCCCTTGCGGTCGAGGGCTGCTTGTTGGATCGCCTTGACGACGGCGGGCTTGTTGGGGAGCTTCTGGTTGATTCCGACTTGGCAGGCCAGGCTGTCCAATTCCTTGCGAGACAGCGGCTCGAGTTGTCCCGCGCCTCTTCAATCTGTTCCCGAGTGACGGAAGGGTCGGTTGCCCGGTTGTACAGGTCGAGCATCCTGGCCCCGGCCTGGGGGCCCTCCTCGGTCGCCCCCTTCTCCGCGGTCGATAGGGAGGGCGACGACGTCGGACGTTGACATGGGCCTGGTTGGAGGGCCTCAGCTTGCGGAGACGATACGAGGGGACGGATTTCTGCGGGGAAAGCCCTCTTGCGCAGCAGACTTCCGCGGGCCTGACGGGCCAGTCCTGCCTTGCGACTGCCTCGAGACGTCCCTCAAGGGCCTTTGGAAACGAGGTTGCGTCAGTATCCCCGGCAGGGCTCGAACCTGCAACCTCTAGCTTCGGAGGCTAGCGCTCTATCCAATTGAGCTACGGGGACGACCAGGGTCATTCTACCCGTTCGCCCCCGCATGGCAATGAGTCTTGGCCCCACTTTGCCCCGCCCGCCCCTCATCCCTCCGCCGACGGCCCGGGGAAGAACGCTCCGACGTCGAGCCCGCCTTCGTCGTTGGACTGGAAGCGCATGACGTGGGCGAGAACGACGAGCTCGGCGTGCGCCGACTGGTGGAAGTGCAGGTAGAGCTTCTCCGAGGGCAGCAGCTTCGCCACGCGGAAGCCGATTCCGCCGCTGGAAATGTTGCGGCCCACGGCCTCCATCGCCTCGCCCAGCTCCAGGTCGGGCAGCACGGGGTAGATGCGCAGCGGTTGCGCGAATGGCCTGCGCTCCTCGGCGCGTTGTTCCGTGCTCGCCTGCAAATAGGAGCGCAAACTGTCGAACAGTTGCGGCGCCAGGTCGGCCAGGGTGCTGGCCATGCGGTCCGGCTCCCCGCCGAGGGGCCGCAGTCGCGCGTGCGCCTCGGTGAGGCGCACGCGCTGCGCGTCGAACGAGCCGACGCGCAGGTGGACCTCGATGCGACGCTGCTGGCCGACGACGCGCTCCCAGAAGCGGCGCGGGGCCTGGAGGTCGATGTGGAAGCGGAACGAGCCCTGGGCTTCCTCGATGGGGCTGCCGTTCCAGTGCTGGCGGAAACCGTCTACCTTGAGCCGGGTGGCGCAGGGCAGTAGCTGGACCGGACAGCAATACTCCCAGGTGCCGTCGGGGTGGACGCGATAGCGGACGTTCTGCGCACCAGCGACCTCGCACGGGACCGGGACGCGGAGGAGGGCGGTCACGAACTGGGCAGGAGAGGGCAGCACGACGTCGGGGGCGGGTGGCTCGCCGAACAGGCTCGTGAAGGGGATCACCGGGGGCAGCGTACGGTAGAGGTCCTCCTGGCTCGGCGCGGCGGCCGACTCCAGGGCATCGACGAACGCCCGACAGTTGGGGTAGCGCTTGGGAGGGCTGGCGTCGAGAGCTCGCGCGACCACGTCGCGGTCGGGCTGAGGCAGCAGAGTCAGGTCGATCGGCGGGAGGCGGGCGCCCCCGGAGCGCCGATCGCCGGATCGGCGCATCTGGCCGAGGCCCTGGCGCTGGGGGCGCGGGTGGGCGCCGGTGAGCATCTCGGCGTAGATCAGGGCGAGGCTGTACTGGTCGGCGGCGTTGTAGTCGCCCTGCTCGAACAGTTCGGGGGCGGCGTAGCGGGCGTTGAGCGGGCCGGCCGCCTGTCCCGTCGGCAGCCAGACGAGCTCGATCACGCCGAAGTCGGCGAACCACAGCCGGCCGTCCTGGACGAACAGGTTGCGCGGGTGCAGGCCGAGGTGGCGCAACCCAAACTGCTCGTGCAAGGCGTCCAGCGCTTCCGCGGCGGTGCGCAGATAGCGCAACAGTTCTTCGCGCGGGGCCCCGGAGCGGCCCTCGGCCAAACAGTTCTCGAAGCGGTCGCGTAGGGCTCGCTCGCAGCACTCGGTCACGAGGACCAGGCGCTCGGCGGGGCTCCAGTGGACCTCCGTGGGGGGCAGGGCCGGGTGGGTCAGGGCGCGCAGGTGTTGGATGAGGTGTTCGTCGTAGCGCACGAACTCGAGCAGGCAGAGCGCCCGGCACTCGCGGCCGGCGGCGTTGCGGGCGCGCCAGAAGTCCCCGAGCGGGGTTTGCGACAGGCACTGGAGGAACCGATGCCCCGGGAGCGACACGCTGGTCGGCTGTCCGGCAAGGGCGTTGAGCGGGGGCCCCTGGACGGTGCGGGCGCCCGCGCAGGGGGTCTCGGCGGTGGGGTTGTTGGGGCGGTGAGGCTCGGCTCGCGTGGGAGTGAGCGAGCCGGGTGGGGTGGCCCGGGTAATTTCGCTGGCGCGGGGCGAAGGCGCCAGGGGGAGAGAGGGCGCGTCCTCGCTGTCCTGGCGCTCCTGTGCGAGAACGCGCCGCCACATGCCGGACGAGCGCAGCGAGGAGGCGGCGGGCCGGGCCTCGAGCAGGGCGTGTACCAGCTCGGTGCAGGAGGGAAAGCGCTCCTCGGGGGCCTTGGCCAGCGCCCGGGCGAGGATCGACTTGTCGCAGGGCAGCATCGCGCTGAGGTCGGGCTCGGCGCTGAGGTGCTTGAGGACGAGCTGGTGGACCGTCTCGTCCCAGAAGGGCACGGTGCCGCTCAGCAACTGCTGGTAGACGATGGCCAGGCTGTACTGATCGCTGTGCCGGCTCAGGGTGCCGCGCAGGATCTCCGGGGAGGCGTAGAGCGGCGTGACGCCTCCGTTGCGGCGCGGGGCGCTGTCTCCCTCGGCGCTCCCCAGGCTGTGGACCAGGCCAAAGTCGGCCACCTTGATGTGGTTGCTGACGACGAAGAGGTTGTGCGGTTTGACGTCGAGGTGCTGCAGGCCGTGCTCGAAATTCATCTGGTCGAGGGCCTCGGCCGCCTCGATCAGGTAGGCCAGCAACTCGTCGCGCGGTATGCCGGGCTGGCCCTGGGCGCGCTGGTCTTCGTGGACCGCGTGCAAGCTGCGGTCGGCCAGCTCCATGAGGATGACCAGAACGCCCTCGATCACCTCGATGCGCTCGAGCGACAGGATGAACGGATGGCGGATGGTCTTGACGCGCTGGAGCGCGGCCAGTTCTTGCTCGGCGGGGGAGGCCCCGTCCTCGCCGTGGCCGACGAACTTGATGGCCTTGAAGAGCCCGCCCGGGGCCTCGCACTTCCAGACCTCGCCAAAGCCCCCCTGGCCTAACGGCTCGACCAGCCGATAGCCGGGGATCGGCTCGGCCCCCGCTTCTCGCACCAACGCCATGGCCTGTGGCATGTCGCGGTCCTCTCGAAGTTCCCCTCGGCGTCGGGCGCACGACGGCGGGCGCACGATCCACCAACCGCGACAAGGGTAGCTCACGCGTTTCCCCCCGTCCAATCGCGCTTTGCGAGAGGCGCAAATCTGTGCGGGGGCCTCAACGCGTTTCCGAGGGCGCTGCTCGCCAAGCCTCGAGCGGCGCACTTCGAAGGCCCGCCGCTTGCGGCTTGGCGGGGGGCCTCCCCGATTCGCCGGGCGCCCGCGGGCCCGCTATGATGCTTGAGGGGCGGCCCCCGACGTTCCGAGGAAGCGCTTTTGGCTGCGAGGTCACGTGAGCAGGTACTCCGCCGGTTCCTTTCGCCTGCTTCGCGTGGCGGGCATCGACGTCTTCGTCCACTGGTCCTGGTTCCTCGTGGCCGCGCTCGAGGTCCAGTTCGGCAGTCACGTCTACCAGTCGCGAACCTGGCACGTCGTCTCGTACCTGACGTTCTTCTTCATCGTCCTCCTTCACGAATTCGGTCACGCCCTGGCCTGTCGCTCGGTCGGCGGGGAGGCCAATCGCATCGTCTTGTGGCCGCTGGGCGGGGTGGCCTACGTCAGCCCGCCCCCCCGGCCGGGGCCCGTCCTGTGGAGCATCGCCGCGGGGCCGCTCGTCAACGTTCTCCTGGCCCCCGTCCTCCTCGGGCTGTTCTTTCTGGTGTGCGAAAGCCCGGGCTCGTGGCCACTCGACCACGACGCTGATCGCTACCTGTTCTTCACGTTCGTCGCCAACCTCATTATGCTCCTGTTCAACCTGCTGCCGATCTACCCGCTCGACGGCGGGCAGATCGCGCACGCGCTGCTGTGGTTCTTCGTGGGGCGCTGGCGCAGCCTGCAAATCATCAGCTTTGGGGGCATGGTGATCGGCGCCAGCGCGCTGGTGGCGGCGGTCATTTGGCAGTTCACCGGCCAGCGCGATTGGCAGAATTGGGTGCTCGTCTTCCTGGCCGGCTACGTCGCCTTTCGTGCCTTTGCCGGCTTCCGGCTGGCCAACGCCGTGCTGTCGCTGCTCAAACAGCCGCGACACGAAAAAGTGCGATGTCCGGCCTGCGGCGAGGCGCCGTTGGCAGGGCCCTTCTGGAGTTGCGAGGCCTGTGGCGCCGAGTTCGATACCTTCGCCTGCGACGCCACCTGTCCGGGCTGCGGGAAGGTGTCCGCCGCCACGCCCTGTCTCTTTTGCCGGCACGTTCGTCCGCTCCCGGAGTGGCATGGCGAGCTGGGGGCGCGCGAGGGGCCCCTGGCCGTGTCGTCCGAGTAACGGCTCAGCGCGGCACGCAGACGACGCGCAGCCCGATGTACCCGTGCCGGGTGCCCGGCGTCGCCCACTGACGATGGGCGGTGCGGCACAGCCGGCCGTGCCCGTACCACGACCCACCGGGCAGCACCCGGCCATCGCCCCTGGCGGGGCCCTGCGGGCACGGGGAGCAGCTGCACGCGCGGACGGCGCACGACCCGCGCGGCTTCATCACCTGGAGCTGGCACGTCGCCCCAACGCTGCCGGTGCGCCAGGGCGACCAGGTCCTCGACTTCGCGATCGACCCGTCGCTGTTCAGCCGGCCGGTGACGGTGGCGAAGTGGCGCGACTCGATGCGGCGCAGGCCGGGGGGCAAGGAGCCCTACGTGTGCCAGACCGTCCTTGGCCAACCGCCCATGCAACCGAGCGGGACGCGGGCCCCGGGGAGCGGGTACTGGACCAGCGCCGACCCGCCCGGCGACCTCGACGCGCACGCGGTCACCACGATGAAGCGCTATCAGACGGTCGCGGATGGGCGCTGAGCGCTCAGGCGCACAACACCACGTAGCCGCGGTGCAGGACCGTCTCGACGGCCCCGAACACCTCCTCGACCACGCCGAGGACCTCCTCGGGCTGTTTCGTCACGAAAAAGAAGCGCCCTTGCGGCGTGAGCATCGCCTTGGATCGCTCGATGAAGAGTCGCGCGATGGAGCCGGCGGCGTAGTAGGGCGGGTTGGCCAGGGCCACGTCGAACGTCCCCTCCTCGGGCCCGGTAACGGTGCTGCTGGCCACGGCCTGGAAGCCGGCCACGCCGTTGACGCGGGCGTTGTGGTCGGCCAGGGCGATGGCGCGGACGTTGCTATCGACGAAGGCGACGAAGCCGGCCGGCCCGCTGCGCTGCGACGCGAAGACGCCGTTGGTGCCGACCCCACAGCCGACGTCGAGTACGCGGTCGCCCGGCTCGACCTCCATCACCTCGGCGAGAGCGCGGGCGCCGTTGTCGAATCGGCCGTAGGCGAAGGTGCCGGGGCGCGAGAGAAAGCGACAAGACGGGCCCTCCTTGATGCGGGCCTGAAACGTCATCTCGTGGCGGCGCCTCTCGCCCTCGCCCTCGCGCGCCGACCACAGCACGGTGTCGGGGGGGACGTCGCCGCCGTGGGGCGGGGTGTGGACGCGGCCAAAGACCTTCTTGAGCAGCGGGCCGAAGAACGGGTCGCCTTCGTACGGGGACCAGACGACGAGAGAGCCGTGGGGGCGGAGGACGTGGAACGCCTGCTCGACCACGTCGATCTTGAGCTCGCGCTCCCCGCCGCGCGCCGGCATGAAGACGGCGGTTTGAAAATCGGCAGGCAGGTCCCACAGGTCGGGGGCGGTGACGACGCTGGCTTTCAGTTTGTGATCGACGAGGGCCTCCCGCAGGCGATCGGCCTGGTAGAGGTCGAACTGAAAGCAGGTGGCCTCGACGCCGGGGCAGGCGAAAAGAAGATGCACGACCTCGCCTGGCGAGCCGAGGACGACGAGCAGCGGCGGGCGCGCCTTGGCGATGACGAAGCCCGGAACGGGGAGCTGGGTCAGGGGCTTGTCGGTGCGCTTGCGTCGAGACATTTCCGGCCCTCGCTTCGTGCCGCCCGCGCCGAGCGGAGCTCGGCGGCTAAATGGGGTCAGGCGCACAACTCGACCACGCTGGTCAAGGTCGCCCTCGGGGCCAGCACGCGCCAGCCCGCATCGACGCCGCGCGCTTGCAGGTTGATCGCGTCGGTCGTGCAGGTGTACGGCTCCACGCAAAAAGCTTGCCGGTGCGGCGGGGTGAAGACGACCAACTCGCGAAACTCCGGCGAGCAGAACACGCGCAGCGGCCCCCCCGGCCCGCCCTGCAACGACGCGCGCTCGATCAGGCCGTCCGGGCGCGGGGCCCGCGCCGGCAAGCCCGTCAGGACGTCGTCCAGCGCCAGGTCGCCGTAGCGCCGCGCTCGGTTGAGGTCGCGCCCGTCCTCGACGGGCCGGCGCTCTCCGTTCGGCAGGTTCTCCACCAGTTCCCAGTATTCGCTCGCGGGCACGCAGACGGTGCAGTCGTCCGTCTTCCCGTCCCCGGCGAACGGCAGGCGGAAGTAGGGGTGATAGCCGAGGCCGAAGGGCAGGGGGACCGCGTCGGGGTTGTGGGCCTCCGCCTCGATGCGCAGCGTGCCGTCCCCGAGACGATAGGTGAGGCGAAGCTCGTGGTCAGCGGGCCAGAACGGCCGGCTGGCCGGGTCGTCGAGGGAGCAGCGGAAGGCGCCCGTGACCCAGGCGCTGGTGGCGCTGGCGCCGGAATCGAGCACGCGCCAGGGCCGGCGGCAGGCGAAGCCGTGGATGGCGTTCTTCTGCACGGGGTCGTTGAGCGGAAGCTGGTAGTCCTTGCCGTCCCACGCGAAGCGGCCCCCGCGGATGCGGTTGGGGAACGGGAAGAGCGTCGGGATGCCGCTGCGCGTGGGCCGGCCGTTGGCGAACAGGGCCGGGTCGGCGTAGAGCAGGTCGAGCAACTCGCCCCCGCGCGAGGCTTGCCAGCGAAAGCAATTGAATCCGAGCGCCGGCCAGACCTCGGCGCGTCCGCCGGCGCCGTCCTCGAGGACGTGGATGGTTGGGTCGAGCCCGGTCACTTGCGGATGGGCATAGGTGGAGGCGCGGAAGGCCATGCTCGTTTCCCCCTACACGTGGGCGCTGGAGGCGCCTATGGTAGTCCCAGACCGCCCCACACTTACCTCGCAGGACCATTCCGTGCCGACCTTCTCCGCCGCCCAACTCGAGCGCTTCGCCGCCGACCTGTTCTGCGCCGCCGGCATCCCGGCGGACGAGTCCGCCATCGTCGCCCGCAGCCTGGTGGAGGGCAACCTGGCGGGGCACGACTCGCACGGCATCATTCGCGTGCCGCAGTACCTCCAGGCGCTGGAGACCGGCGTGCTCAAGACGGCCGTTCCTTTGAGCATAGTAACGCAAACGCCCGCCGTCCTCGTCTGCGACGGCGGGTGGGGCCTGGGGCAAGTGCAGGCGCATCGGCTGCTGGAGCGATTGGTGCCGATGGCCCGCGCCCTCGGCATCGCCGCGGGGACGATCGAGCAGTGCGGGCACGTGGGCCGACTCGGCGAGTACGGCGAGGCCGCCGCGGCGCAGGGGCTGGCGCTGTTCGCCACGGTCAACAACCACGGCTACGGCCGGGCCGTCGCCCCACCGGGGGGCAGGGCGGGGCGGATCGGCACCAACCCGCTTTGCCTCGCCGTGCCGGGCGAGCCGGACGCGCCGATCGTGCTGGACGTCGGGACGAGCGTGTGCGCCGAGGGCAAGGTGCGCGTCGCCTTCAACAAGGGCATCGCGCTGCCGGAGGGCTGGCTGCTGGACGCCGAGGGCCGGCCGACGACGGACCCGGGCGTGTTGTACCGCGAGCCGCGCGGCACCATCCTGCCGCTGGGTGGTCCCCAGGCCTACAAGGGCTTCGGGCTGGGGCTGCTGCTGGACATGCTGGCGGGCGGGCTGTCAGGGGCGCCGTGCAGCCGGCCGGAGATCGGCCCGAAGTCGGCCAACGGGGTGCTGTTCGTGCTGATGGAGCCGAAATTGTTTGCCGGCGTCGAGCACTTCCGCGAGGAGATCACGACGCTGGCCGAGAACGTTCGTACCAGTCCGAAGGCGGTGGGCGCCGAGACAATTACGCTGCCGGGCGATCCCGAGCGGACTGCACGAGAGCGGCGCCGGCGCGAGGGCATCCCGCTCGACGACGGGACGTGGGGGCAGTTGACGGCCCTCGCGGGGCGGCTGAGCGTGGCGGTGCCAAAGAGTTGAACCGCGAAACAGAGGCCTGCCCCACAACCCGCCGCTCCCGCAGACCTTGACGCGCTTCGGGGAGCGCCAGAGCGAAAGTCCTTGTTTCGCCGCGCCCGGAGGGGTATCCTCCACACAACGCCGGGTGGGGAGCGCAAAGGGAGCCGCGCCTCGCCGGCCCAGGTCTGCCAGGGGAGCACGTCGTGAGCGTTGAACTCGCCACTCGAGGGCCCAGGCGCGCGCACTGGGCCCGCCGTCACCTGCTGGGCCTCGAAGAACTGAGCCGGGGCGAGATCGAAACCATTCTCGACACGGCCGAGGAGTTCGTCGAGGTCAGCCAGCGGCGGCGCAAGAAGCGGAGCGACCTCAAGGGCAAGGTGGTCGTCAACCTCTTTTTCGAGCCGTCCACGCGCACGCGGGCCAGCTTTGCCTTCGCCGCCAAGCGCCTCAGCGCCGACACCCACGACTTCACGCCCGGCGGGTCGAGCGTCAGCAAGGGCGAGACGTTCATCGACACCGCCAAGAACATCGAGGCGATGGGCATCGACCTGATGGTGGTCCGGCACTCGGTGCCCGGCGCCCCGCACCTGCTCTCCAAACACTTGCACTGCGGCATCGTCAACGCCGGCGACGGGGCCCACGAGCACCCGACGCAGGGGCTGCTCGACATCTTCACCATCCGCCAACTCAAGGGCCGGGTCGAGGGCCTGACGGTCGGGCTGGTCGGCGACATCGCCCACAGCCGGGTGGCCCGCAGCAACATTCACGGCCTGCTCAAGTTGGGCGCCAAGGTGATCGTGTGCGGCCCGCCGACGTTGGTGCCGCGCTCCATTCACGAACTGGGCGTCGAGGTCGCCCATCGGCTCGACGACGTCTTGCCCCGCTGCGACGTGGTCAACGTGTTGCGAATCCAGTTCGAGCGCCAGCGCAGCGGGCTCTTTCCGTCGATCCAGGAGTATTTCCGCCTGTTCGGCATGCACAGCGAGCGGCTGCGGAGGGCGAAGCCGGACATTCTGCTTCTGGCGCCGGGGCCGATCAACCGCGGCGTCGAGCTGACGCCGGAGGTGGCGGACGGGCCACACTCGGCGATCTTGCGGCAGGTGACGAACGGGCTGGCGGTGCGGATGGCGGTGCTGTATTTGCTTTGCGGGCAGCCGAGCGCGGAAGAGTGAGCAGGAGCGCGTCGCCCCGCCGCGCTCCGCTTCGCGTCGCGGCTACACGAAGAGCGGACAGTCGCACCGAGTTCGTGTCTCAGCCGCCCGTAGAATGACCGAGGACGTTCACGAGCCGCAAGTTGGAGAGCAACGATGAGCCCGCTGCCAGAACGAGAGCTGAATCAAGCGGCCTATCGAGAGTTGAAAGAGACCATCAAGCAGCGTTTCCCCCTCGGCCGGTTCGTCGCGATTTCCAGTGGTCAGATCGTTGCCGACGCGGAAGGCGTGCTCGAACTGTGCGCTCTTCTCCGGGCGATGGGCAAAGACCCGATGACGGCGCTTGCTGTCGAGGCCGGGGTGGATTATCCGGAGACGGCAATCATTCTCTTGGCAGGGCTTGCGGCATGAGCACGGGAGGGTTTGAGCAGAGAAACCCCTACCAAGGCTCCCCGCCTCGTCCATGGGCCAAGGTGCGGTTGCAAGCCCCGGACGGCACCACGCAGGAACTCGACCTTCAGGTAGACACCGGGAGCCTCTTCGCTCTCATCATCAGCACGGCCGAGATCGCTCGCCTGGGGTACGTGAGCGTTTCCGCGGTGAACACTATACTCGACGCGGGTCAGCGTGACACAATAGACAAAGACCGGAACACCCATAAACTCAGACCATGGAGGAAGGAATGGGAGGCCGGTCATGCGAGAGATTACGTTTTCCGAGGCGGATGTGCAAGCCATCGGCCACG
>JBBSEZ010000250.1:0-14487 GCA_038239195.1 Gemmatales bacterium
ACAACTGGTTGTGGGCCGGGTGGGGGGGGGTGCCGGCGGTGCCCTGGTTTTTGCGGGGGGGGCTGTGGGCGCCCGGTTCCGCCCCGGGGGGGGGGCGGGCCCGCGACGACAGGGCCCGGCCCGTCGCCACGTGGCGACGGTGGATGAGGTGGTCGCCACCAACCGCGAGCACCTTGCCGTCGGGCGAGAAGGCGACGCGGTAGGCCCGCTCGTCGGCCTGGAAGCGATAGAGCTCCCGGTCGGTCGAGACGTCGCGGAGGACGACGGTCCGCTCCATCTCGCAATAGGCGAGCGTCTTGCCGTCGCGCGTCAGCGCCAGCGAGGTCACCATGCCGGCCTTGCCGCCGAGCCGGCGACGCTCTTTTCCGGTGGTCGCGTCCCAGGCGCGGACGCCCTCGCCGTCGCTGGCCGAGAACAGCGTCTTGCCGTCCGGCGCCCAGACGACGGCGCGCACCCACCGGAAGTGGCGCAGGGCGTGCAACTCGCGGCCGGTGGTCGCGTCCCAGAGGCGGACGAACTGATCGTGCCCGCCCGTGGCGAGCACCTTGCCGTCGGGAGAGAAGGCGGCGCAGGAAGCGTTCCCCTGGTGGGCCAGCCGGGCGCTGCCGAGGCGGGCGCCGGCCCCGGCCGGCCTCTCCACGGGCTGGCACACGGGCTCGAGGACGAAGAGGCGGCCGGACCGGGAATGGCCCAGCTTGGTCAGGTCGAAGGCGGTCGGGCGGTCGCCCCCGTTGAAGCAGATGTGGAGCACTTCTCCCTTGCGTTCGCAGATGCCCAGGGCGGCACGCCCCTTCAGCCGCCCCCCCGTCTGCTTCAGGTCGATGGGCCGGGGGCTTCGGGGAGGGCCCAGCGCGAACGCCCACTCGGCCGTGTCGCCGTCGCCGTACTGAATGGCGATCTTGCCCGCCGCGATGACCCAGGTCTGGCCCACAGCGACCTCTTCGCGGGAGTGCTTGCCCAGCGCATCCGCGTCCTTCACTCGCCAGGCCCCGTCGAGGGGGCCGGGCCCCTGCACCGCAGGGGGCGGCGCGGCCGCCTTCTCTCCCACCTCGACCGCCGGGGCAGGGGGCCGTTCGGGGGCCAGCGCCCCCAGTCCAGCGGCAACCGCGGCGGAGAGGAGGAGCGCGGCCACGGCGGCCTTCCCCTTGCCCCACAGCAAGGGCCGCAGGGCCCGCGCACCTACCCCCGCAGCGCCGGCTGCGACCGCGCCGCCAGTCATCTCCCCCGCCGCGGTCAGCGCCGCGGTCACCGTCGAGCGGGCCAGTCCCGCCGGCAGCGCTGCGGTCAGCGCGGCCGGGAGGGCCCTGGCGCCGCGGAGGAGCTTCTTCGCCAGCAGAGCACGGCCGCGGGCCAGCCGCCCCGCCACCGTCCCCTCGGCCCAGCCGAGCTGCCCGGCCGCCTCGCGGCGCGTCTTGCCTTCGAGGTCGCACAGCACCAGGGGGAGGCGGTACTTCTCCGGAAGGCGGGCGAGCTCCTGGTCCAGGAGCGGCAGCCAATCGTTCCGCCCATCTTCGGGGGGCGCTTCGGGTCGCGCCGTCGCCTTCTCCTTGAGCCGCCGATGGGCCGCGACGGCCCGGGCCTTGAGCGCGGTGCGCCGGGCCACGCCGTGCAGCCAGTCGCCCAGCACGGGCCGGGCGGCCAGCGAGGCGGCCCTGCGCACGAGGACGAGGAACGTCGCCTGGAAGGCGTCCTCGGCGTCGGCCTCATTGCCCAGGGCCCGGCGGCAGACGCCGAGCACCATGGGACCGTGCCGCCGGACCAGCGCCGCGAACGCCGCCTCGTCGCGCCGCGCCACGAAGCGCGTCAGGAGCTGGCCGTCGGTCGAGCCCGCGTCGGCCTGGCCGCGCGCGAGGGCGCCCACCCACTGGGCGAGCAACTGCTGTCGGCTGGCGTGCATGTTCTTTCTCCTCGCAACCGGCGCCCGGGGCGCTCAACGCTTCCGCCCCTGTATAGTGCCGCGAGCGAGGGCGATTTGATACGTGGTTCGCGGCAGCCCGCCAGGAGGGCGGGCCCGGGCCGGCAGATCTGCCTTGCCTGCGTGTCCGAGGCCCAACGCAGCGATCACGGCTTCGTGGCTCTCAGAACGTGCTCCAGGGCCTTGCGCGGGCGCATGTCGGCCGCGGGGGCATATCGGACCGCGTCGCGCAGGTGCAGGACCGCCTCCTCCTTCTTCCCGTCCTCCGCCAGGGCTCGGCCCAGCCACAAATGGGCATCGGCCAGTTCCGGCCGGGTCGCCACGGCCCGGCGGAACGCCGCGATCGCTTCCTCCCGGCGGTTCAAACACCACAGCGCCAGTCCGAACTGGAGGTGGGCCTCGCCGTTTTGCGGCGCCAGTTCGACGGCCCGTCGCGCCTGGCGGGCGGCCCCCTCGAATTTGGCCGTAGATCCGGCCCGGTCACCTCGTTGTTTCAGGGCCTCCCCTTGCGCGAACAGCGCCAGGCTCAGGTAATAGAGCGCGCGGACCAGTTCCGGCTCCTGCTGGAGAGACGTCCGCAGTGCCGCTTCGGACTCCCGATAATGTCCGCGCCGCCCCAGGGTGATCCCCAGCGTCAGGAGCGTTTGCGGGTCTGGGTAGTCGAGGGCGAGGGCACGCAACGCGTCCAGCGCCCGGTCCGCCTGGCCCTGCTGCTCCAGGACCGTCACGTACCGCATCCGGCCCTCCTTGCCGGTCGCCAGGGCCAGGCACTCCTCCAGGAACGGGTCGGGCCAGGGTGGGTCGGGGGGCAACTCCCTCGCCCGCCGGGCATGTTTGGACGCATCTTCTCCCAGGCGCCTCGACAGGGCCGCCAGTTGCGCCGCCGCCTTCTGGCGGGTCAGCGGGCTGTCGGCGCAGCGTAGCAGATGGCGCTTGCCGCTCGCGAGGTCGCCCCGGATCGCCGCCAGCGCTCCCAGGCCGTACTCGACACAGGGGGAGAGGGGGCCGGCCGGCACCTCGCGGTACTGGGCCTCGGCGTCCTCGTGGTGGCCGTTGGCGAGGAGCACCTCGGCCAGCCGCAGGCGGGCGGCCGCCCGCCGGCCCTCGTCGCCGCCGGCAGCCACGGCGCGGCGAAGACAGGGCAACGCCTCGTCGGGGCTTTGGCCCAGCAGGGCCACGCCGCGCAGATAGGGCCAGGAGGGCTCGCCTGGGTCGAGCGACTCGGCGCGGGCGAACGGCCCGACTGACTCTGCCTCGAACTTGTTGGCGAGCAAGGCCCTCCCCAGGCGCCCCCAGGCGTCGGGAGACCGAGGGTGCCGGCGGACTTGGTCCTCGGTCCGGCGGATGAGCGCCGCCACTTCCGGGTCTGCGCCGTCCAGGCCGACCGGCGGCAGGTCGAGGCGGGCGTGGCAGCGCCAGGCCCACCACAGACCAGCACCCATCAGGAGCGCGGCCAGGGCGACGAGGACCAGGCGCCTCCTTCGGGGGGGCCGGGCGCCTTGCGGGGGTTGGTCGGCGGGCGTCATGATCGGGCCCGTTGCCGGAGAGGGGCGGGCGCAGGCGAATCGGTCGCGGCCTTGCCGGGCGCGACCGGCACGCGCGTCCCTTCCCCTTGACGCAGGATGACGGAGCGATTGGCCGGTCCGCCGGGGAAGCGCTCTGTCGTCCCGTCAGGCCAGAGGACGCGCACGCTATCGTAGGACGACGCCGGGCCAAGGCCGAAGTGGGCGCGGGGGTCGTTGCTGCTCAGATAACTCTGCCCCGGGTTGACCCAGGCCACCCGTCGCTTCCCGCCTGCCTCCACCGTGACCTCCGCCCCGTAAGCGTCCCGCTTCGAGCCCGGGCCCACGGCGCGCACCATCAGCCAGTGCCCGCGGCCTGGAGCGACGTTGCGCAGCAGACGCGCCCGGCCACCGGCGCAGGTGACGAGCAGATCCAGGGAGCCGTCGCCATCGACGTCGCCAACGGCCAGCCCGCGGGCCACGTTGGGCGTGCCGCAGAAGGCCGGGGTGCCGGCCGAGACGTCGCGGAACTGGCCGGGACCAGCGCCGGCGAACAACTGGTTTCGCTCGGCGTAGAGGCCCCAGAACGCCCCCTCGTTCGCGCCGGGAGGGCCGGCGCGCACCACCCGGCCGTTGGCGATGGCGAGGTCGAGTTGCCCGTCCTGGTTGAAGTCGGCGAGGACGGCCCCGAACCCGGTCCCGCGCCAGCGCGGGTGGGCCAAACCGGAGCGCGCCGTCTGATCCACGAACAGCCCGCGCGGCCCTTGCCGCCAGAGCGTGTTCGTTTCTTCGGGGAGGTGCGTGACGAAGAGGGCGAAGAGGCCGTCGCCGTGCGTGTCGCCGAGGGCCACCCCCATGTTCCCCATCGACCGGCCGATGCCGTCGCAGGCGACGCCTCGCGAGACGGCGTCTTCCTTGAACGTGCCGTCCCGCTGATTGATCCACAGGTGGTTGGGGTGGGCGTCGTTGGCGACGAAGACGTCCGGCCAGCCGTCCCCGTTGAAGTCGGCACAGGTCACGCCGAGCCCGGGCCCGGGCAGCCGGCCGAGGCCGGAGGAGACGGTCGCGTCCTCGAAGCGGACCTGGGAGGGGCCGGGCCCCTGCCGGGCGCTGACGTTGCGCCAGAGTTTGGCGACCGTGCCCCGAAAGACCTTGGGGTGGCAGTAGTCGCGGAGCCCGCCGGCGCGGGCGCAGGGCCAGGAGCGGTCGTAATCGACGTAGTTCGCGACGACCAGGTCGAGCCAGCCGTCCCGGTCGAAGTCGCAGAAACAGGCGGAGGTGCCCCACAGGGGGCTGTCCAGCCCGACGTGCGCGCATTGCGCGAAGCGCCCGCCGCCCTGGTTGAGGAACAGCCGGAGCCCGCCGTATTCGGTGACGAGGACGTCCGGCAAACCGTCGTTGTTCACGTCGCCGATGGCCACGCCCATGCAGTAGCCGGCGAAATCCAGCCCCGACCCCCGGCTGACGTCGCGGAACGTGCCGTCGGGCTGTTGGTGGTAGAGGACATTGGGCCGACCGGTCGGCCCGCCGTTGTTGAGCAGGAAGACGTCGAGGCGCCCGTCGCCGTCGAAGTCGAACAGGGCGGCCCCAGAGCCGACGATCTGGGGCATGAAATAGCGGCCATCCACGGGGCCGGGGTCATGCACGAAGTCGATGCCGACCTCGTCCGTCACGTCGGCGAACCACGGCGGCCCCTCGGAAGGGGGGGGCACGCCCCCACCCGCCCGCCACCACGCCACGGCGCCGGCCGCCAGCGACAGGACCACGGCCAGGCCCAGCAAGCCCCACCGTTTCATTCCCCGGCGGGCGGGTGGAGGGGTCGCGGCCATGGGTGGCTGTCCTCTCCTTGCGGGCCTGCCGTGCAGGCCGAGAGGGGAGTGGGCCTGGGCCCACGTCCCGGGAAGCGGCCTGCGCCGGCGGGCTCAGTCGGCGAGCTCGATCGGGAACTCGTTTTGCCCGGCCTTCACTTCCAACGTCAGGGTCGTGGTGGACGCATCCAGATACTTCGGTGGGATGGCCAGCGAAGGGGCCTTCTTGACCGGCGACCCCGGCGGCAACTGTTCGGGGGGCGGCGGCTGGACGTAGACCTTGTAGGTGCCGGGCGGCAGGGGGGTCGAGAACTTGAAGGCCCCGGAGCTGTCGAGGGGGGCGAGGGCCCCGACTCCCTTGTCCGGCGCGTAAAAATTGACGCTGCCGGTGGTGACGGCTTCCCCCTTGTAGGAGAGCTTGCCCGAGACCGTACCGGCCAATTTCCCCCGGCAACCGACCAGGGCCAGGACCGCCCCAAGCAGCAAGGCGCTGGGCAGGAAGCGCCAGGGCCCGACACGAACCAACGAGATCACGGGCCATCTCCTTTTAGGCGAGCGGCAGGACTTGGTTTGCTGGAGGACGGCTCGGGAGAGCCGTCCTACGGGTAGGCTTCTTCCTGCCGCTCGCCTTACTGGGGCCCGGCCCAGTTGCGCCGGGCGGGAAGTCGGTGCGGCGCGGGGATCAGTTCGGCCCCGAGTTACGGGGATGGACGTCCCGCGAGGGGCTGCCCCCTCGCGGGTTGGCCCAATCGCTAGAAGTTATTCACCAGCCCGTCGTTGCGCACGCAGGCTCTTTGGAACGTGTTGAAGTCGATCGAGTCGGGCACGAAGCGGACAGAACCGTCGGTGAGCAGGACGTTGATGCCGCCGGTGTGCGACGAGTTGAGGATGGTGTTGCCCCCCCAGGTGAAACCGGCCCCGGCGGCGGCGGTCTGGGAGTTGATCGCGTAGGCGTTGCAGGTCAGCCCCATGCCCCACATGTCCTGACCGGGGGAGAGCTGGCCGACCGGCTGGTTGACGGTACAGCCGCCCCACGGGGTGTAGTAGCCGTTGCGGTAATCGTTCGGGCCCACCTTGGCGGACTGCTCGGCCGCGATGATGGTGTTCGACGTGCCGTCCGTGCAGTCGGTGATCTTGGTGGACTGGTTCATCAGCAGCATGCCGTTGTTGGACCAACAGCCGCCGTAGTTGGAGGCGTAGATGGCGCTGGTGTTGCCGGCGGGGTCGGGGTAGGCGCCCATGATGCCCTGGTAGGAAGGCACCTGGTGGTTGTTGTCCGTCCACCAGGTGACCCAGCCCTGCGGCTGGGTGTCGGGCAGGGAGCTGGACGGGCACTTGTAGATCGACAGGACGAGGTTCTTCAGGTCCGGGCTGTCGTAGACGTCGTTCAGGTTCAGCTTGGCGTAGAGGTTCCCCTGCTCCAGATAGGGGAAGATCTCCACGCGCCAGTTGGCGGCCTGGATGCTCCCCCGATGGCCCACGGGGAACCTCAGTTGCGAGTCGTGGTAGCCGTGCAGGGCGAGGCCGATCTGCTTGAGGTTGTTGGCGCACTTCATGCGCGCGGCGGCCGCGCGCACCTTCTGAACGGCGGGCAGTAGCAGGCCGATGAGGATGGCGATGATGGCGATCACCACCAGCAACTCGATCAGCGTGAAGCCACGGACGCGGCCGATACGGCGGAACATGGGCCCCCCCTTTGTGGGATGGAGAGCTGAGGTTGGAAAACGGAAGGATTGGAGAGTAGTGTGAGTATAAGCGCCTCCCCCCAACCCCGTCAAGCCTCCGGGGAGGAAAAATTCTGCGGGGGGCCCAATCGCTGCGATACGCCTCGATTCGTCGTTTGCGCGGAGGAGGCAGACGTCCTCTGGTCGAAGCCCCACAGTCATCCTCCCCCCGGCCGTGTCGCCCTGGCGTGCCCTTCATGCCGATAGCGACGCAGGCCTGCGTCCGGCCGGGCCCACGCGCAGATGGAGGCGACGTCGGGCAAACGTGCCGGTCGCCTTCGTGCGGGGCGTTTCGGGGGATGGCAAGCCGTCCGCCGAACGGCTCGCGCGTGGGGCAGGTGCGGTTTTCGTCGGCGTGTTGCGGGACGGGCTCATTCGGGGAAGGCCTTCACGCGGTCCGTTTGGTGGCGCCCTTGGCGGTTGGCAGGGCGAACCGATGGACGATCACCGACACGAAAGGGGCCTCCAGCGCGACGCCCGTGCTGAGCAGGATGCGATGCACGAACGGCCCGCGGTGGTTGTCGAGCCAGTCCACCTCGTCGTAGAGCCAGTGCTCCTGGAGCTTCGAGGACCGCCACCCTTCGGGCGCTGTGGTAGTGAGGACGCGATCGCTGAGAGAGTAGATCAGCGACACGATTTCTCGGTCGAGCGTCACCGAGACGATGGCCACCGCGGACCACAGCGGGAGGGGGAAGGGAAAAGGGGTATGCGCTCACGGCGCGACCGAGTTGTCGGAATTGGGCACCGCTAAACAGTGCGCAGCGTGGACGACGAGACGCCAAGGCGCCTCGTCGTCCGCACAGGAGGTCCAGCCACGGGCGGGCGGCTCAGGAGAGGGCCCCTGCCAGCAAGCGAGGTGGTGGTCGTCCACGTCGATAGGCCTCGACGCACTCGCTCAGGTAATCCAACACGTTTTTGCCTTGCCGGCGGCAGGCGTGCACCACGGTCAACACGCGCTCCACAAACCGGCTCCCGCGGGCGCGGTCCGTCCCCCCGCTCGTCTTCCGCCACAACACCCCCGGGCGCCCTTGCCGCTCCGCCTCGTTGTTGGTCGGCTCTACCCCTTCCACGTCAACGAACGTCCACAGCCAATCTTCGTGCCCCAGCAGTTCCCGGCACGTCCCCGCCGTCTTGGCGCAGCCGCACGCCAGGCCTTGCCGCAACGCCTTGCGCACCGCCCGGCGCACCGGCTTGATCGCCGCCTGCAAGCCCGCCCGCGACAGCGTGCCCGCGCGCACCTGGTGCCACAGGTGAAAGAGCGGGTTGCTCTGCCCAAGCAGTTCCTCCCCGACCCCTTGGCCCTCGTTGCCCCGGTCGATCATCGCCTGGAAGTCCCGCCGCAAATGCGCCCAACTCCACTACAGGCGCTTTATCCACCAATACGACTTCAGCCGGCCACAGCGGCGACAGTCGTGGGGCTTACAGGGGATCGTCTCGCGGACCTGGTCGCTGGGGACCAGGAGGCGCTGCTGGCGGGGATGGCCGGGTTGCCCGCCGGGCTTCTTGCGCGGCTGCCCGGGGGCCGGCGGCGGCCGGCGCTTGACGCGGAAGCGGTCCGACGAGGGAGGCAAGGAGGAGTTGCTGGAGTTCGTCTGGAGCTTGGCCCGCGTGTCCGCTAACTGCTGCTGGAGTTCGGCCTGCTGCTGGCGAAACGAGTCCCGCAGGTCGTCGAGTTCGACCTGGAGTTTCCGGTTGGCGGCCTCCAACTCGGCAATGCGTTGCCGAGGAGCGGTTTGCTCTAATTCGATGACGCGGCGGCGCAGGGCGCGCAGGTACGCCCGCACGTCATCCGGCAGTTGGTTCAGCGTCTCCTCAGTCACCATGCAGATAGGCACCATGCCGGAATTTTATCCCTCCACAAGGCTCGCGGCTACTGCTCGGCTCGTGGCCGCGTACGCGATTGGTCGATAGCTGGACCGAGGCGTTCTTGTTCGGGACGTTGACGACCCAAACCGTGGGCAAAGAAGAAGCCTTCTCAAAATCTTGCACCATCACGCGCGTCCGCTTCGCGGGCTTGCTGTTTGTCTCCGAGCGCGCTTCCGATTGCACGTCCAGGATTTGCTGCACGAACGCGCCATTCATCGCCGCGAACACCCCCAGCGGCAGCAGGAGCACCGTTGCGACGTTGATCTTGTTCCGAAGCATGATTTTCACCAGTCCTTCAACTTCAGAGGCAAGGGCGGCACTTGGAGGCCTCCTCGAGCGCCCTTCGACGCACGCATGAAGATAACAGATGGGAGACGGAGAGGGCGAGCACAAAGCGGGCGGTCCCGCCGGCCGGTGGCTCAGCGTCTTCCCCCTTCGAGCCCGACCGGTGTCGTTGACGCCGCCCCCGCTCTGGCAGCACGTCGGGTAACGAAGTGGGATGTCTCCGGGCACGCTTCGAGGCGCTCCCTGTTCCCCGGCCGGCGTGGCGCTTACAATCCCCTCTCCCAAGGAGGTCGTTCCATGTCCGAGCTCGCTCCCGACACTGGCCCCGCTCGCCCCCCCTCCCGGCGCCGAGCCGCGCCCGCCCTGCGGTACAACACGGCCCTCGAAAAGGGCCGCGCCCTGGTCCTTCCCGCCTCGACCTTGAACGACGCGTTCAAGCCGGCCCTGCCCGCCGAGGGGGTGCCGCTGAACGCGCAGACGAGCTTCCCGATGCCCGGGGCGCTGCGACCGACCAACCCCACGTGACGGGCCGCCCATGAGCAACCTGATCAGCCCCCTGGATGACCGCTGCCGGCAGGCCCTCGACGCGGCCAAGCGCGCCCTCGCGGAGGGGGCCCGCCTCGACGTGCCGGCGCTGCTCGACGCGCTGGTCCACGTCACCGACCTCAAGGACCAGCCCGGGCTCGCCCCGTTCGTCCGCTTCTTTCCCGCGCCGGCGTCCCTCCGCGAGGAGGCAGGCCCGGCGCGCGTGGACGAAGGCCTCAAGCAGGTGTTGCTCGACGTGGCCGAGCGCGCCCCCGTCAACCCGCGCGCCCTCTTCGCCGCCCTCGTGGCCTCGGAGCCGGGCCGCGCTGCCCTCGAAGGGCGCGGCCTGCCCCCGCCCCAGCAACTCGCCCTCATCGCTGCCCTCGCCCCCGCCCCGCCGGCGCCCGACGTCCGTGCCGAGCGCCGCAAGGGCCTCATGCGAGCCCTGAGCGGCGAGGGGACGTTCTTGACCGGCGCGGCCCGCCCCGCGACGCAGGTGTTGCTCGAGCGCCAGGTGCGCTCGTTGCTCCTCCACCTGCTCACCCCGCGCAGCCGCAACGTGCTCCTGGTCGGCCCGCCTGGCGTCGGGAAGACCTCGCTCTTGCGTGCCCTGGCGCAGCGCCTCCAAAGCCCCGAGGGCCTGCCGGCGCCGCTACGTGAACTCGAACTGTTCGAGCTGTCGCCTCAGTTCCCGCGCGGCGCGGGGGCCTCTCCCGACGGCAACCCCGCGGTCGATTTCCAGCGCGTGCGCAACTTCCTGCGCGCCCTCGAATCGCTCGAAGGCGTGGTGCTGTGCGTCGATCGCTTCTACGCCTTTCTCGGCCTGCTCCATCGCTTGAGCCTTCATCAGGAACTGTTCGACAGCTTCAAGCACGCTCTCGATAGCGGCTCCATCACCTGCATCGGCTGCTTGCAGACCGAGGAGCTGGCCCGCATGGCGGAGCTCGACGGGTCGCTGTCGCGCCGCTTCCGCGTGCTGCACCTGCCCCCTCCGGGTGGCGAAGACCTCTTGCGCATCGTCGAGGGCCGGCGCGGCCGGCTCGAACAGCACTTCGCCCCCCTCCAGGTGCCGGCCGAGTTGTTGCCGCGCGCCATCGCCCTGGCCGACGCCCACCTGCGCGAGCGCTACCAGCCGGAGAAGTCGCTGCGCCTTTTGGAGTCGGCCTGCGCCAGGGCCGTGATGGAGGCCCCGCCGGCGCCCGCTCTCACCGAGGCGCACCTCCTCCAGGCCGTCGAGGACTTCGTGGGCCCGGTTGTCGTGCCCGGGCCTGCGCTGGGCGTCGAGGAGCTCACGAAACAGTTGTTGGAGCAGATCGTCGGGCAGGAGGAGGTGTTGCACAAGCTGGCGCAGGCGGTGGTGGCGGGACGGGCCGACAACGGCTGGTTCCTGCGCCCCGGGCCCCGCGGCGTGTTCCTCTTTGGCGGGCCGACGGGCGTGGGCAAGACGGAGACGGCACTCCAGCTCGCCCGCCTGCTGGGCGGGGGGCGCGAGGCGCTGGTGCGCGTCGATTGCCAGAACTTGCAGGGCTCGGGCTCGGGCTGGGAGGCCAACACGCTGACCTGGCGCCTGCTCGGGGTGGCGCCGGGCTACCGGGGCCACGTGCCGGGCTGTCGGGATGGCCTGCTGGTGCGCGTGCGCGACTTCCCGGAGTGCGTCTTGCTCTTCGACGAGTTCGAGAAGGCCGACGCGACCGTGGGCCGGCTGATGCTACGCATCCTCGACGAGGGCAAGGCGCAGGACTCGGAAGGCAACGACCTCGACTTCCGCCGCTGTTTCGTCGTCCTCACCTCGAACGCCGGCGTGAGCTATTCCGACCCGGAGCGCGGCTCGATCGTCTTCAACCCGACCGCCCGGGCCTCGCAGGCGCCGTCGGCGCGCACGGCCGACCTGGAGCGCGACCTGCTCTCGACGGGCCTGGGACAGGAGTTCCTCGGCCGGGTGCAGCACGTCTTCCTGTTCCAGGGCCTCAGCGCCGAGCACGTCAAGCGCGTGCTGCTGAAGCAACTCGCCGAGCTGCAGACCTTCGCCAAAGTACGCGGCAAGGAGCTCGACTGGTCGGCGGAGGTGATCGACCACCTGGCGACGCTGTGGCAGAAGCAGCAGAACCTGGGGGCCCGCTACCTCTCCAGTCTGGTGCGGACGCACATCCTCGACCAGTTGAACATCGCCGCCTCGCTGGGCGAGCTGGACGGCGGGGTAGGGCGCGTCCACATCACCGCGCCGACGGCGAACGGCGCCGCGCAGGGCCGCAGCGAGCGGAGGCGCGAGGGAGATCGGTTGTTGATCGAACTGAGTTGAGCCCCCATTTAGCCGCCCCGCTTGCGGGGCGCGGGCCGCAGAAAGGGGTCGCCGATGGGCCTGACGTTCGAGGCGATGACGGACGTCCTCAAGGAGTTCGAGGTCACCTACTGGACGCACCCCGCGCGCCCGGCGGTGATGTTCGGCATGGGCTCCTCGTCGGGCAAGCGCTTCGTGCTGACCACCAGCGTGGACGGCGAGGGGGCGTTCTTCCAGGTGCGCTCGGTCGAGTATGCCCACTGCCCGACAACACACAAGTACTTCCCCGCTGTCGCGAAATTGCTGCTGGCGCTCAACTACCACTACCGCGCCGTCAAGTTCTCGCTCGACCCCCAGGACGGCGAGGTGGCCGTCTTCGGCGACCTGGTCATCCTCGACGGCGAGGCGACCTCGGCGCAGATCATGGGGCTGCTGAGCTTCTTCCTCAACGTCCTCGACGAGGGCCACGCGAGGTTGATGGCGACGCTGGTCAACGGGGTCGATCCGGGAGAAGCGAAGGTGGAAGCGGTGGAAGCGGAGGAGGAGGTAGAGGAGGACGTGGTATGATGGGGGGCGGCCCCGATCCGAAACGTCGAAGAACTTCCGACAGCGAAACCTGGGGAGAGCGATGACTGCCGAACAACTCCGGACACTGCGGGAGGCAAACCCGTTCCGCCCGTTCACGATCCACCTGGCCGACGGCCGGGCGCTGGAGGTCCCGCACCGGGACTTCGTCTCGCAGTCTCCCGGCGGGCGGACGATCATCGTCTACCGAGCCGATGATTCGTTCAGCTTGGTGGACCTGTATCTCGTGACCGAACTGGAGCTCCAGGCGCCGAGTTCGGGAAACGGCGCCCCCCCGGCACCGTAGGCCGAGCCGCCCCGCGAACCTCGCCTTCACCGCAACGTCAGCAGCCCCGCCGCCGCGCACTCCGCCCGCATCCGCCGCAAATCGTCGTAGCTCCCGTCCTCGACCTTCACGAACCGCTCGATCATCCCGCGCGCCATCTGCGCCCGCAGGCCCGTCTGCTCGCCCATCTCCAGCAGCACCCCTTGCACGTCCGCCCGCAGGGCCGGCGACAGCCACGTCCCCGCCACCACCGGCTGAATCGTCGAGGGCCCCAGGGCGTCGATGATCCGCAGCCGCTCGCTCAGCTCGGGGCGAGCCCTCACCGCCAGCGCCAATACCTGCGAGTCGATGGCCGAGGCGTCCACCTCGCCCGTCGCCACCAGCCGAATCGAGCGCTGGTGCCAGCCTGCCTCCACGACCCGACCGAAGTAGCCGTTGGTCTCGCCCAGGCGCACCAGGTGATGGCGCGTCACGCCGTACCCCGAGTGCGAGCGCGGCTCGTTGTAGGACCACGACCGGCCGCGCAGGTCGGCGAAGCATCGAAATGGGCTGTCGCGGCGCACGATGACGTCGGAGAAGTAGATGGGCATCCCGCCGTAGCGCTCTCCTTCCAGCACGGGGGCGGCGATGGCCTCCAGGGGCAGCCCGCCCGGCCCCGCCAGCTCCACGTAGGCCAGGCCGCACACGAAGCTGACGTCGGCGTCGGCGAGCTGCGCGTAGTCGTCGCCCACGAACAGGTCGGTGAGCAGCCCGAGCCGCTCGCCGACGTGGCGGGCGACGAGCCGATAGACCGGGAGCAGGTCGGGCGCCAGGAAGCTGGCGAACCGGAGGGGGCGCGCGATCATGTGGCGGCGGGAGGAGGGCTTTTCAGCACCTCCCCGATCACCTTCCCTCCGTTGATGGTGGCGCGCTCGTCCCGGCCGTTGTGCATCAGCGTCAGCCGCTTGTGGTCCAGCCCGAGGCAGTGCAGGATCGTCGCGTGAACGTCGTGAACGTGCGTCCGCTTCTCGACGGCGTACAGCCCGACCTCGTCGGTCGCGCCGTGGGCGATGCCGCCCTTGATGCCGCCGCCGGCCATCCACATCGTGAAGCCGAACGGGTTGTGGTCGCGCCCCGCCCCACTCTCGCTCATCGGCGTCCGCCCGAACTCGCCGCCCCACACCACCAGCGTCGAGTCGAGCAGCCCGCGCGCCTTGAGGTCGGCCAGCAACCCGGCGATCGGTTTGTCGCTCTCGCGGCAGTAGCGGGCGTGGTTGGTCTCGACGTTGCCGTGCGCGTCCCACTTGCTGCCCGAGCCGGAGTAGAGCTGCACGAAGCGCACGCCGCGCTCGACCAGTCTGCGGGCGAGCAAGCAGTTGCGGCCCATGCGCTCGGTGGCCTTGTCGTCGATGCCGTAGAGGCGCTTCGTCTGGGCCGTCTCCGCGCCGAGATCGACTGCCTCGGGCGCCGCCGACTGCATCCGGTAGGCCAGTTCGTACGACGCGATGCGCGTCTCCAGGTCGCCCTCGTCGCGCCGCCCTCCCAGGTGTCGCGCGTTGAGCTCCTGGATGAAGTCGAGCTGGTTGCGGCGGGCGGCGGGCGGCCCGGCGGGCGGTTGGAGATGGAAAATGGGCGTGTTCCCGGCGCGGAAGCGGGTGCCCTGGTAGGTCGAGGGCATGAAGCCGGTGCCCCAGTTGCGGGCGCCGCCGGGAGGGCCTTCGGGGTAGTCGAGCAGGACGACGTAGCCGGGCAGGT